>NZ_CP011994.1:3070000-3370000 GCF_001632845.1 Ectothiorhodospira sp. BSL-9 | reverse complement strand
GATCTCGCGACTGGCCGCCGTGAAGCCCATCAGAGAGACATCGGCCACGAGGATCTGCTCGCTGTTGAAGGGCCGGAAACCCACCCGCATGTTGGTTCCCGCGCGCATGGCCTCTTCCAGTTCCGGGTCCAGCGTGCGTGCCGTGAGGCATCCTTGTTCGAAGCAGGTAAGAAACGGCGCGTTGTATTCGTCACCGTCGTCCACCTGCATGACAATACCCGCCCGCAGATCCAGCCCCAGGGGCAGCAACACCTCGATGATGCGGGTGCCATCGCGCATGTCGCGGATGTTCACCTGCATGGCGGGCCCGCGCCCTTCGGCACCATCCATCTCCAGGGTCTGCTGAATCTGGCAACGCTCGGTACCCTCAACCTCCAGGCATACGCTTTGCCAGTCCTGGTGCGTGGTGCGGGTGGGCTCGTTGGCACTTGCGCCCCATGGCAGCATCAGCAGGGCCATGGCGGCCAAACCGGATACCAGGGCAAGGCGGTGTATTCCGGGGATGCGTGACTGCGGGCTATGGTTGGACATTGAAACCTCCATGATGGGGCAGGGTGGCTGCCTGAAAGAATGGCGCCCCGGGCAGGGTTCGAACCTGCGACCTTCCCCTTAGGAGGGGGACGCTCTATCCAGCTGAGCTACCGGGGCATGATGGGCCGGGACGATGAGGGTATGCCTGCGTTGGCAGGGGCCGGCTCAAGGGTCATATAGAATAGCCAAGATCCCGGGAGCCCGAAAGTGCGGGTTGCCGGGCGGTGGTGCGAGGTCGCGCGGCTCCGGCATTTGCGGTATCTTTCCGGCATCGAGGAAACGGCCTGGAAGGATGCTCTCATGAGCGAAAAGATCGGCGTCATTGGACTGGGTTATGTGGGGCTCCCTGTGGCCCTGGGGTTCGCCCGCCACTATCCTGGCACCATCGGTTTTGACATCAGCGAACGGCGTATCAACACCCTCAGGGAAGGGCACGACTATACCGCTGAGGTCACGCCCGAGGAATTGGCGGAGCACGATCTGCTCTACACGCGGGACCCGGCCGATCTCAAGGGCTGCACCTTCTTCGTGGTGACCGTGCCCACCCCCATCGACGAAAACCGCCAGCCGGACCTCACCCCGGTGATGAAGGCCTGTGAGACCGTGGGGCAGATGCTCACTCCCGGCGCCGTGGTGGTATTTGAATCCACCGTATATCCGGGCGTGACCGAGGAGATCTGCGGTCCCATTCTGGCCCGGGTGTCCGGTCTGCGACAGGGCGAGGACTTCAAGCTGGGTTACTCCCCGGAGCGCATCAATCCGGGTGACAAGGAACATACCCTGACCCGCATCGTGAAAGTGGTCTCTGGCGAGGACGCGGAAACGCTGGACCGGGTGGCCGAGGCTTACGGTCGCATTGTCGAGGCCGGCGTGCACAATGCCCCCACCATCAAGGTGGCCGAGGCCGCCAAGGTGATCGAGAATACCCAGCGAGACCTGAACATTGCCCTGATGAACGAGCTGGCATTGATCTTCGATCGCCTGGACATCCGCACCAAGGACGTCCTGGAGGCGGCGGGCACCAAGTGGAACTTCCTGCCCTTCAGCCCTGGCCTGGTGGGCGGGCACTGCATCGGCGTGGACCCCTATTACCTCACCGCCAAGGCCAAGGCCGTGGGTTACTACCCCCAGGTGATCCTGGCCGGGCGGCGCATCAACGATGGCATGGGAGCCTATATCGCCCAGCGCCTCGTCAAGCTTCTCATCGAGCAGGATCACCCGGTGAAACGCGGTCGTGTGGGCGTGCTGGGGCTCACCTTCAAGGAGAACGTACCGGACCTGCGCAATTCACGGGTGCCGGACATCATCCGCGAGTTGCGTCAGTTCGGTATCGAACCACTGGTGCACGATCCCCTGGCCGACCCGGAAGAGGCGCGCCATGAATACGACCTGGAACTGGTCGACCTGGATGCCTTCACGGAACTGGACGGTCTGATCCTGGCCGTACCCCATCGGGCCTACCTGGAAGATGGGGCGGGTGCCCTCTGCACGCGCCTGAGCGAGGGCGGTGTGTTGCTGGACGTGAAATCAGCCCTGCATCCCGACGACATCCCGCAAATCACTCGCTACTGGAGCCTGTAAGCCACGGCGAGCGGTGGTTTGCGACGGCACAGCCCAAATTGACAACCAAGGCAGGATGATATGAAGGTTCTCGTGACCGGCACCGCCGGATTCATCGGTTCGGCCCTGGCCATGCGGCTACTGGATCGGGGAGATGAGGTCATCGGTGTCGATAACCTCAACGACTACTATGACGTGAACCTCAAGCTGGCCCGGCTGGATCGCATCAAGGACCATGCCGGATTCACCGAGGTGCGGGCCGATATTGCCGATCGGGCCGTGATGGAGGAGACCTTCGCCCGTCACAAGCCACAGCGGGTGGTCAACCTGGCGGCTCAGGCGGGGGTGCGCTATTCCCTGGAGAACCCCCACGCCTATGTGGAAACCAACCTGGTAGGGTTCATCAACATCCTTGAGGGGTGTCGGCACCACGGGGTGGAGCATCTGGTGTATGCCTCCTCCAGTTCCGTGTACGGGGCCAACACCACCATGCCCTTCACGGTGCACGATAACGTGGACCATCCCATGAGCCTGTATGCGGCCAGCAAGAAGGCCAACGAACTCATGGCACATACCTACAGTTCGCTTTACGGCCTGCCCACGGCAGGGCTGCGCTTCTTCACGGTGTATGGCCCCTGGGGGCGACCGGACATGGCCCTGTTCATGTTCACCCGCAATATCCTGGAAGGCAAACCCATCGATGTCTTCAACTATGGCCAGCACCGCCGCGATTTCACCTACATCGACGACATCGTGGAAGGCGTGATCCGCACCCTGGACAAGGTGGCAGAGCCCAACCCGGAGTGGTCCGGCGACAACCCGGATTCAGCCACCAGTTTCGCCCCGTATCGCCTCTACAACATCGGCAACAATCAACCGGTGGAACTGCTTCACTACATCCAGGTGCTGGAGGATTGTCTGGGGCGCAAGGCAGAGAAGAACCTCCTGCCACTGCAACCCGGCGATGTACCGGATACCTACGCGGATGTGCAGGACCTGGTGGCCGACGTGGGCTATCGGCCCGCCACCCCGGTGGAGCAGGGAGTGGAAAACTTCGTGCGCTGGTACCGGGATTTCTACAAGGTCTGAACGTTCAAGCCCACTCAAGACGACAGGTTTCCCATGTCCGCGCCGCTGCCCTGTTTCAAGGCCTACGATATCCGTGGGCGCATCCCCAGTGAACTCAACCCTGACCTGGCCTACCGTATCGGTCGAGCCTACGCCAGAGTGATCGCCCCCACGGGGGCGGTGGCGGTGGGGCAGGATATCCGCCTCAGCAGCCCGGAACTGGCCCAGGCCGTGATCCGGGGCCTGAACGACGCCGGCGTGCATACCCGCTCTCTGGGCCTGTGCGGCACCGAGACGGTCTACCATGCTGCGTCCCTTGATGGCATGGGCGGCGGCATCATGGTCACGGCCAGCCACAACCCCATGGACTACAACGGCATGAAGCTGGTGCGCGGGCAGGCCATCCCCATCAGCGGGGATACCGGGCTCAAGGAGATCGAGCGACGGGTCCGGGAAGGGGATCCCGGGCCGGTGGCGGATGTGCCCGGTGAGGATCGCAGCCTGGATGTGATGCAAGGCTACGTGGAGCGGGTCCTCGGTTTTGTGGAATTGTCGACCTTGCGTCCGTTGCACCTGCTGGTGAATGCCGGCAATGGTGCCGCTGGGCCTACCTTTGATGCCCTGGCGGCACGGCTGCCGTTTCGTGTGACCCGCATCCACCATGCACCCGATGGGCGTTTTCCCAATGGCATTCCCAACCCGCTGTTGCCGGAGAATCGCGCCGTCACCGGCGAGGCCGTGGTGGCCCATGGTGCCGACCTGGGGATTGCCTGGGATGGGGATTTCGATCGCTGCTTTCTCTTCGATGAGCGGGGCGAGTGCGTGGAAGGCTATTACATGGTGGGCCTGCTGGCGTCGCAGATGCTGGAGAAACAGCCGGGCTCACGCATCGTTCATGATCCACGGCTCACCTGGAACACGCAGCAGATGGTGCAGGCTGCTGGCGGTGTACCGGTGATGAGCAAGACGGGTCATGCCTTCATCAAGGAGCGCATGCGGCGGGAAGACGCCCTCTACGGGGGGGAGATGTCAGCCCACCATTACTTCCGTGATTTCAGCTATTGCGACAGCGGCATGATCCCCTGGCTCCTGACCGCCGAGCGCATGAGTCTCACGGGCAAGCCGCTGTCCGCCCTGGTGGAGGAGCGTATCCGGGCCTACCCCTGCAGCGGCGAGATCAATTATCGGGTGGAGGATGTGCCCACCACCCTGGAGCGGGTGACGCAGTTCTATCTTCCCCAGGGGCCGCAACTGGACGACACCGATGGGCTCAGCATGGAATTTGCCGAGTGGCGCTTCAACCTGCGGGCCTCCAATACCGAACCGGTGATTCGTCTCAACGTGGAAGCCCGGGGGGATGCCGGGTTGATGCGGGAGAAGACGCGGGAACTGGGTGGGTTGATCGCCTGACGGGTGCGCGAGGCAAAGTGGAGCCTCCCTTGGGGGGCTCCACAAACGCGCCCCTGATTTACCGCACCCGATCTTCGTGAATCTCGATGGTCGCCCGTTCGCGCAAATCGTCCACGTAGCCCTGCAGTGCCTCGGTGGCCAGGATCTGTTCCAGGCGATCCCGGGATGCCTCGAAGGTGGGCAGGGTCAGTTCGCGGTTTTCCTCATGCAGGATCACATGCCAGCCGAACTGGGATTCCACCGGTGAGTCGGAGTATTCACCGGCCTCCAGTGAGGCCAGCGCTTCGGAGAACTCCGGTACCATCATGTCCAGGCGGAACCAGCCCAGGTCGCCACCGGCCTCGGCAGAGGTGTCCTGGGAATATTCCCGGGCCAGATCCGGGAACGAATCCCCCTGATCCAGGGCCTCGATCAGCACCCGGGCCTCTTCCTCGCTGTCGACCAGGATATGCCGGGCCCGATATTCCCGGGCGTCCAGAGCCGCGATCTGTCGGTCATACTCGGCCCGCAGTTCTGCCTCGGAGAAATCCTGTTCCTCCAGGTAGCGCTCCACCAGTGTGTTGACCAGCAGATTGGTGCGGGTACGCTCCAGTTGGCGAAGGATCTCCGGGTCCTCATGCAGACCCTTTTCAAGAGCTTCCTGGCGCAGCAACTCCATGTTCACCATCTCATCCAGGGCCGACTCCGGCGATTGCAATTCTCCGTGATGATGCCCGGACATCTGCCGGAGTTGCAGGAAATCGGTGAGGTCCCGATCGGTGATGGGGATGTCATTGACCACGGCCATGGCGTCACTGTGGTCAGCGCGCTGGTCTGGCGACGGTTCCGATGAGCAGGCGCCCAGGGCGAGGATCACGGCGGCCAGCAGCGGGAGAGACTTGAATCGGGTCATGGAATGAATGTCCTTGGAATGATCCTGCTCAGCGTTCAGGGAAAGACCTTCTTGAAGGGCTTGACGGTGACCTGGGCATACACGCCTGCGGCCACGTAGGGGTCGGTATCGGCCCAGGCCTGAGCGGCGTCCAGAGAGTCGAATTCGGCCACCACCAGGCTGCCGGTGAAGCCCGCGGGACCCGGATCGGCGCTGTCGATGGCCGGATAGGGGCCGGCCAGCACGAGACGACCGCCATCCTGCAGGGTCTGCAGGCGCTCCAGATGGGCAGGGCGGGCCGAGCGGCGTTTTTCCAGACTGTCTTCCACGTCCTGACTGATGATGGCGTAGAGCATCAAGCACCTCCTGGCGGGCAACGGATAAACGTCGGGAAGGGTAACCCACCCAGTCCATGGAATACAGCGCCCGCCACGCCAGCAAGACCCGGCAGTATCCGAAGCCCAGCGCATCCTGTGGGAGCGGCCCCTGGCCGCGAATGGCATCCGAAAGCCTCAACAGTGTCCGGACCTCGGTGGGGTCGTGTCTCCGGGAGCGGGTGTTCGTCGCATGGATGCGACGGTCAAGCCTACAGGGATGTATTCACGGCGTCCCGCGGACGGAGGCACGGCCCCACCGAGGTTCACCCCGATGCCCTGAACCCAGGGTGCCGCGGCCCAGCGAAGCCTTCGCGGCCAAGGGCCGCTCCCACAGGGTGTTGTGGCTCCCATGGGATACAATTCCCACGGGGAAAAGCTCTGGCGGTATGTGATGACATTCAAGCCGGGAGAAACCATTCGGGCGATGGCCGCTGGGTCTGATAAACTTGCGGGTTCAACTTCCGACCGCTCAGGGAGACAGCATGAGTCGCGTGATCGAGATCCATCCGGTAGACCCCCAGGCGCGCCTGATCAAGCAGGCGGCGGACGTGGTGCTGGAGGGTGGCGTCATCGTCTACCCCACCGATTCCTGCTATGCCCTGGGGTGTGCCATGGGCAACAAGGCGGGGATGGAACGTATTCGCCGCATTCGCCAACTGGATGATCAGTATCACCTCACCCTGGTATGTCGCGATCTCTCGGAGATCTCGGTGTATGCCAAGGTGGACAACAGTGCCTACCGGCTGCTCAAGGCACTCACGCCGGGACCTTATGCCTTCCTGCTCAAGGCCACCCACGAGGTGCCCAGACGCCTGCAGCACCCCAAACGCAAGACCGTGGGGCTGCGTATCCCCGATCATCCCATCTCCCAGGCGTTGCTGGAGGCGGTGGGACAACCCCTGATGAGCAGCACCCTGGAACTGCCGGGCGATGATCATCCCATGTCCGACACCTTCGAGATCCGTGAACGCATGATGCCGCTGGTGGATCTGGTGATCGACGCTGGCGCCTGCAGCCTGGAGCCCACCACGGTGATCGATCTCGAGGGGGATGTACCCCGGCTCATGCGGCGCGGCCGGGGTGAAGTACCCCCGGGTCTTGAGGAATAGGGCCCCATGGACGGCATCTTGCAGATCATCGCCATCTGGGCCCTGCCGGTACTCTTTGCCATCACCCTGCACGAGGCCTCTCATGGCCTGGTGGCCAAGCAGCTGGGCGACCCCACGGCCAAGATGCTGGGCCGGCTCACGGCCAACCCCTTGAAGCACATCGACCCGGTGGGGACCGTGCTGGTGCCCATTGGTCTGTTGCTGTTCACTGCGCTCACCCCGGCGCCGCCGTTTGTCTTCGGCTGGGCCAAGCCCGTGCCGGTGAATACCAACAATCTCAGGAATCCACAGCGCGACATGGCCATCGTGGCCGTGGCCGGGCCCACCGCCAATCTGCTCATGGCCATCTTCTGGGCCCTGATGATCAAGCTTTCCGTGCTGCTGCAGGGCACCGTGGACTGGGTGGCCACGCCACTGTTCTACATGGGCATTGCGGGGATCACCATCAATATCCTGCTCATGGTGCTCAATATGCTGCCCCTGCCACCGCTGGATGGAGGGCGCGTGGTAGCCGGTTTTCTGCCGCCCCGGGTGGCGGCTCGCTATGAGCGCCTGGAGCCTTACGGGCTGGTGATCATCCTGATTCTTCTGTTTACGGGCATTCTGGGGGCCATCCTGTTCCCGGTTTACGGTTTCTTCGTGGACCTGCTCCAGACCGTGTTTGCCCTGCCATCCTGGCGTTAACCGATTCGTTTATCCAACATCATGTGTGAGGAGTCCACTTGAGTTCCCTGCCGACACAAAATCAGCGCGTCCTGTCGGGCATGCGTCCCACGGGCCGGCTGCACCTGGGCCATTATCACGGCGTTCTCAAAAACTGGGTTGAACTGCAGCACTCCTACGAGTGCCTGTATTTCGTTGCCGACTGGCACGCCCTGACCACTCATTACGAAGACCCGCGCGTGCTCGGTGAGAGCGTATGGGAGATGGTGGTGGACTGGCTGGCGGCCGGGGTCAGCCCGGGTTCCTCGCGGATCTTCATTCAGTCCCGCGTGCCGGAGCATGCGGAGTTGCACTTGCTGCTTTCCATGATCACGCCTCTGGGCTGGCTGGAGCGGGTGCCCACCTACAAGGATCAGCAGGAGAAGCTCAAGGAGCTGGACCTGGCCACCTATGGGTTCCTGGGTTATCCCTTGCTGCAAAGTGCCGATGTGCTCATCTACAAGGCCGGTCTTGTGCCGGTGGGCGAGGATCAGGTGTCTCACCTGGAGGTAACCCGCGAGGTGGCCCGGCGCTTCAATCACCTCTACGGCTGCGAGCCCGGCTTTGAGGACAAGGCCGAGGCGGCGGTGGACAAGATGGGCAAGAAGAACGCCCGCATGTACCGGGATCTGCGCCGGCGCTACCAGGAGAAGGGCGAGGACGAGGCCCTGGATGTGGCTCGCGCCCTGCTGGAGACTCAGCAGAACATCTCTCTGGGGGATCGGGAGCGCCTGTTCGGGTATCTGGAAGGGGGTGGTCGCATCATTCTCCCCGAGCCCCAGCCGCTGCTCACCAAGGCCTCCAAGATGCCCGGGCTGGATGGGCAGAAAATGTCCAAGTCCTACGGCAACACCATCTCCCTGCGCGACGAGCCGGCGGATGTGGAAAAGAAGATCCGCACCATGCCCACCGACCCGGCCCGCGTGCGTCGCACCGATCCGGGTGATCCCGACAAATGCCCCGTATGGCAGCTGCATCAGGTGTACACCACCGAAGACGTACACAACTGGGTGCAGGAGGGCTGTCGCTCGGCCGGTATCGGCTGCCTTGAGTGCAAGCAGCCGGTGGTGGATGGGGTGCTGGCCGAACTGGGCCCCATGCAGGCCCGTGCCCGGGACTATGAGTCCGATCCCAACCTGGTGCGCTCCGTGGTGGCAGAGGGCTGCGAAGCCGCTCGCGACATTGCCCGGGATACCCTGGAAGAGGTCCGGCGCGCCATGGGGCTGGCCTACCGATGAACGATGGCTTGTCCGTCCCTTCGCCTGCGCACGAGGGCGCAGGGGAGGGGGAGGCGGTCACAGCCCGGGTCCGTGGCGAGCCGCTGACCCTCACGCCCAAGGATCTGTATATCCCGCCGGACGCCCTGGAGGTCTTTCTTGAGACCTTCGAGGGTCCGCTGGATCTGCTGCTGTATCTGATCCGCCGCCAGAACCTGGATGTACTGGATATCCCCATCGCCGAGATCACCCGGCAGTACATGAAGTACATCGAGCTCATGCAGGAACTGCGTCTGGAGCTGGCGGCGGAATACCTGGTGATGGCAGCGGTACTGGCGGAGATCAAATCCCGCATGCTGCTGCCACGTGCTGCCGAGGTGGAGGACGAGGAGGATCCCCGCGCGGCCCTGGTGCGTCGTCTGCAGGAGTATGAGCGTTTCAAGCAGGCGGCTGAGGATCTGGACGACCTGGCGCGCCTGGAGCGGGATATCTTCATGGCCGCCATGGAACCGCCTCCCATGCATCATGAAAAGCCCCTGCCGGACGTGGGCCTGGACGAGTTGCTACAGGCCTTTCGTGAGGTACTGGGGCGGGCCGATATGTTCAGCCACCACCAGATCCAGCGGGAACCACTCTCGGTGCGCGAGCGCATGAGCCGGGTGCTGGCCTCCCTGGGTGAGCGGGGTCATGTGGAGTTCTGCGCCCTGTTCACCGTGGAGGAGGGGCGACGGGGGGTGGTGGTCACCTTTCTCGCCATCCTGGAATTGATCAAGGGGCATCTGGTGGAGTGGGTGCAGGCTGAGGTGTATGCGCCCATCTACCTGCGCCCGGCGGGCCCCAATCCCGGCTGGGATGATGCCGGCGACACACAGCCGAACACATGACACCCGAACGACTGCAACGCATTCTGGAAGGCGCCCTGATGGCGGCGCAACGCCCCCTGTCCGTTGAAGAGCTGGAACGGCTGTTCGAGGCCGATGCCACCCGGCCCGAGCGGGCCAGCATCCGTGAGGCCCTCAGGGAGATTGCCGAGTCCTGTCGGGATCGCGGCTATCACCTCAAGGAGGTGGGCAGCGGTTACCGTTTCCAGGTGGATGAGGAGCTGGCCCCGTGGGTGTCCCGGCTATGGGAGGAGAAACCTCCCCGTTACGGCCGGGCGCTGCTGGAAACCCTGGCCCTGATCGCTTACCGGCAGCCCATCACCCGCGCGGAGATCGAGGAAGTGCGAGGGGTGGCGGTGAGCTCCCACATCATTCGCACGCTCACCGAGCGGGAGTGGATTCGCGTGGTGGGGCACAAGGAGCTGCCCGGGCGCCCGGCGCTGTTCGGGACCACCCGCGGGTTTCTGGATTATTTCAACCTCAAGTCGCTGGATGAGCTGCCCACATTGGCGGAGTTGAAGGACCTGGATCCGTTATCAGGGGGGTAGGGTAGGTGTGCTCGCCGCTCCTGCTGGGGTGAGATGGCCGGTCTCGAAAAGACCTGCGGCTTGCCTCATACTACTCAGCCCATGGGGAGCACTGTCAGTGTCTCCCCGGTTTCACCTTCCATCCACTGACTGTCTATCCACGGAATCCTTCATGACCGAACGCCTCCACAAACTGCTCGCCCAGGCGGGCCTGGGCTCGCGCCGCGAAGTGGAGCGCTGGATTGCCCAGGGCTGGATCACCGTCAATGGCAAGGTGGCCAAGGTGGGCGATCAGGCAGGGCCCGATGACGAGATCGCCATCCAGGGTCGCCCGGTCACCGTGGAGTCGCCGGATCTGCGGGTGCTGGCCTACCACAAGCCCGAGGGGGAGGTGAGCACGCGGTCCGACCCGGAAGGACGGGTCACCGTATTCGATCACCTGCCCAGGCTGCGCAAGGGCCGCTGGATCAGCGTGGGCCGGCTCGACATCAATACCTCGGGCCTGCTGCTGTTCACCACGGACGGGGAGCTGGCCAACCGCATGATGCATCCCTCCCGTCAGATGGAAAGGGAATACGCCGTGCGGGTGCTGGGTGAGGTGGATCCGGCCGTGATCCAGCGCCTCCAGGAGGGGGTCACCCTGGATGACGGTGAAGCCCGTTTCGATGAAATCCGCGAGGCCGGCGGCACCGGCGCCAATCACTGGTATCACGTGGTCCTGCGTGAGGGGCGCAACCGGGAAGTGCGCCGGTTGTGGGAATCTCAAGGGGTGACGGTGAGTCGCCTCATCCGGGTGCGCTATGGGCCGGTGGAACTGGATCAGGGTCTGCGTTCGGGGCGCTGGCGGGAGCTGGCGCCGGACGAGATGAAACGCCTGTACTCGGAACTGGACCTGAAATGGAAGCGCCCCCGTAAACCCGCGCGGATCGCCCGCCCGCCCGGCACCCGCCGTCTCCCAAGGCAGTGAATGCGCAGCGCCTGAAACAGGTGTTTGATCGTCTCTCCGAGCACCACGGCCCCCTGGACTGGTGGCCTGGCGACAGCGGGTTCGAGGTGATGGTGGGTGCCATCCTCACCCAGAACACCGCCTGGAGTAACGTGGAACAGGCCATCGCCAACCTCAAAAGGGCCGAGGTGCTTACGCCTGAGCGGATCCTGGCGTTACCACCCGAAGAGCTGGGGGTACTGATCCGCCCTTCCGGCTATTTCAATGTGAAGTCCAAGCGCCTGCGGTCCTTTTGTCAGTGGTACCTGGAGCAGGGCGGTGAGGCGGTCCTGAGCGCCTGGAATACCGGCATGCTGCGTACCAAGCTGCTGTCGGTGAACGGGGTGGGGCCGGAAACCGCCGATGACATCCTGCTGTACGCCTTTGAGCGTCCGGTGTTCGTGGTGGATGCCTACACCCGACGACTGTTCTCACGGCTGGGCATGGCCGACGGCGATGAGCCTTACGAGAGTCTGAGGGCCTCGGTGGAAGCCGTGATCGGTGATGATGTGCCGATGCTCAATGAGTTGCATGCGGTGATCGTGATCCATGGCAAGGACGTGTGCCGGCCCCGCCCCCGTTGCAATGACTGCGTGCTGCTGGAGGAGTGTCCGACGGGGCAGGGGCTGAACCGGTTCCCACCCGCCCCCACCCGTTCCCCCTGAGTGCCGACGGCGTTGGGTTTGGTCAGAAGCTGAGCCTGATCTGCCCGTAAACACCCCGACGCGTCTGGGCTGGCTGGAACGTTGGGGTCACGGAAAAATACTCGGTTCGTTCGGAATCCAGCAGGTTCTGCGCCACCAGGGCCAGCTCTATCGCGCTGTCCGGTCGCCAGGCCACCCTGAGATCCATGGTGGTATAGTCATCCAGCGGGGTGAGGAAGGGTCGGTCACGCGAGTCCACGTGCCTGACCCACATGTCCAGATCCGTGTGGTGATTGAGGCTCCATGAACTGCGCAACGAGGTGATGTGCCTGGGGATGAAGCTGGAAAACAGCTGATCCCCTCCCGTGAATTCACCCGTGTCATTGAAGCTGTAGGCGAGCTGGAAACGCAGCCTCTCCGTGGGCCTCCAGTCGCCTGAAAGCTCCACACCCGTTACGGTGAGTTCGCCGGTATTGATGAAATCATTGGGGGCGATCAGGTATTGACGATCTTCACTGATCAGGAGATCGTCGGGATCGGTGATCACCGTGGCCGTTCTGAGATTGTCGTAACGATGCATGAAGGCGGTCACGTCCAGATAGACTTCGGGGGAGAGCTGCCCCCGGTAACCTGCCTCGAACGCCGTCAGGCGTTCCGACCCAAAACGATCGTTACCGCGAACCTCACCCTGTATCGGCAGGCCGGCCACTGAGTCATCCAGCGGTGAGTCAAACGAGACCACGCCGGGTGGTGCCACCGTCAGGATGTAGTCTGCTGTGCGTTCCCCCCGTGAAGGAATGCGTTTGGCCTGGGAGAGTGAACTCCACAGGCTGTGTTGGGGCGTCATGTTCCACAGTATGCGGATGGTGGGCTGGATTTCGCTGCTGGTGTAGCTATTGTGATCCAGTCTGCCGCCAAGCGTCAGTCTCAGCCCCTCGGTCAGTTCAATCTCATCCTGAGCAAACAGGCTGGCAATGTGCAGGGTTTCCCTGGACTGCTCGATGCGAGTGGTCAGGCCGTCGGAGATGCTGTCCTGATACCAGCGATATCCGGCACCCCAGGTGAGCGTGTGCTGGCCCGAAAAACCGATACGCTGCTGTAATTCCAGATCAACGATATGCTGCTGTTGATCCGCCAGCATGGTTGCTTCCAGATCGGAGTAACTCCAGGAGGCATTGAGTCTGATTTCAGAGCGCTCCGAAGTCTTCCGGGTCATGCTGGTTTGTAGATCAGCGCCAGAGAAACGGTCGGTGATGTTTTCCACCCGTCGGTACAGGGGAGGAGGCTGGAAAGGATCCCTGACAACACCGATCCCATCCGACTCCGTTCTATAGAGATTGCCGGACACCATCCATCGGCCCGCCGTCTCGTCTCCATCCATGCGAAACCCGGCCGACAGGTGATTGGCTTGGTCGCGGTGATCATCGCCGGATTCCTTGAGGGAATCACGCTGGCCAGTGTTTTGCACATACACGTTGAAGCTGCTGTCTTCTCCCAGGCTGCCTCCCTGTCTCACCAGGCTGAACGGGCCGACATCATCACCATACCCGGCGCTGACCAGCGTGCCATGGGTGGTGTGGGATGAGCGGGTGATGATGTTGATGACACCATTGACCGCGTTCACACCCCAGACGGCTCCCCCCGGCCCCCGGATGACTTCGATGCGCTCGATGTTCGCCAGGGGGATCGGTAGCGTATTCCAGAGTACACCGGAAAAGTTGGGGCTGTAGGCGCTGCGCCCATCCACCAGCACCATGAGTTTGTTGGAGAGGTATTCCGTATGACTGCGGATGGAGACTGCCCAGCGATCCGCGCTGATACGGGCCACATCCACACCCGGAGCCAGGCGCAGGGCCTCCGGCAGGGAGCGGGCCCCCGATCGCCGGATGTCCTCAGCGGTGATGACGTGCACGGCGGCGGCCACATCGGACAGGGGCTGGGCGCCACGGCTGGCGGAGATCACCTCCTGCTGGAGCAGGTCTTCCAGAGACAGTTCAAGAAAACGCTCAATGTCCGAGTCCTGCGCGTGGGCACTGGCACCACAGAAGATGATCAGAAGACAGGAAATGACGGGGATGCGTCTGTGGGCTGCGAACCTGTCCATGACATGGGCACTCATGATGTTATGAGAGACGATCAAAATCCCAGCCCTGGCCAAGCAAGGCTGGGATCTGGTCTGCCGAAACCGGCTTGCTGAAGTAATACCCCTGGAGAGTATGACAGGACTGCTGCATCAGGATCTTCACCTGCTCCAGGTTTTCCACTCCCTCTGCGGTGACCGTGAAGCCCATGCTTTCACTCAAGGAAATAATGGCTCTTATGATCGCCAGGCTGCCGGGATCATGGGGTAGTCCACTGACGAAGCTGCGGTCCACCTTGAGGTTGTTCAAAGGCAGCCGTGTCAGGTAGCTCATGGATGAGTAGCCGGTGCCGAAATCATCGAGAGAGAATTTGACCCCCAGTTCCTGCAGTTCATGCAGGGTTTGCAGTGTGGTGATGCTCTCGTCCATGAGTATGGTTTCCGTGATCTCCAGTTCAAGGAATTCGGCACCCAGGCCGGTGTCCTCAAGGATGTCCCGCACCTTGCGCGTCAGGCTGCCGTTTCTGAATTGCACCGGGGAGAGGTTGACTGCCATCTCCAGCGGCAAGCCCATGGCCTGCCAGCGAGCGGCGTCCTGGCAGGCCATGCGCAAGACCCACTCGCCAATGGGGACGATCAGCCCATTGGCTTCGGCCAGGGGGATGAACTCCACGGGGGATATCAACCCCTGCTGCGGGTGCATCCAGCGGATCAGGGCTTCGACGGAGTGGATTTTCCCGGTCTGCAGGTCCACCTGGGGTTGATAGACGAGGAAAAACTCCTGTGATTCCAGGGCGCGGCGCAGGTCACTCTCCATGTTCAGACGCCGCATGGCCTCATGGGTGAGCGAGGGGCTGTAAAACTGAGCATTGTTGCGCCCCAGGAATTTGGCATGGTACATGGCCGTGTCGGCATGTTTGAGCAGTGTGTCTGCATCTTCCCCATCATCGGGAAACACGGCAATGCCGATACTGGCGGTGACGACCATCTCCCGATCTGCAATGAAGAATGGCTGTCGCATGAGTTCCTGTATCCGGTGGGCTGCCGCCAGGGCATCTTCGGGATGGTTCATGTCTGGAATGATGACGGTGAATTCATCCCCTCCAAGGCGGGCCAGACTGATGTTCTGATGCTGAATCGAGGGGCGGGAGACCGTATCCGTGGGACGCACACCCAGTCGCAGGCGGTGGGAGGCATGCTGCAGCAAGACATCCCCCGTGGCGTGGCCCAGCGTGTCGTTGATCTGTTTGAAGCCATCCAGGTCCAGGAACAGCACGCCCAGCTGACGGGCACTGCCTTGGGCGCGACGGATTTCACCCTCCAGGCGATCCACGAGATGCTGGCGATTCGCCAACCCCGTCAGCGTGTCGTAATAGGCCAGTCGGTGTATTTCATCGTCGGCTTCCTTGCGTCGTGTGATGTCTCGAATAAGGCAGAGTGTTTCCTGATCGTCGATGATCACGATACGGGTCTCAAAGTAGCGAACGGGCCCGTCCACCTCCTGAAGCGAGTATTCAATATCCTGCAGCTCGCCGGCTGAACGCGCCTGTTGTATGGCTTCCGTATAAGCCCGGGAAACCTCCTCGGGCAGGCTGTCCTGCAGACTGGCTCCGGGTCCGGGGTGGGCCTGATCATGGTGCCCTGCCAGTCGGTCCAGCACGGTGCCGTCATCACTGAGCCGGAGGAGGGTATCCGGTAGCGCACTCAGGATGGCGGCATTGCGAGCATTGGCCCGTTGCAGATCAAGTCGGGTGAGATGTGTGCGCCACAGGTACTTGATCCGGTGTCCGATGAGGTTCCAGTGGATGGGTTTGGAGATGAAGTCGGTGGCGCCAGCCTCGAAGGCACGGGCAATGGAGTCCACATCATCCATGCCGGTGACCATGACGATGGGCAGTTCGTCACCGGCCAGGTGGCGCAGGCGTCGGCAGGTCTCGAAACCATCCATGCCGGGCATGTCCACATCCAGCAGCACCATGTCGCAAGGTGTTTGGGCGAAACATGCCAGTGTCTGTTCACCATCCTCGGCTCTGATCGCCATGAAATCTGCCGCCTCCAGGGCAGCGGTCATCAGCATGAGCGCGGTTACATCGTCGTCAGCCAGCAGAATCCTTACAGGCTCGTTCATGGGGCCGCCTTGATCCGTTCGCGGATTTCATTGAGGGTTGCGCGTGATACCTGCTGGAATGATGTGGACAGACTATCGGTATCACGCATGCGATTCTCACGCGCGCAAATCTCCAGTTGCCGGCAGATCTCGGAGAGTTGCCTGGCCCCCACGTTACCGGAGCTGGATTTCAGGGCGTGGCTGGCGCTGCGCAGGCCTTCCATATCGCCCGTTGTCAAAGCCTTGTCAATCTTCTGGATCAGCGGGGGAGTGGTGTCCAGAAAGGCCTGAAATACTCTTGTCAGAAGGTCCTGGCCCGGGCTCAGAGCTTTCAGCTTATCGAGATCCTGCGGATGCAGCATGGCACGGTCATCGGGTTTGCATTCCTGGGCAGAGGACGCCGCGTGGGTGTGGGGGAGGGGGGTGGCAGGAAGCCATTGGCGCAGCAGGGTGTAGAATTGCTCGATGGTGTAAGGCTTTGGCAGACAGGCCTGCATGCCGACCGCCAGGCATCGATCCTGTTCCTCTTTGGAAGCATTGGCCGTCAGCGCGATGATGGGGGTCTTGTCGCGGCCTGGCACGCGACCTTCGCGTATCGCCTCGGTTGCCTGATAGCCGTCCATGATCGGCATGCGACAGTCCATCAGGATCAAATCCACCGCGTTTGCCGTCAGCATGGACAATGCCTCCTTTCCGTCATTGGCCATGCTGACCCGGAGCCCCAGCTGCTCCAGCATGGCACGGGCAACCAGTTGGTTGACCGGATTGTCCTCAACCAGAAGGATACATCCATCCAGTCTCCAGGTCCCGTTGATATCCTGCCCTGATCGGGTTTCCTCGGGCGTGTCTTGCGTATCGGTGGGGCAGGCACCCAGCGGTAGCTCCAGATGGACGCATAAAATCGACCCTTGTCCAGGAGTGCTATCCACATGGATGCTGCCTCCCATCAGTTCCACCAGACGCCTGCAGATCGCCAGCCCCAGGCCGGTCCCTCCGTAGCGCCGGGTCGTTGAGCCGTCTGCCTGAGCGAAACGCTCGAATATGAGATCCCTGGCCTGAGGCGCAATCCCGATGCCGGTATCCTTGACCTGCAGGTGAATGGACCCCTTCTGGTCTGGCCTGACCTTGATCGTGGCACACACGTGGATGCTGCCTTGATGGGTAAACTTGATCGCATTGCTCAGTAGATTGGTCAATACCTGGCGGAGCCTGAGGGGGTCGCCCCGAAACCAGAATGCTTTATCTGCGGGACAGAATTCCGTGGACAGGTTCAGGCCCTTTCTGGCGGCAGGTTCCTGGAATAATTGGACGCAGCCATGGACCAGCGCCACCAGATCAAAGTCCACCGACTCCAGATGCATATGGCCAGACTCCGCCTTGGAGAAGTCCAGGATATCGTCAATGATGCTCAGCAGGTGTCGGCTGGTCTCGAGGGCCGTTTCCGCATATTGGCGCTGTCTGGAGTCCAGGGGGCTGTGCAGCAGCAACTCGTTCATGCCCAGCACTCCATTCATTGGGGTCCGGATCTCGTGGCTCATATTGGCCAGAAACTCGCTCTTGGCCTGGTTGGCGGCTTCTGCGGCCTCCTTGGCTTGCAGCAACTCGGCGGTTCGGGTGGATACTTCTTCCTCCAGGCGCACCTTTTGCAAGCCCAGGCGTCGATCCCTTTCCTGGATTTCTTCCAGCATGCCGTTAAAGCCCTGTGCAAGTGTCCGGATTTCAAGGATGTCGCTGTTGCTGGCACGCACACCCAGGTCGGCAGCTTGCGTGACACGCTTCATCAGTGCAGTCAGGGCCGAGACCGGCTGGATCACGCGGGCGACCAGGCGTGCCATCAGAATCCGGCTGGTGAGCAGGGCCAGTGCGGCGGCCGCCGCCGTGATCAGGATCAGCACCACCATCTGAATGTAGAGCGATCGCAGTCCGATGACGGTTTGAATGGTCCCCAGGGTGTCATCTTGTAGCGTGATGGGTTGGGTCAGCCTGACCGCAGTCAGGCCGTAGCGGGTCTCTTCCTGAAAATGCCCCACATGATGAACACGAATGCCGGGTGCCGATTCATAGTGGGCGAAGGGCTCACCATGGCGGTCGTGGATGACCGCAGCCTGTACATCGGGGGAGTGACGCAGGGAGGCAAGCAGATCCCCGGCGGCCTTCTTGTCATCGAACAGCAAGCTCGCTGCGGCGTTGTCTGCCAGGACTCTGGTCTTCACCCGGTTGGCATCCACCATGCTGAGCAGGTTGACGGTCAGTCCCCCGAGAATGGTGATGATCGCCATGATGGTGACCGAGATCACCAATGCCGTGCCATTGATACGCCGCAGCCGGTCCGCGAGGGAGAGGGGTTGATCACTGCCGGGAGCGGTGGCGGTCATTGCTCCACCTCCTCCGCCAGGCGAAGCAATCTTGAACTGAGATTCAGGCCCTGGGCGCGCGCCGCGGTCAGGTTGGCCTCAAAGGCGATACGGTTGTGCTGGGTGATCATGTTGATCGCCACCCCGCGGCGCATGGCGCTGGGCGAGTCGGCCACCGTCAATACCGGTGAACCCTGTACTGTCCCGAGGATCTGCGGCAGCTGACCGATGGCAGCACGGCTGATGAACACCAATTCGCAGTTGCTTAACTCGGTCAGCGTGGGTGTTAAATGAACGCTCAGTCGGCGAGTCCCCACCGATCGTTCCTCGAGTTTGAGGAGGTCGTCGCCGAACGGGTCACTGCCGTACACGCACAGATTCAGGGTATCACCGACGTGTTCTGGCCACTCGGTGAAAAGAGCAAAGTTATAGAGAAAGGCCGCCTTGAGCTGGTACTCGGAAGGGGTGTCCGCGACCGTGTGGGCGGGTAGGCAAACAAGCAGGCAAAACAGTAGGGCCCGGGTAGCCCCTCTCATCGGCAGCATGCTGCCCGCCTGTGATTGATTTCCATACCGTCGAATGCTGTTCCGATGCGCATTTCCAATGGCGCCGCCGCCAAGGTTTTTCGTCAGAGCCGGATCTTTAAGTGGGAGTATAGGACAACCCCGGGGCGCTGTCTCCTCCGGGCCACCTTCTCCCCCCAGGGGGAGAAAGGCTTGGGCATCAGGGGCGGCAGAGTCCCATACACCCCCTGTCAGGCCAGCTTGAGGTTCTGCCCGGTCGTCTCCCCGGCATCCGGGCCCAGGAGATACAGATAGGGTCCGATCACCTCCGCCGGTTCAGGGTGTTGGCTGGGATCCTCTCCGGGGTAATGGTCGGCCCGCAACTGGCTCTGCACCGGGCCGGTATCCACGCCGTTCACCCGGATGCGTCGGGCCCCCTGGTACTCGGCTGCCAGGATGTCCAGTAATCCGCGCTGGCCGGCCTTGGCCACGCCGAAGGCGCCCCAGTAGGCGCGTTGGCAGTCCTGAGTGGAGAAGACAATGGCCGGGTCTGGCGCCTTTTCCAGCAGTGGGAGAGTGGCCTGGGTCAGCAGGAAGGGGGCGTGCAGGTTCACCGTGATGACGCGGGCCCACATTTCCAGGTCATATAACTTCAATGGGGTCAGAGCGCCCACCCAGCCGGCGTTGTGCACCAGGCCGTCCAGTCTCCCGAACTCGTTTCCCAGATTATCGGCCAGGTCCTGGTAGTCCTTGGCGGTGGCGCCTTCCAGGTTCATGGGGTAAATGCCCGGCTGCGGGCCGCCCTCGGCCTCGATCTCGTCGTACACCTTTTCCAGTGACTTGATCACCTTGTCCAGCAGCACCACGGTGGCACCGTGCCTGGCCAGTGCCAGGGACAGGGCACGACCGATGCCCCCGGTGGCGCCGGTGACCAGGATCACCCGATCCTTGAACAGGTCCGATGCGGGGGTGTAGTGGAGAAGTTGTTGCGGGATCATTGCGCTTCCGTTGTGGCTGGGGTCTGTTGAAGGATGGCCTGGGCGCATTGTAAACCACTGATCACGGCCCCCTCGAGTGTTGCGGGCAGGCCGGTATCGGTGTAGTCACCGGCCAGCCACAGGCCCGGTTGTGGCGTGGCGTTGCCCGGGCGCAGCCGGTCGCAGTCCACGCTGGCCCGGAAGGTGGCCTGCTTTTCACGGATCACCCAGCTTTTTTCCGGAAAAGGCCAGTCCGGGAACAGCATGTGCAATTCTGCCCGCACCTGGGCCGCCAGTGCCTGGTTGTCCATTCGCATGTGCGGCCCCGAAGCCGAGACAACCACGGCCATCAGTCCGGGCTGGCCCGTGACGCGGCGGTCGAAGGTCCATTGGCCAGTGGTGCCCAGCATGCCGAAAAAGGGCGTCTGCAGACGCACCGATTCGGGATACTGCAGATAAACGGTGCAGATGGGTTCGGTTCCCAGATCCTCGAGACCCTGGGTGATATCCGTCAGGCCGGACAGAGGCTTGAGCAGGCGGACGGCGGCAGGGTGTGCTGTGGCCAGGACCACCTGACGGGCGTCCAGCGTCTGGCCATCACGCAGGGCGAGAGTGAAACCCGTGCTTGTTGCGGTGATGCCCCGCACATGCGCGCCCGTGCGGAGTGTTCCGCCACGCTCCTCGATCCACTGGCGGGCGGGCTCCGGCAGGCAATCGCCCAGGCTCACCCTGGGAATCAGCAGATCCGCATGACTGCGGTGACCCGAGAACGCGCCGCGCAGCACCGCGCAGAACAGCCGGGCCGAGGCCTCCGTGGGCGGGGTATTCAGGGTGGCCAGGCATAGGGGTTCCCACAGACCGCGTACCAGGGCGTCCGGCTGTCCGTGTTCGTGCAGCAGGCGGCTGACGGAGATGTCCTCGGCCTGCTGCCAGCGCATCAGTCGGGCCAGGCCGGGGAGGGCGCGCAGCCGGTCACGCCCCTGCATGCCACGGGCGCTGAGCAGTCCGGCCAGGAGGTGCAGGGGCGCGGGCAAATAGAAGCTGGCCAGGCCGATTCCCGGGGAGCCGGCCTCGCGCATGTTCAGGTCCAGGGGCAGGCGCACGAAGGCGCGGGACTCTTCCATGCCCAGCGCCTTCATCAGCCTGAGGGTGTGCTCATAGGCGCCCAGCAGCAAATGCTGGCCATTGTCCAGGGGCATGCCGTCCATATCCACGCGACGCGCGCGCCCACCCAGGCGTCGGGCGGCCTCCAGCACGGTGACCTGGTGTCCCGCCTCGGTGAGGCGTACGGCGGCGGAGAGTCCGGCCCAGCCGCCACCGACGATGCAGATGTCGTGCTGGGTCATCCCTTCATGGCCTTGCGGTGAAGACGTTTTTCCCGCCGCGCGGTCCGCCAGGCAATCCAGAGCTTGCGCACGGGCGTCAGCCGGACACGCTGTTCCAGTACCCGGTAACCGTCGGCGGCGATCTCGTCCAGCAGGGTGCGGTAGATGGCGGCCATGATGATGCCGCTGCGCTGGGCATGGCGGTCGGTCTCGGGCAGGTGCTCGAAGGCGCGCCGGTAATAGTCGCGTGCCCGGTCGGCCTGGAAGGCAAACAGGCTCCGCAGCCGCTCCGAGGTCTGAGGTCGTTGCAGGTCCGCGGGCTGAACGCCAAAGCGCTCCAGTTCGTCCAGCGGGATATAGATGCGGCCACGGCGGGCGTCTTCCAGTACATCACGCAGGATGTTGGTCAGCTGGAAGGCCATGCCCAGATCGTGGGCGTAGCGGGCGGTCTTGCGGTCCTCGTAGCCGAAGATCTCGGCAGACATGAGCCCCACCACCGAGGCGACGCGGTAGCAATAAAGCGACAGTTCGGTGAAGGTGGGGTAGGCGTCGAATTCCAGGTCCATCTGCATGCCGTCAATGATCTCCCGGAAGTGCTCCTCCGGGAGGTTGAAGCGCTCAATGCAGGGTTGCAGGGCCTGGCAAACCGGATGGGACGGCTGGCCGCCGAAGGTTTCCGATACCTGATCCCGCCACCAGTCCAGCTTGGCCCGGGCCACGGCCGGATCCTGGCATTCGTCCACCACATCATCCACCTCCCGGCAGAAGGCGTAGAGCGCGGTGATGGCCCGGCGGCGTTCCGGCGGCAGGAACAAAAAGCTGTAGTAGAAGCTGGATCCGCTAGCGGCGGCCTTTTCCTGGCAATACTGATCGGGAGTCATGGATCTGGTTCGCTTGGGCGGTGAATGCGTAAACTACCATACCTGTTATACGGGCAGGCGCCCGTGCAGCAGTCCGTCCCGGAGGATGACCAGGTAATCCCGGCTGCCCAGGCGTGGACGGGAGAACAGGTCCTTCTGCTGGCGCTTCAGATGCCAGACCACCCGGGCGCCGGCCACGATGATCAGGCGGATCTCCAGTCCCACGCGACCGGGCAGCATGGCCCCCAGTGGTGCGCCGCTGCGTAGCAACTGATCGGCGCGCTGGAACTGCTTGCACATGAGTTTTCGGAAGGCATCATCGGTGATCCGATCGCGGAAATGGGCCTCGGTGACCCCGAAGGCCTGCATTTCCTCCTGCGGTATGTAGATGCGCCCCATTTCGTGGTAATCCTGGGCCAGGTCCTGGTAGAAGTTGATGAGTTGCAAGCTGGTGCAAACCGCGTCGGACAGCGCCAGGCGCCTGGGGTCGGCCTGGCCGCTCAGGTGCAGGAGCAGTCGCCCCACCGGGTTGGCAGAGCACCGGCAGTACTGGACCACATCGCCGAAGGTGGCGTAACGGTGAGTGGTCACATCCTGACGAAATGCGGTGAGCAGATCATGGAACAGCCCCACGGGGAGGTGGAAGGTCCGGATGGCATGGGCCAGGGCGATGAAGGTGGGGTCGTCATCCGGCTCACCCGCGGCGGCGGCATCGACCTGTTTTGCCAGGTCATCCAATGCCCGCAGGCGTTCTTCGGCGGGGCGCTCACCCTCGTCCGCCAGGTCGTCTCCGCGGCGGGCAAAACTGTAGATCGCGGCGACCGGCCTGCGCAGATGGGCTGGAAGCAGGCGCGAGGCCACCGGGAAGTTTTCGTAATGGCCATGGGCCTGACGCAGACATTCGCGGTAGGCCTGTTCCACATTCTGGCTGACAGCGTGCATGCTCCCACCGGGCATGGTTCAAATGGCGTGGAGTTTACCATGGCCAATGGCGGGAAGAGATCAATGGGTTCCTTGGACAAAGAGATGAAGCATTCCGATGTGGTATCACCCGGCATATCTTGACTTGCGGGCCGCATCGGTCGAGGACAGTACGGCCTTGCGGCGCTTGCCATGCAGCGGTGAGGAGGTCGTCTGGGCCTTCCCCGATGCTCCCCGGCCCCTGCATGATGCAGGCTTGCAGGACTGCATCACTCGGTGTTCGGAAACCGTCGTCGGTGTCTACCGGGGACGGGTGATCGCCTTTGGCGGTCTGGGCAGGATGCAGCCCGGGGGGTACGGTTTTTTGCGGCACCTGATCGTGCACCCCGACTATCGCGGGCGAGGCGTGGGGGCGAGGGTGCTGCGTCATCTGGTCCAAAGGGCCTTCGAGCATCATCGCTCCCGGGAGATGCATGTCCGGGTTTCCTCCCGCAACTTGCCGGCCACCCTGTTCTTCTACGAGTTGGGGTTTTTGCCCTATGGCATGTTATCCGGTGAGACCGACCCTTACGGAGGTGGCATGATGCGCCTGCGCCTGCGCTGGGGCGATCTGGAAGAGGAATAGAGGAGGGAAGCCCCTGACCCCCGTCAAGTTGGTTGTGATTTGCCACCGGCGCGGCGGGAGTTGCCTTTGTTTTTTTACGTCGTTTGGGGGAACATTACCGGCTTTACGCTGCGGCGCAGGGGTATGCTCGGTACGCACCGCCGGGAGGGTCTGTTAAGATCGCCCCCGCATCGCACCTCAAAACCGGCAGAGGCATGGGTGTTTCCGTGCACGGCCGCTACCTAAGGCAGAACAAACAGACTATGGCTTTGACGTTTCCGTTTTCGGCGATTGTCGCGCAGGACGAGATGAAGCTCGCCATCCTTATCTCCGCCATTGATCCGAGTATCGGCGGAGTGCTGGTGTTCGGGGATCGGGGTACCGGCAAATCCACCACGGTACGCGCCCTGGCAGCCCTGTTGCCGCCCATGGAGGCGGTGGTCAACTGTCCCTATGGTTGTGCTCCGGGTAAGCAGGCGGGTCTGTGCAAGGTTTGTGATGGGCCCGATGCCAAGGATAAACCCAAGACCCGCCAGGTGCCGGTTCCCGTGGTGGATATGCCGCTGGGTGTGACCGAGGACCGCGTCGTGGGTGCCCTGGATCTGGAACGAGCCCTCACGCAGGGGGAGAAGGCCTTCGAGCCGGGCCTGCTGGCCCGTGCCCACCGAGGCTTCCTGTACATTGATGAGGTCAACCTGTTGGAAGACCATCTGGTGGACCTGCTGCTGGATGTGGCCGCCTCCGGCGAGAACGTGGTGGAGCGTGAAGGGCTGAGTGTGCGCCATCCCGCCAAGTTCGTGCTCATCGGCAGTGGGAACCCGGAAGAGGGTGAACTGCGTCCGCAGTTGCTGGATCGCTTCGGGCTCTCCGTGGAGATCAGCACCCCCGAGGATCTGCCCACCCGTATCGAGGTGGTGCGGCGTCGTGACGCCTTCGAAAAGGATCCTGAGGGCTTCACCAAGCGCTTCGAGAAGGAAGATGCGGAACTGCGCAAGAGAATCACGGCCGGCCGTGACCTCCTGCCGGAGGTGGTGGTGCCCGATGCCGCCCTGGAGCGGGCTGCCCAGCTTTGCCTGGCCCTGGGGACCGACGGTCTGCGCGGTGAACTCACCCTGATCCGTGCCGCTCGCGGACTGGCAGCCTTCGAGGGTGACAAGGAGGTGACCGATGAGCATCTCAAGCGCGTGGCACCGCCGGCCCTGCGGCATCGCCTGCGCCGTAACCCGCTGGATGACGCCGGTTCCTCCGTGCGTGTGGGGCGTGCCATCGAGGAGCTGTTCGGCGCATGACCGAAACCATGGCCCCCGAACTCACGCCGTGGGCATTGGCCAGCATCGCCGGCGGTCTGTTTGCCGTGGATCCCGCAGGTTGCGGCGGCGTGGCGGTGCGTGCCCATGCCGGTCCGGTGCGTGACCGCTGGCTGGAACAGCTGCGACAGTTGTTGCCCGACAAGGCGCCCATGCGGCGTCTGCCCCTGCATATCGCCGATGGCCGCCTGCTGGGTGGTCTGGATCTGGCCGCCACGCTCAAGGCGGGAAAACCCATTGCTGAACGAGGCCTGCTGGCTGAATGTGACGGCGGTGTGGCGGTCATGGCCATGGCAGAGCGGCTGACCTCGTCCACGGCCGGCCGGGTGGCGGCGGTGATGGATGCCCATGAGGTGGTCCTGGAGCGGGATGGGCTGGGAATGCGTGTACCCACCCGGTTCGGGGTGGTGGCTTTGGATGAGGGGATGTCCGAGGAAGAGCAGGTGCCCGATGTCCTGATGGACCGGCTCGCCTTCCATATGAACCTGATTCCCATCGCCGTGCGCGATATGGACGAGCCCCTGTGGACCAGCGAAGACGTGAGCCGGGCCCGGGAATTCCTGCCCACTGTAGAAGTGAGCGACAAGATTCTGGAGGCCCTGTGTGGCACGGCCCGGGCCCTGGGCATCGCCTCCCTGCGGGTGCCGTTCCTGGCCCTGCGCGCAGCCCGCGCGGCCGCAGCGCTGGACGGTCGGGAACAGGTATCGGAAGAGGATGCGGCCCTGGCTGCACGCCTGGTGCTGGCCCCCCGGGCCACCATGTTGCCACCCTCCGAGGACGACATGCCCGAGGAGCAGGAGCCGCCACCGCCGGAGGAGCCACCGGAGGAGGAGCAGAACCAGGAGAACCAGGAAGATCAGGACCCGGCAGAACTGGACAAGCCCCTGGAGGATCGTGTGCTGGAAGCCGCCAAGGCCTCGTTGCCGGCGGGCTTGCTGGCACAGTTGCAAGCCGGGTTGGGTGCCCGTTCCCGTTCTTCTGCCGCCGGCAAGGCCGGTGCGCTGCAGCAGGGTAACCGCCGTGGTCGTCCCATCGGCACCCGCCGCGGGGAATTGCGGGCCGGCGCCCGATTGAATGTGATTGAAACCCTGCGTGCCGCTGCCCCCTGGCAGCCACTGCGGCGGGCACAGGCCCTGGCCGATGGCAGTTCTACCAAGAGCCTGCGGGTGCATGTACGCCGGGATGACTTCCGCATCACCCGTTTCAAGCAGCGCACCGAGACCACCACCATCTTTGCGGTGGACGCCTCGGGTTCGGCTGCGCTGCATCGACTTGCCGAGGCCAAGGGTGCCGTGGAATTGCTGCTGGCGGACTGCTATATCCGTCGTGACCGGGTGGGCTTGATTGCCTTCAGGGGCACGGAGGCTGATCTGCTCCTGCCGCCCACGCGTTCACTGGTGCGCGCCAAACGCAGCCTGGCGGGTTTGCCCGGCGGCGGAGGCACGCCACTGGCGTCTGCCATCGATGCGGTGCGGGAACTGGCCGAGTCGGTCAAGCGGCGTGGTGAAACCCCCGTGGCCGTGTTCCTGACCGACGGTCGGGCCAATATTGCCCGGGACGGCAGTCAGGGACGCACCAAGGCGACGGAGGATGCCCTCGGGGCGGCCAAGGAGCTGGCGGCGGAGCAATTCAAGATCATCCTGGTGGATACCTCACCACGGCCCCAGCGCAGTGCCCAGGAGTTGGCCATGGCGATGCAGGCGCAATATCTGCCATTGCCTCATGCCGATGCGGCCACCCTGTCCAGCGCAGTCCAGACGGCCAGTAGCAGTTGATCGCAGTGTTGAAGCCATGATCGCCACGAGCCAATGGCCCGACTGGGAGCGGGAGGGCAAGGATTGGCCCAACCGCCAGTCCAGCCGCTTCGTGACCGCTGGCGGGGTGCGCTGGCATGTGCAGCATATGGGCAAAGGGCCCTGCGTGCTTTTGATTCATGGCACCGGTGCCGGCACCCATAGTTGGCGGGATGTGATGCCCTTGCTGGCCCGTGAGTATACCGTGGTCGCTGTGGACCTGCCGGGGCACGGTTTCTCCCGCCCCCTGGATGATGATCCTGCCCCCTTCACGTTGCCCGGTATGGCCTGTGCCCTGGGGCGGTTGCTGAAGGCCCTGGATGAACGACCTGCTTTGGTTGTGGGACATTCTGCGGGGGCGGCCGTGGGCGCGCGCCTGTGTCTGGACGGCTGGGCCCGGCCGGGCACCTTGATGAGTCTCAATGGCGTGATGTTGCCCTTCCCGGGGGCCGTCACCCTGATGTTTTCCAATGTGGCACGACTGCTGTCCATGATGCCCATGCTGCCCCAGATGGTGGCCTGGCGGGCTACCGATCGGCGCGCGGTGGAGGATTTGTTACGCGGCACCGGCTCCACGGTGGACCCGCGCGGTACCGAGTTTTACGGGCGCCTGATGCGCCATCCCGGGCATGTGGCGGGGGTGCTGAAGATGATGAATCACTGGGATCTGCAACCCCTGGCAGAGGATCTGCCGCAGTTGCCGGTGGATCTGGCGCAGATTGTTGGTGACCGGGATCGCATGGTGCCCCTCTCCGAGGCCTTGAGGGTGCAGACCCGTGTGCTTGGGTCGAGCCTGTTGCGGTTGCCAGGGCTGGGGCATCTGGCCCATGAGGAGCGACCCTCGCTGCTGGCGCAGCAGATGGCGCGTCATGGGGTCAGCGATCCTGTCGGGGTGTCTTGATCCGTCTTTGTAATCGAAGTCAATTACTCGGGGATTTTACGCCTGCATCCTGTCTGGTCAGGGGTGGGGACCCCTGCTAGACTGCCAACCAAGACTTACACTTCATAGGGTTGCCCGTGACCACAGTTGCCGAGCCTGCCACCTCGTCCCCTTCTGTTGATGATACCCGCCCGCATGCCGTGGTGATTGGCAGTGGTTTTGGAGGGCTGGCGGCAGCCATCCGGCTCGGTGCCCGCGGCTATCGGGTGACCGTGCTGGAGAAGCTGGATGCCCCCGGTGGTCGCGCCTATGTGTTCCGCCAGGACGGTTTCACGTTCGATGCCGGGCCGACCATCGTCACCGCACCCTTCGTGCTGGAGGAACTCTGGCAACTCTGCGGTCGGCGCATGGAAGACGACATTGACCTGCGCCCCATGGACCCCTTCTACCAGATCCGTTTTCATGATGGCGAGGTCTTCAACTACTGGGCCGACGTGGAAAAGGTGCGCGAGGAGGTGAAACGCTTCGCCCCCGATGATCTGGAAGGTTACGATGCCTACATGAAGGCCAGCGAGGCCAACTACAAGGTAGGCTTCGAGGATCTGGCGCATGTCCCCTTCAATTCCATGCTGGACATGGTCAAGGTGGTCCCGGACCTGGTGAAGCTGCAGAGTTATCGCAGCGTGTACGGGATGGTGGCCAAATACATCAAGAACTCCCGGCTGCGCGAGGTGCTGAGCTTCCATCCCCTGCTGGTGGGGGGTAATCCCTTCCGTACCACCTCCGTCTACTGTCTGATTTCCTATCTGGAGCGGCGCTACGGCGTGCACTTCGCCATGGGCGGCACGGGCCGCCTGGTGGAAGGTCTGGTGGACCTCATCCAGGGGCAGGGCAACGAAGTGCGCTGCGGCCAGGAAGTGGCCAACATCAATGTACAGTCCGGGCGGGTGACCGGGGTGCGCATGAAGTCGGGCGAATCCATAGCCGCCGACATCGTCGTCTCCAATGCCGATTCCGCTTTCACCTATCGCAACCTGGTGCCACCGCCGGCCCGCCAGCGCTGGACCAACAACCGCATTGAGCGGGCCCGTTACTCCATGAGCCTGTTCGTATGGTATTTCGGCACGAAAAAGCGCTACGAGGACGTACCGCATCATTCCATCATCCTGGGGCCGCGCTACAAGGAACTCATCGAGGACATCTTCCAGCGCAAGATCCTTGCAGAAGACTTCAGCCTGTATCTCCATCGGCCCACCAAGACCGATCCCTCCCTGGCGCCGGAGGGATGCGATACCTTCTATGTCCTCTCGCCGGTCCCGCACATGCAAAGCGGTGTGGACTGGGCCGAAAAGGCCGAGCCCTATCGGCGCAAGATCTCCGAATTCCTATCTTCCAGCATACTGCCCGATCTGGAGCAGCAGGTGATCAGTTCCCACATGATCACCCCCCAGTACTTCCAGGACGACCTGAACTCCTTCCGCGGAGCCGCCTTCGGTCTGGAGCCGATCATGCTGCAAAGTGCAGGATTCCGGCCCCACAACAAGAGCGAGGACGTGAAGGGACTCTACCTGGTGGGCGCCGGAACACATCCCGGCGCCGGTTTGCCTGGGGTGATCTCCTCGGCGCGAGTACTGGACAGCGTGGTTCCGGATGCAGCCCAAGTGAAAGGTGCCCGATGATGCAAGCAACCCCCAAGACCAAGCGACCCACGCGGGCCGCAGACATGGCGGCCTGCCGTTCCCTGTTGTGTGACGGCTCCCGGTCCTTCTATGCAGCCTCCCTGTTCCTGCCCCGGCAGATCCGGGAGCCCGCCACGGCCATGTATGCCTTCTGCCGGCTCGCTGATGATGCCATTGATCTGGATGATGGCCGGGGGATGGTCTGGAGCGCATGCAGGATCGCCTGGATCGTATCTATGAGGGCAAGCCCCGCGATTTCTCCGCGGATCGGGCCTTTGCCCGGGTGGTCCAGCGTTTCTCCATCCCCAAGGCGCTCCCTCAGGCCCTGCTGGAGGGCTTTGAATGGGATACGGGCGGGCGTACCTACCCCGACCTGGCATCGCTGGAGGCCTATGGTGCCCGGGTGGCGGGTACGGTGGGCGCCATGATGACCCTGGTCATGGGGGTGCGCTCCCCGGATGCCCTGGCACGGGCCTGCGATATGGGCGTGGCCATGCAATTGACCAACATCGCCCGCGACGTGGGCGAGGACGCCCGGAACGGTCGCATCTACCTGCCGCTGAACTGGATGGAGGAACACGGCATTGATGTGGAGGCCTTCCTGGCCGATCCGACATTCACCCCGGAAATAGCACAGGTGGTCCAGCGTCTGCTGGAGGCCGCTGACAGGCTGTATGAGCGTGGCTCTGTGGGCGTTCAGACCCTGCCGCCCTCATGCAGGCCAGGGATTCAGGCGGCCATGGCGCTGTATTCCGAGATCGGCCGGGAAGTGGAACGCAATGGCCTGGACTCCATCAATCAGCGCGCCGTGGTGTCGCCGTCCCGGAAGATCCTCGCCCTGACCCAAATGTTCCGTCGCTTCAGCGACAAACAGCTGACCGTGATGAACCGTATCCTCGTGGAGGAGCCGCTGGAGGCCAATCGTTTTCTGGTGGACGCCGTGCGCGAGCATCCCTTTGGTCGCGACAGCATCCGTCCCACGGCCATGGCCATGGGACGGGTGGAGCACCGCCTGATGTGGCTGCACAACCTGTTCCACCGTCTGGAGGAACGGGATCGTTCCATGCGCCCGGCTCGCAAGACCAGCGCACTGGCCCGCAATCGGGACCGCGGGGACGTGGCCCTGGGCTAACTCCGGGCCCGGCGGGGCATTCTGAAGGGCAGCATCAACTGCACCACCGGACTCTCGAAGCGATTCAGCGAGAGGCTTTCGTGGAAAGCAACGGCCTTCTCCCCGTGGATGCGGGCATCCACCAGGGAGCGCGCGTAGAAGGGGGTGTCTTCCAGGGTGTGTCGGATGGTTGCGCTGCCTGCGTCGGCGCGGGTGGCCCTGGGGGCGCGCCAGATGCGCGCCGTGGGCAGGCCGTGCGCTGGCGGCGCTTCCACCTCCCGCACCTTTCCGTCCGCATCGAAGCGCAGTGAGAGCAGGCTGTGACCACCGTCCCGGCGGTCCGCCTCGTAGAGGACCACGGTCTCCTGATCTTCCATCACGGCCCGTGACCAGTCCCAGTAGCGGAAACCTTTCTCCACGGGCTCCTCACCCCGGTTGCTGTCCAGGTAGCCGCGTCCCTCCCATTGCAGCCCGGGTTGCTCCAGGTCCACCTCCACTCGCGCCGAGGGCGCGATAGGGCGCCATTGGTGCAGGCCCTTGCCGTCCAGGGCGAAGCTGTATCCGGTAAGGCAGTGGGGTGTCAGGCGCACCTGTCCTCGCAGTTTGGAGGGGATGGGTGCGGTGGTCTCGTCGATGGTCACCGTGAGTACCTTGCCATCCCAGGACATGGCGCTGGGGCCGATGGTCAGGTTGTGGCTGTCCCGCGCCAGATCGCCCCGGCCCCGTTCCGTCATGGCCCAGCGCTTCACGTCGCCGTACAGGGCGACGTTGATGGCGCAGTGGTGATTCGGGTCCGGATTGCCGCGGCGGCGGGCCCAGGCATAGTAGGGGGAGAAGACGCTGCCCACGAAGCCGATCAGGGTGATGCCGTAGCGGCCGTCATCGCTCAGGGCGTCCAGGTACCACCACAGGTAACCTCCGGGGGTTACCGTTTCCGTGAAGTCAGGTCCTTGCGCAGGGCCGATGCTGCCAGACGTCCCGAGAGGGTCGCCATCGGCACCCCCGCGCCCGGGTGCACGCTCCCCCCGGTCAGGTACAGCCCCGGTATCCGGCTGCGGGCCCCCGGACGATTGAACGTGGCCCTCCATCCATGTGTGGCCTGGCCGTAGAGGCCCCCTCCCGTTCCCGGAAACAATCCCTCGAACTGGGTCGGCGTAGTGACCACGGGTTGGTCCGAGCCCGTTTTCACCTGCAATCCACAGCGTTCCAGCACCCGGAAGGCATTGTCCTGGCATTGAGCGATCTCCTGTTCATCGAAGGTATGGCGGTCGCCGATGGGCGGGGCATTGATCAGGCACAGCATGCGTTCGGGACCGGATACCCCGTTGCCGTCCCGATCGCCACGGTCCTGAGCGCAGATGTACACCGTGGGTTCAGCCGGCACTCGCCCTTGGTTGAAGATATGTTCGAATTCGGCCGGGTAATCACGGCAGAAAAACACATTATGACGCAGCAGCGGGAATCCGTCAGTGGGTGCCACCAGGTTCCAGGTCATGGCCGACAGGGAGCGCCCTTCGCGGGCCACCGGCGCCACGGCACGGCAGGCCTCCGTGCCCAAAAGGCCCTGGCTCAGGGCCGAGATGTCCGTGTTGGAGATGACCGCGTCGGCGGTGAGGGTTTCGCCGTCGCCCAGACGCACCCCGGTCACTCGGCCGCCGCGGGTTTCGATGGACTCCACACGGGTGCGATAGCGTACCGTGGCACCGCGTTCCTGGGCCAGGGAGGCGAGGGCCTCGGGGATGCGGGCCATGCCGCCCTCCACCATCCATACTCCTTCCTGCTCCACATGGGCCACCAGCATCAGGGTGGCCGGGGCCAGGAAGGGGGATGAGCCGCAGTAAGTGGAATAGCGCCCGAACAGTTGCCGCAGCCGGGGATCGTGGAAATGCCGACCCAGAGCGTTCCAGAGGGTGTCGTAGGGCGAAATGCGCATGAGTCCACCCAGGCCCCGGATGCCGGCTCTTCCCACCAGGCTCAGGGGTGTTGGACGGGTATCGCGGATGAACGGGCCTTCCAGGGTCTGGTAGGTGCGTCGTGCCCGATCGCAGAATTCCTGAAACCGCCTGGCTTCGGCGGCGCCGGCGAAACGGCCCACCGCATCCACCGAGGCATCGTGATCCGCGTGCAGGTCAAAGCGCTCATCCTCGCTCCAGGCGTGGCGAGCCAGGATTGACATGGGTTGCAGATTCAGGTGATCGGTCAGGGAAGTGTCAACTGAATCGAACAGTTCCTCGAACACCCAACGCATGGTGAACACGGTGGGACCTGCATCGATTCGGGCGTCGCCGACACCCACCTCCCGGATTTTGCCGCCGGGGCGTGCGGCCTGCTCGAGAACCGTCACATTCATCCCGGCGTGAGCCAGTTCCAGGGCGGCAGAGAGGCCTGCGATGCCCGCGCCAATGATGGCGATATTGGGTGTGCCCATGTGATTCCTTGTCGTTCGGCCAACGCCTTTGACTCGGCCCTGGCTTGTGTCTATGCTGAGCGAAACGTACCAATGACAAGCTAACCTTACACTACGGGGCGGAGGCACACCATGGAAGCCACGACGCGAATCGAGCAGGCACTTGAACAGGCTCTGGCTGATGGCGAGTCGCCGGCCGGGCCGCCCTTATTGCTTGAAGCGATCCGCTATGCAGTCTTCCCGGGCGGTGCCCGGATCCGTCCCCAATTGGTGCTGGCCGTTGCCCAGGCCTGCGGTGATGATGCCCCCGAAGTCACCGACGCCGCCCTGGCCTCTATCGAGCTGATGCACTGTGCCTCTCTGGTCCACGACGATCTGCCCTGTTTCGACAGCGCCGACATGCGTCGCGGCAAGCCCTCGGTTCACGCTGCCTACGGTGAGCGCCTGGCGGTGCTCGGTGGAGACGCCCTGATTGTTCTGGCCATGGAAGTGCTGGCCCGGGGTACGGCCAGTTCGCCGGAACGGCTTGCGCCCCTGTTGCTGACGGTGGGGCAGGGCGTGAGCGTGCCCTCGGGCATCATCGCCGGTCAGGCCTGGGAATGTGAGCCCAAGGTGGATCTCGCCGAGTACCAGCGTGCCAAGACAGGCGCCCTGTTTGCGGCGGCCACCATGGTGGGTGCTGCGGCAGCGGGTCACGACCCTGCTCCCTGGCGTGCCTTGGGCGAGAAGCTCGGGGAAGCCTTCCAGGTAGCGGATGATCTGCGTGACGCAGTGTCCAATCCTGAGGAGCTGGGCAAGCCAGTGGGTCAGGATGAGGCCCTGGATCGGCCGAATGCGGTTCGCCAACTGGGCGTCAAGGGCGCGACTGAACGCCTCAAGCGTTTGCTGGAAGAGGCCATGGATTCCATTCCGGCCTGCCCGGGTGAGGCCGAATTGCGAGTGCTGCTCATGAAGCAGGCCGCCAAGTTCCTGCCCAAAGAACTGGCCCAGCAGGCCGCCTGAACCCAGGCAATTCTCCCATGACAAGATACTGGAAGCGGATGGCGACAGGCTCGCCATCCGGAGCCCTGTGGCGCGGCGGTTTTCTGTCGTTGCGTAATCGCATCCTCTCCAGCCCTGCCTTTCAGCGCTGGGCGGCTGCATTCCCTCTTACCCGGCCCATTGCCCGTCGGCGTGCCCGTCACCTGTTCGATGTGGTTGCTGGCTTTGTCTATTCGCAGGTGCTCTACACCTGCGTGCGGCTCAAGCTGCTGGAACATCTGCACGCTCAGGGCCCGCAAACCGTGCCAGAGTTGGCTCGGTATCTGGATCTGCCCGAGGAAAACTGCCTGCTGTTGCTCAAGGCGGCGGCTTCGCTCAAGCTGACGGAATATTACGGTCGTGGCTGTTACGGGCTGGGCGCGCAGGGGGCCGCCATGATGGCCAATCCCGGTATCGCTGCCATGGTGGACCACCATGCCATGCTCTACGAAGACCTGGTGGACCCGGTGGGTCTGCTGCGCGGGCATTACCCGCAGACCCGGCTTGGGGGGTACTGGGCCTACGCCGGGGATGGTCCGCCCACGACGCTGGCGGGTGAGCAGATCACGCCGTATACCCGACTCATGTCGATCTCTCAGCAATTGGTGGCGGAGGAAATTCTTGATGCCTTCAACCCCAAGGGCTACAAGCGGCTGATGGACCTGGGGGGCGGCAATGCCACTTTTCTATCAGCGGTAGCCCGTCGCGCGCCGGATATCGAGCTGGTGCTCTACGACCTGCCGGCGGTGGCCGAGCAGGCTCGGGAAAATTTCCAGGGTCAGGGGTTGGCCCATCGAGCCACGGCCATAGGCGGGGACTTTTTCCAGGATGAGCTGCCCAAGGGCGCGGATCTCATCTCCCTGGTGCGCGTCGTCCATGATCATAATGACGACCACATCCTGGGGCTGCTTCGCGCCGTTCGCGAGGCCTTGCCGAAGGATGGCGCCCTGCTGTTGGCAGAACCCATGTCCGGCACCCGGGGTGCCGAGCCCATAGGCGATGCCTATTTTGGCATTTACCTCTTTGCCATGGGGCGTGGACGCCCCAGAACGCCTGTCGAAATCGAAATTTTACTAAGAGAATCAGGGTTTAGCCGGGTGCGCTTGCTGAATACCAGAAACCCCTTATTGACCCGTGTCATGTTGGCCCAGCCGTGACCTCGGGTGCGTGTTAGTTTGGGTTGACAACCTCTAGGGTCACGCTAGACTTACACGCATATCTCGTAGGGGCAAGAACGCCCCGGGTCAAATTGCCATGAAAGCGACAGCCGTCGTCATCGAAAAGCCTGAGCATCTTGTGATCAGTGAGCTGGACCTGTCCGTTCCAGGCGATGCTGACGTGGTCGTTGATATTGCCTTCAGCGGTATCAGTACCGGCACGGAGCGCCTGTTGTGGACCGGGCGCATGCCCAGCTTTCCCGGCATGGGCTATCCCCTGGTGCCTGGTTACGAATCGGTGGGGCGCATCGCTGCCGCCGGTCCTGAGTCGGGTCGGCAGGTGGGCGAGCAGGTCTTTGTGCCGGGCGCAGCCTGTTATGGCGAGGTTCGCGGCCTTTTCGGCGGTGCCGCTTCCCGCGTTGTGGTGCCGGGTGCCAAGGTGGTGCCGCTGCCGGATGATCTGGGTGAGGAGGGTGTCCTCCTGGCGTTGGCGGCAACGGCCTATCACGCCATCTTTCAGGGTAAGCCGGTGGATGGGCTGGATAAGGCCGCCCTGCCTGAACTGATCGTTGGTCACGGTGTGCTGGGTCGCCTGCTGGCCCGCGTTGTCGTGGCGGCCGGTGGACAGCCGGTGGTCTGGGAACTGGATGCCGAACGGGCAGTCGGCGCCGAGGGCTATACGGTGGTCCATCCGGATAAGGATGAGCGCCGGGATTATCGCTGCATCGTGGATGTCAGTGGTGATTCGAAGATCCTGGACACCCTGGTCGCCCGGCTCGCGCGCGGTGGGGAAGTCATCCTGGCTGGCTTCTATAGTCAGCCACTGAGTTTCGAGTTCCCCCCTGCCTTCATGCGCGAGGCCAGGATCCGATGTGCGGCTGAGTGGCATGCATCGGATCTGATTGAGGTCAAGAAGCTCATTGAGTCGGGTGGGTTATCCTTGAAAGGCTTGATCACCCATCGGTATCAGGCTGCCCAGGCAAATGAGGCTTACCGCATCGCCTTTGGTGACCCCCAATGTCTGAAGATGATCCTCGACTGGAGGAGTGGCCAGTGAAGAAGGCAGACGGCCAATCCTCCGTGTCACTTGAAAGCCTCCGTGGCCAGCTCCGTTCCGGGGCTGGCATGGACTCCAGTCAGCCTGAAGGGGACGTTAGCGTGCAGAGCTCTTCCGCCAAAGAAACCCAGATTATCGCCATCTACGGTAAGGGTGGGATTGGCAAGAGCTTCACCCTTTCCAATCTTTCCTACATGATGGCGCAGCAGGGCAAGCGTGTGCTGCTCATCGGTTGCGACCCCAAGAGTGATACCACCTCCCTGTTGTTCGGTGGGCGTGCCTGCCCGACCATCATTGATACCGCGGCCCGCAAGAAACAGGCGGGCGAGCAGGTGGAGATCGGTGATGTCTGCTTCAAGCGCGGTGGCGTGTTTGCGATGGAACTGGGCGGGCCCGAAGTAGGGCGCGGCTGCGGGGGGCGTGGGATTATCCACGGCTTTGAAATCCTTGAGAAGCTGGGCTTCCATGAGTGGGGTTTCGACTACGTCCTTCTGGACTTCCTGGGTGATGTGGTCTGTGGCGGCTTTGGTCTGCCCATTGCCCGTGACCTGTGTCAGAAGGTCATCGTGGTCGGCTCCAATGACCTGCAATCCCTGTATGTGGTGAATAACGTCTGCTCGGCAGTGGAATACTTCCGCCGCCTGGGTGGCAACGTGGGCGTTGCGGGCATCGTGATCAACAAGGATGACGGCACCGGTGAGGCCCAGGCCTTCGCCAAGGCGGCCGATATCCCGATCCTGGCCTCCATCCCGGCGAACGAAGATATTCGCCGCAAGAGTGCTAATTATCAGATCGTGGCCCATCCTGATGGGGAATGGGGTCCGCTGTTCGCGGAACTGGCCACGCAGGTGGCCGAAGCCCCGCCCAGGCATCCCAACCCACTGAGCCAGGATGACCTCCTGGGCCTGTTCACCAGCGAAGAGGTGGGGCGTGATGTGGTGCTCGAGCCGGCCACCCAGGAAGACATGCATGGCGGCTTGATCGTCAAGAAGCCGTCTCTCGAGGTGATCTATGACGATGTCTGAAGGGCATCGGGGTCACGCGGGTGACGCCAGCCGCACCGAAACCCTCTCCGGCGCAGGGGAGGGTTCGTCCACATCCGGGTTTTATGATGCATCGACCAAGACGACGGTTGAAGCTATCCCCGTGACTGTAGAGACCACGCAAAGTGCCCAAGGTTCACACTCGGGTAAATCGGCCGGGGGGGCTCATGACCAACCCCAGAGCATGTGCCCGGCATTCGGTTCCCTTCGGGTGGGTCTGCGCATGCGTCGCACGGCGACGGTGCTGTCCGGGTCTGCCTGTTGCGTATATGGGCTGAGCTTCACGTCGCATTTCTACGGCGCGCGTCGCACTGTCAATTACGTCCCCTTCGATTCCGAGACCCTGGTTACCGGCAAGCTGTTCGAGGATATCCGCGAGGCGGTCTATCAGCTCGCCGACCCGGCGCTCAACGATGCTGTGGTCATCATCAACCTGTGCGTGCCCTCGGCTTCGGGTGTGCCGCTCCGGCTGCTGCCCAAGGAGATCAACGGGGTTCGTATCATCGGTCTGGACGTCCCGGGTTTTGGTGTGGGAACCCATGCCGAGGCCAAGGACCTCCTGGCGGGTACCATGTTGCGCTATGCCCGGAGCGAGGCAGAACAGGGGCCGGTACAGGCACCCCGCGAAGGCCGCAAGGATAAGCCCACTGTGACTCTGCTGGGGGAAATGTTCCCGGCCGATCCCATGGGACTTGCCGCCATGCTCGAGCCGTTGGGGCTGGCGACCGGCCCGGTGGTGCCCACCCGCGAGTGGCGCGAACTGTACGCTGCCCTGGATTGTGCGGTGGGTGCTGCCATTCATCCGTTTTATACCGCTTCGGTGCGTGAATTGAACGCGGCAGGCCGTGAGGTGGTTGGATCTGCGCCGGTGGGCTATGACGGCACCGCCGCCTGGCTGGATGCCATTGGGCAGGCCTGTGGCGTGAAGCAGGCTGCGATCGATGCCTCCAAGAACCGCTTCCTGCCGGCCATCAAGGGCGCGCTGAGTGGTGCGCCGATCAAGGGACGCATCACCGTGTCCGGATACGAGGGCTCCGAGTTGCTCGTGGCCCGTTTGCTGATTGAAAGTGGTGCCGATGTCCCGTACGTGGGTACGGCCTGCCCGAAAACGCCCTGGTCCGCTCCCGATCGGGAGTGGCTGGAAGCCAAGGGGGTGCGTGTTCAGTATCGCGCCACTCTGGAGCAGGATATTGCCGCCATTGAAGAGTTTGGCCCCAATCTGGCCATCGGCACGACGCCAGTGGTGCAGCACGCCAAGGAGCGGGCCATCCCTGCCCTGTACTTCACCAACCTGATCTCCGCGCGCCCCCTGATGGGTCCTGCAGGCGCCGGTTCATTGGCGCAGGTGATCAACGCGGCGCTGGGCAACCAGGCGCGTTTCGATCGGATGAAGGCCTTCTTCGGTGATGTGGGCAGGGGTGCCAATGCGGGTGTATGGGACCACGTGCCCCAGGACGAGGCTGAATACCGTGATCGTTTGGCCAAACAGCGCAAGGCCTCCAGAAAAGGGGGGGCACTCTGATGCTGGTACAGGATCTGGATCGTGCAGGTGGTTACTGGGGCGCAGTCTATGTGTTCAGTGCCATCAAGGGCCTGCAGGTCATCATTGATGGCCCTGTAGGCTGCGAAAACCTGCCCGTCACCTCGGTGCTTCATTACACCGATGCCCTGCCGCCCCATGAGTTGCCCATTGTGGTGACCGGTCTGGGCGAGGAAGAACTGGGCCAGACCGGAACTGAAGAGGCCATGAAACGGGCCCACAGCACGCTTGATCCCGAGTTGCCGGCCGTGGTGGTGACAGGGTCGATTGCAGAGATGATTGGTGGGGGCGTTACGCCGGAAGGAACGAACATCCAGCGTTTCCTGCCCCGCACCATCGACGAAGATCAGTGGCAGTGCTCCGACCGTGCCTTGAACTGGCTCTGGGCCCAGTACGGACTGAAAAAGGTTCCCGAGCTGAAGGCCCGCAAGGCAGGCGAAAAGCCCAAGGTCAATATCATTGGCCCCAGCTATGGCAACTTCAACATGCCGTCGGATCTGGCGGAGATTCGCCGCCTGATCGAAGGGATTGGCGCCGAGGTGAACATGGTGTTCCCTCTGGGTAGTCATCTGGCAGAGGTGTCGCGGCTTGCGGACGCCGAAGTGAATGTCTGTCTGTACCGGGAATTCGGGCGACAGCTTTGCGAGACCCTGGAGCGCCCGTATCTGCAGGCGCCCGTGGGCCTGCACAGCACTACAAAGTTTCTGCACAAGCTGGGTGAGTTGCTGGGCCTGGATCCGGAACCGTTCATCGAGAAGGAAAAGCACACCACCATCAAGCCTGTGTGGGATCTGTGGCGGTCGGTGACGCAGGACTTCTTCGGTACGGCCAGCTTCGGCATCGTGGCGACTGAAACCTATGCCCGGGGGATAAGGCATTTCCTGGAGGACGAGATGGGTATGCCCTGTCACTTCTCCTTCTCGCGTAGCGCGGGTGTCAAGCCGGATAACGCGGCCGTGCGCAAGGCCGTGCACGAAAAGACCCCTCTGGTGTTATTCGGAAGCTACAACGAGCGTATGTACTTGTCGGAGATCGGTGGTCGGGCCATGTATATCCCGGTCTCTTTCCCGGGTGCCATCGTGCGGCGTCATACGGGCACGCCGTTCATGGGCTACGCCGGCGCCACCTACCTTGTACAGGAGGTGTGCAATTCATTGTTTGACGCCTTGTTCCACATTCTGCCCCTCGGGACGGATCTGGATCGGGTGGATGCCACGCCCACACGGATGCACCGCGAGCTGCCCTGGGACGACGATGCCAAGGCGGCGCTGGACAAGCTGGTGGATTCCTATCCTGTACTCACCCGTATTTCCGCGGCCAAGAGACTGCGGGATGCCATTGAGGGCGCCGCTCGCAAGGCGGGTGAGGAGCGTGTGACGTTGGAACGTGTCACCCAGAGCGCGGCTGGTGTGTCGGCCGGGAGCGTGGCATGAACGTGGCTTTTCTTGGTTGTTGCCGATTGGGCTGTATCAACGGCCTGGCGGCGACGATCATGACCTCCCGGCCGGGGGGTCATGGGTCGATCGTGGTGGGGGCTGCAGAGATGGAGGAACCTCCGTTCTCGGATGGCTTCGACCAGATTCGGGAATTTACCTGTTCTGGATCACGATCGTTGAACCTGTCGTAGTGTAAGGTTAACTGCGACGTAAGTGATCGCGTTGAGTCAACGCGGTATTTGCCAATTAGGCTCATTTGGAGGGTATTTAAATGGTTGATGAAACGAAAGGTTCGCTCTCGGGGCTGAATGAAGAGGAGGCCATGGAGTTTCATGGTGTCTTCATGACCAGCATGATGGGCTTCCTGGCGGTTGCCGCTGTGGCCCACGTTCTGGCTTGGATGTGGCGTCCCTGGGGTGTGGCTTGGTAAGACGCTTCGCCTGAAAGGCGAATCGAGTCTTAAGCCGTACCTTTAGCGAAGCAGTAAAAGCAGTTTCTTTCCAATATAGGAGATTTCAATATGTGGCGTGTTTGGCTGCTGTTCGATCCGCGCAGAGCGCTGGTTGCCCTGTTTGCGTTCCTGGCCGTGCTGGCTCTTCTGATCCACTTCATCCTGTTGAGCACCGAGCGCTTCAACTGGATGCACAGCGCCTCTCTGGTCGATACGACCGAGCAGGTTGCGGTGCAGGCTCAGACAGGCAAGTCAACCCTGGGCTGAAGACGTCTGATGCCCACGCTCCCGGGCGGGATAATGGCTGTGAAATATTCATCCCGCCCGGTATCTGGGCCAATACGTTGACCAGAGTGTTGAGAGTTTAGGGCAGCGGCCGGAATCTCCGGCCGGTGCCTTCTGACCGGAGGTTCTAGGAATGTCCATGCTGAGCTTTGAGAAGAGATACCGCGTACGCGGGGGGACGTTGATTGGGGGCAATCTATTTGACTTCTGGGTAGGCCCATTCTACGTTGGTTTTTTTGGGGTGCTAACGGCCATCTTCGCAGCGCTGGGAACGCTGCTGATCGTCTGGGGCGCGGCGATGGGCCCAACCTGGAATATCTGGCAGATTAATATCGCCCCACCTGACTTGAGTTATGGCCTGGGTCTGGCTCCGCTTGCGGAGGGCGGCCTATGGCAATTCATTACCATCTGCGCCATCGGTGCATTTGTCTCCTGGGCACTTCGCCAGGTAGAAATCTGTAACAAACTGGGCATGGGCTACCATGTGCCGATCGCGTTCAGTGTTGCGATCTTCGCCTATGTCGCGTTGGTGGTCATCCGCCCGGTCCTGCTGGGTGCCTGGGGTCATGGTTTCCCCTACGGCATCATGAGTCACCTGGACTGGGTGTCCAACGTCGGTTACCAGTTCTTGCACTTCCACTATAACCCGGCCCACATGCTGGCCATCACGTTCTTCTTCACCACGGCCCTGGCCTTGTCGCTACATGGCGGCCTGATCCTGTCCGTGACCAACCCGAAGAAGGGCGAGGCCGTCAAGACTCCCGAATACGAAGATACCTTCTTCCGTGACACCGTTGGCTACTCCATTGGCGCCCTTGGTGTGCATCGTCTGGGTCTCTTCCTGGCTTTGAACGCCGCTTTCTGGAGCGCCGTGTGCATCATTCTGAGTGGTCCCTTCTGGACCCGTAGCTGGCCGGAATGGTGGAACTGGTGGCTTAACCTTCCGATCTGGGCTTAATGTAAGGGGACCACAATGGCCGAATATCAGAATATATTCAATCGAGTGCAGGTCCAGGCGGAGCCTGAGGCCGGCGTCCCGCTGGAAAATGAACGGGAACGAATTGGCAAGCCGATGCTGATGCATCTAGCTGGCCGATTCGGTAACGCCCAAATTGGCCCGATCTATCTGGGCTACACGGGACTGTTCTCGATCCTCTTTGGTTTGATCGCATTCCTGATCATTGGTTTCAACTTTTGGGCCCAGGTGAACTGGGACCCTGCGCAGTTTGTACGTCAACTGTTCTACCTGGGTCTGGAGCCGCCACAGGCTCAGTATGGCCTGGGCATCGCACCGCTGGCTGAAGGTGGCTGGTGGCAGATGGCAGGATTCTTCCTGACAGCCTCGATCCTGCTGTGGTGGGTGCGTGTCTATCGTCGGGCACGGGCGCTGAACCTGGGCACCCATGTGGCCTGGGCGTTCGCGGCGGCGATCTTCCTGTATCTGTCCCTGGGCTTCTTCCGTCCGCTGCTGATGGGTGACTGGTCGGAAGCAGTTCCGTTCGGCATCTTCCCGCACCTGGACTGGACGACTGCCTTCTCCCTGAAGTACGGCAACCTGTACTACAACCCGTTCCACATGCTCTCCATTGCCTTCCTGTATGGCTCGGCTCTGCTGTTTGCCATGCACGGTGCAACGGTTCTGGCAGTGGGTCGGTACGGCGGTGAGCGCGAAATCGAGCAGATCACCGACCGCGGTACAGCTTCCGATCGTGCCGCTCTGTTCTGGCGCTGGACCATGGGCTTCAATGCCACCATGGAATCCATCCACCGCTGGGCCTGGTGGTTCGCCGTCCTGACCGTGATTACCGGCGGTATCGGCATTCTGCTCACGGGCACGGTGGTTGATAACTGGTACATGTGGGCGATTGATCACGGCGTCGCACCGTCGTATCCGAACATCTATCCGCCCGTCGAAGATCCGGCCATGCTTCAAGGGATGTCGCAATGAATACCATTACGCGCAAAACTGTGACAGTGGCAGCACTGACAGGTGCTGCACTCCTGGTGACTGGCTGTGAGATGCCAGTTGGAATTGAAACCGAGCAGAAGGGTTATCGCGGACTGGGCATGGAGCAGGTGACCAAGCGTCATCTGGAGGCCAGAAAGCGTGCTGACATGGTCATCCCTGATGCCGAACCACCGGCAAGTGATGCCGGGCCGCGCGCTGGGGATATCTACTCCAGTGTGGAAGTGTTGGGTGATCTCAGCATTGCGGAGTTCAACCGTCTGATGAACGCGATCACCGCCTGGGTGTCGCCGGAACAGGGTTGTAACTACTGCCACGTGCCGGGTGACTTCGCAGATGAAAACATCTATACGAAGATCGTCTCCCGGAACATGCTCGAGATGACGAAGACCATCAACACCGAGTGGGATGCCCACGTGGGTGAAACAGGTGTGACGTGCTACACCTGCCACATGGGTAATCCGGTGCCGACGGAAATCTGGTTCGAGGATCCAGGTCCGAGGCAGGCCGGTGGTGTGGCTGCCAGCCGGATGGGTCAGAACCTGGCCGGTCCTAATGTGGCTTCCACCTCGCTGCCCAACGATGTGTTCAGTGCGTTCCTGGCGGATGATCCCAAGGATCTGCGTGTAACCCCGCGTTCCACGCTGCCCATGGGTGACAATCCCCATAACGTGATGGATGCGGAGTGGGGCTTTGGCCTGATGATCCACATGTCCAAGGCGCTGGGTGCCAACTGCACCACCTGCCACAACACGAACAACTTCCCGGACTGGCAAACCAGCCCGCCGGAGCGTGTGACGGCATGGCACGGCCTCGAGATGGTTCGGGCGCTGAACGTGGACTATCTGGATCCGCTGCAGCCGGTGTATCCGGACTCCCAGTTGGGCCCCTTGGGTGATGCACCCAAGACCAACTGCGCCACCTGCCACAACGGCCTGCAACTTCCTCTGGATGGGGCCAACATGCTGGCGGACTATCCCGAACTCAACCGCGTTCAGCGGCGTGAGGGCTGGGAGCCGACCGAAGCCGATGCTGAGTTGAGCGAGACCCAGGTGGATCCCGACATCTCTGCGGATGACTTCGACGAGGACGCAGCCGAGGAAGCGGCTGGCATCTAAGGTTGGAATGGGCTTCGGCCCGCTGACAACCTGAGCAGTATCACAGGGGACCCGCAAGGGTCCCTTGTGCGTTTTGGGTATCCCGGTTCGTGTTGAGGCTCAGGTTGTGGTACTGGGTGACTGAATACACTGATTTCCCGGGTGCAGTGCTTCCTGGCTTTGTGTATCGTCTGACAGATACATTCCCCCATTCCCAAGCCTTCCAGGCGGCTAGAAGATCGTGATACTTGAGCGGTTAAGTAAATCCATGCCCTTCTCCTCGAGCGAAACCCTCGGCACCTGGCACTGGTTGCTGGGCGCCGCTGCGGCCGTGGTCATCCTCGCTGGACTCAAGGAGGTGAGCCATATACTCACGCCCTTCCTGCTGGCGGCATTCCTGGCCATCATCTCAGCACCGCCGCTCACCTGGATGGAGCGCCGTGGAGTGCCTGGCGCGCTGGCTGTGCTCATCCTCTTTCTTTGTGTTGGATTCACGTTCTTCCTGCTGTTCCTGGCCTTGAGGGGGGCGGCCGAAAACATGGCCAGTCAGGCGCCGCTTTACCAGGAGCGCATGGAGCAGTGGTTGGTGGATCTGCGGGAGGCTTTCGAGGCCCGGGGCTTGCCGGTGGAGGTGTTACCGGAGGAGGTCTCCTTACCGGGAGCGGCCACGCTGACCAGTGCGGCTCGAGGGATCGCCGGGGGCTTGGGGGCTTTCACAGCGAGTACCTTCCTGGTGCTGCTGGCTTACATGTTTTTGTTGCTGGAGGAGCGCACGCTGGCGGCTAAACTGAATGCGGCGTTCCCGGGGCGCCCTCGGGCACGGGTTCGGATGCGGCGTTTCCTGCGGTCTGTGTATCGCTACCTGCTGATCAAGAGTGCGGCCAGCTTTACGACGGGCATCGTCATCTGGGCGGGTCTCGCCCTGATTGGGGTCGATTTTGCCGTACTCTGGGGCATTCTGGCCGGTTTGCTGAATTTCATCCCCAATGTGGGTTCCATCATCGCGGCGGCGCCAGCGCTTCTGATCGCGTTGTTGGGCATGGGCATCCCGGAGGCGCTGATGGTTCTCGGCCTCTATGTGGCCGTGAACGTGACCATTGGCAGTGTGCTGGAGCCGCGGTTCATGGGGCGCACGCTCGGGCTGTCGCCCGTTATCGTGCTGGTGTCGTTGCTGGTGTGGGGTTGGGTGTTCGGCCCGGTGGGAATGATATTGTCCATTCCGCTGACCATGATCGCCAAGCTGGCTTTGGAGGCGCAGCGGGATACCCGGTGGATTGGCATCATGATGAGTGATCGGGTGAGACGCGGTGACTGACAGCCGCCGACATACCGGGTCTGGCGAATAAAGTGAACAATTGGATGAATCAATATGGAGATCTCCGTGGGCATCGTTCCTGTGATCCTTTCCGGCGGCGCGGGTACCCGGCTGTGGCCCATGTCGCGACAGCATTACCCCAAGCAGTTCTTACCCCTGACGGGTCAGGGTCAGACCATGCTTCAGGCAACACTGGCGCGACTGCCCAAGGACCCTGCTATGGTGGCCCCCGTTGTCGTGTGCAACGATGCCCACCGGTTCCTGGTGGCCGAGCAATTGCGGCAGACGGGTGTGGATCCATGCCAGATCATCCTGGAGCCGGTTGGCCGCAATACCGCCCCGGCGGTGGCTTTGGCAGCCTTGGAGCAGACGGCATCAGGGGCCGATCCGGTCATGGTGGTGATGCCTGCGGATCATCTGGTGGCCGACGTGGAAGCCTTTCAAAGGGCCCTGGCCGAGGCTGTGTCCCTGGCCGAGGCGGGTGATCTGGTGACCTTTGGCGTGGTGCCCACCGAGCCCCACACAGGTTACGGATATATCCTTGCCGATGAGGCGAAGGGCCGCTCTGGCGCGCCGGTGAAGGCGTTTGTGGAAAAACCTGACCGGTCCACTGCCGAGGACTATCTGGCCTCCGGAGATTATTACTGGAATAGCGGCATGTTCGTATTTCGCGCCTCGGCATATCTGGATGAGCTTCAGCAGCATGCACCGGATGTCCTGGAGGCCTGTCGTCGTGCCATGGAGGGCACGCAGGCGGATCTGGACTTTTTGCGGGTGGATCGGGAGGCCTTCGCCGCCTGTCGCTCCGAGTCCATTGATTATGCGGTGATGGAAAAGACCCGCCGGGCGGTCATGGTACCCCTGGACGCCGGCTGGAGTGACGTGGGCTCCTGGGAGTCGTTGTGGTCGGTGGGCGAGCGCAACGGTGATGGCAATGTGGCCGTTGGCGACGTGATGACGGTGGGGTCTCGCAACTGCTACGTGCACGGCAACCATCGCCTGGTGGCCGCAGTGGGTGTGGAGGATCTCATTATTGTGGAGACCTCCGATGCGGTCCTGGTGATGCATAAGAACCGCAGTCAGGATGTGAAGGAGGTTGTCGCCCGCCTGAAGGCCGAAGGGCGGGAGGAGTCGGAGAATCACCGATGCGTCGCGCGGCCCTGGGGCAGCTATGAGCAGATCGACATGGCGTCCCGTTTTCAGGTGAAGCGGATCACGGTGAAGCCGGGCGAGACCCTGTCACTGCAGATGCATTATCACCGCGCTGAGCACTGGGTGGTGGTGCGGGGCACAGCGCGCATCACCCGGGGTGAGGAGCAGTTTGTGCTCACGGAGAATCAGTCCACCTTCATCCCGCTGGGGGTGACGCACCGTCTCGAGAACCCGGGCAAGATCCCCCTGGAACTCATCGAGGTGCAGTCGGGGAGTTACCTGGGGGAGGATGATATTGTGCGGTTTGAGGATACGTACGGGAGGGCCTGAGTCCGGGGGCGTCCCGGGGTTGGGGGCAGGGCCGGGCTGGCCTCAGGCCACGGCCTCCTGCTTGATGTGCATCTGCCCTGTCAGGCGGGTGACCGCGTCAACGCGCTGATCCAGGCTCTCCATCTCGGCGGTGAAGCGCAGCGTATCCTGGCCGTCCAGGCGGAAGCTTTCCGGTTGGGATTGCACCAGCTGGATCACGCTCATGGGATCCACCGGTGGATTGGGGTGGAAGATCAGCCTGCCACCCTTGGGCCCTACTTCCAGTTTGCGCACACCCAGGGGTTGCAGCCTCAGCTTCAGGCGAGTGGCCTCCACCAGGTTCCTGGCCTGAGCCGGTAGTAGCCCGAAACGATCCACCATTTCCACTTCCATCTCTCTGAGCTGGTCCGTGTCCTGGCAGGCAGACAGGCGCTTGTAGAGGATCAGGCGCGTGTGGATGTCGGGCACATAGTCATCGGGTAGCAGTGCCGGCAGACCCAGGTCCACCTCCGTGGTATCGGACGTGGTGTGATCCAGGTCCGGGACCTTGCCTTCCTTGAGGGCTTTGACGGCCCGGTCCAGCAGTTCGTTGTACAGGGTGAAGCCGATCTCCTGGATCTGTCCACTCTGCTCATCCCCCAGCAATTCCCCGGCACCGCGGATCTCCAGATCGTGGCTGGCCAGGGTGAAGCCGACCCCCAGATCCTCCAGGGACTCGATGGCCTCCAGTCGCTTGACGGCATCCTTGGTCATCCCCGAGGGATGCGGGGTGATCAGATACGCATAGGCGCGATGGTGGCTACGCCCCACGCGCCCCCGCAACTGGTGCAGCTGGGACAGGCCCATCTTGTCGGCCCGGTTGATGATGATGGTATTGGCGGTGGGCACGTCGATGCCGGTTTCGATGATGGTGGTGCACACCAGTACGTGGTAGCGACGGTGGTAGAAATCCAGCATCACCTGTTCCAGTTCCCGCTCACGCATCTGGCCATGGGCAATGCCAATGGTGGCTGACGGGATCTGTTCCTGAAGCTCCCGTGCAGCCTTCTCGATGGTCTGGACCTCGTTGTGCAGGTAGTACACCTGCCCACCCCGGCGAATCTCCCGCAGACAGGCCTCCTGGATCAGGGCACTGTTCCACTGGCTGACGAAGGTCTTGATGGTCAGACGCTCCTCCGGCGGCGTGGCAATGATCGACAGATCACGCAGGCCCGACAGGGCCATGTTCAGGGTCCGGGGAATGGGCGTGGCGGTGAGGGTGAGCATGTCCACCTCGGCTCGCAGGGACTTCAATCGCTCCTTGTGACGGACCCCGAAGCGCTGTTCTTCGTCGATGATCACCAGCCCCAGGTTCTTGAAGCGCAGGTTGCCCTGGATCAGTTTGTGAGTGCCGATGACGATGTCCACCCGGCCATCTTCCAGGCCCTTCATCACCTCCTGGTGCTGTTTCTGGGAGCCGAAGCGGGACAGGGATTCGATGCGTACGGGCCAATCGGCGAACCGGTCGCGGAAGTTCTGATCATGCTGCTGAGCCAGCAGGGTGGTGGGCACCAGCACCGCCACCTGCTTGCCGCCCTGGACGGCCACAAAGGCCGCCCGCATGGCGACTTCGGTCTTGCCAAAGCCCACATCGCCGCAGACCACCCGGTCCATGGGGCGCTCGGAGGCCATGTCGTCGAGCACGGCGTCGATGGCGCTGAGCTGGTCCGGGGTTTCCTCAAACGGGAAGGCGGCAGCGAATGCAGTATATTCCGCGCCTCGTGACTGGTAGGCATGACCCTGGCGCGCCGCCCGGCGGGCATAGATGTCCAGGAGCTCCGCAGCCACGTCGCGGGCCTTTTCTGCTGCCTTGCGCCGGGCCTTCGACCAGGTTTCCGTACCCAGCTTGTGCAGCGGGGCATGTTCGGGGTCGGCCCCGGTATAACGGCTCACCAGGTGCAGCGACGCCACCGGGACATAGAGCTTGTCGCCGCCTGCGTATTCCAGGGTGAGGAACTCCGTTTCCTGGCCACCGGCGGTGATCTTCTGCAGTCCAAGATAGCGCCCCACACCATGATCCTCATGGACCACGGGGGCGCCTGCGTGCAGGTCGGTGAGGTTACGAACCACCGCATCTGCATCCCGGGTGGGTTTGCGTCGACGGCGCTCCTGGCGGGCCTTCTCCCCAAACAGCTCGGATTCGGTGAGTACCGCAATCCCCTCGCCGGGCAGGCAAAGGCCGGATTGCAAGGGGCCGATGGTGATGGCGGGGGAGGTGTCTGATGCCAGAAATTCGGCCCAGGAATCCACCTGATGCGGGACGACCCCCAAGGGTCGCAAGGTATCCAGCAGCACCTCGCGACGACCGGGGGACTCTGCCATGAGCAGTACCCGACCCGGAAAGCCCTGCAGGAAGTCATTGAATGCCTTGGCGGGCTCGGCCTGCCGGGCCTGCAGTCGCAGGTCGCCAGGGGGGCGCGCATCGGCGTTTTGTGCGACACCCTGGGCGCTGTCTTCCACAGCCTCGCTGACCAGGGCCAGTGTGGGCCAGCCGCGCATGCTGCTGGCGACTTCCTCGACCCCGAGGAAGAGGCTATCCGGTGGAAGCAGGGGGCGTTCGCGGTCGTGACGGCGCTGTTCGTAACGATGGGCCACCTGATCGGCAAAGGCCTGTGCGGCAGCCAGGGTATCGCCTACGTGGACGGCCAGGGTGTTGTCGGGCAGGTAGTCGAACAGGGTTTCCATCTGCTCGAAGAACAGCGGCAGATAGTACTCAATGCCCGCCGGAGCAGCACCCTGGCTCACCTCCCGATAAATGTGGCTGGCCTGGGGGTCTCCCTCGATCACGGTGCGGTAATGCTGGCGGAAGGCCTTGATGCCCGCCTCATTGAGGGGGAACTCATGGGCGGGCAGCAGGCGCACCTCATGGATCGTTTCACGTGAGCGCTGGGTTTCCGGATCAAAGGTGCGGATGGTCTCGATCTCGTCGTCCAGCAGATCGATGCGATAGGGGGCATCGCTGCCCATGGGGTAAACATCCATCAGGGCACCACGCACGGCATACTCACCGTGCTCCATCACCTGACTCACATGCTGATAGCCGGCCTGCTCGAATCCTTCCCTGAGTTTGTCCCGATCGATCCGCTCCCCCTGTTGCAGCATCAGACACTCCGATTGCAGCCAGGCCCGGGGGGGCAGGCGCTGCATGAGGGTGGTGATGGGAATGATCAGGGTGCCGCGCTTCAGGGCGGGTAGGTGGTAAAGGGTTTCCAGTCGGCGGGAGACGATGTCCTCGTGGGGAGAAAACACGTCGTAAGGCAGGGTTTCCCAATCGGGCAGGGACAGGGTTGGAAGATTCTCTCCGGCCAGGAAGAAATCCAGTTCCTGCTCAAGGCGCTCGGCAGTCTGGGTGTCTGGCGTGATGAGCAGGGAAACGCCACGGTGTCGACGAGCGGCCTCAGCGACAGCGAGCCACAGGGCGGAACCAGAAAGGCCTCCCCATCGGGCCAAATGGCCGGCGGTGGGGAGTTCAAGTGCGTTAAGCGGGTTGGACTTGCTGTTTTGTGGCATTCGGTATGCGCGCGGCCGGGGTATGTTTCAGTAGGCCGCCGATTATACCGTGCCCTTTTTATTTACGCGCCCGATCCCCGCGAGCGGCGGACCGGGATGGCCTGTTCAGCCTTTGGGCGAATCAGGCCTCCTTGTCTGGGTCTGTATTCATGCCCAGCAAGTTATAAGCAGGGCACCAGCCGATGGTGGCTGTGGCCAGCGGGATCAGGCCGAGCCAGCCCCAGGGGGTTTGTGGACCGACGAAGACCAGAGCCAACAGCACCAGGCCTACCACGACGCGGATCATGCGATCGTTGGAGCCCATGTTTCTCATTTCTTCAAAATTCATCTTCAAAACCTCCTCGGGTTCGTACAACAACCCCCGACTCTACAGGGAAAAGGGCATCGTGTCGTTGATAAGATTGGAATCACTGCGCGAAATTTCCGTATGGATCTGCTCAGGTGTCCCGATAGCGTTTCAGCAGGTCGTCGTAGGCATCGATGCGTCGATCCCGAAGGAAGGGCCAGATACGCCGCACGGCTTCGCCCCGGGCCAGATCCACATCCACCAGCAGGCAGACCTCCTCATCGGTGGAGGCCTGGTCCAGAAATTCCCCCTGCGGTCCGCAGACGAAACTGCTGCCCCAGAACCGGCTCCCGGCGCTGACGCCGGAGGGGTCGGCCTCGAAGCCCACCCGGTTGCAGGCGGCCACGGGCACACCATTGGCCACCGCATGGGCTCGCTGCACGGTGATCCATGCCTCCCGCTGGCGTGCCTGTTCCTCGGCGTTGTCGTCCGGATCCCAGCCAATGGCCGTGGGGTAGATCAGTAACTCGGCGCCTGCCAGGGCCATGAGCCGCGCGGCTTCCGGGAACCACTGATCCCAGCAGACCAGCACCCCCAGCCGGCCCACGGAGGTGTCCACGGGATGAAAGCCCAGATCGCCGGGGGTGAAGTAGAACTTCTCGTAATACCCCGGATCATCGGGGATGTGCATCTTGCGGTAGCGTCCGGCCAGGCGGCCATCGCTGTCCAGCACCACGGCGGTGTTGTGGTAAAGCCCGGCGGCACGACGCTCGAACAGCGAGCCGACGATCACCACGCCCAGTTCCGCCGCCAGTTCCGACAGGGTCTGCGTGGTGGGGCCGGGGATGGGTTCAGCCAGATCGAAGACTCCGGTGTCCTCCGTCTGGCAGAAATAGGGGCCCGTATGCAATTCCTGCAGGATGACCAACCGGGCCCCCTGTTCGGCTGCCCGGCGGATGCCTGCCAGGCTCTTTTCCAGGTTGGCCCGGGTGTCATCGGTATTGGATTGTTGAATGAGTGCAATACGCATGATGTGGGGTCTGCGGGTTTCAGGGAGGGGTCAAAGCCGGCGTCGGAAGCTGCGCACGGCCAGGTAAAGGTGAAAACAGGCCAGCAGCATCAGGCCCAGGCTGACAAGGAATATCCCGCCATACGCCCCGAACAGCATCAGGATCCCCAGGGTCATCAGGCAGGCGCCGGTGGCACCCTGGATGATGAGGCTGTTGATGGGGCCGGCGTTCCAGGTGGACATGGTCAGGAACCACCAGCCCATGGGGATGCCTGGGGCTGAGAACAGCAGCACCAGTTGCCGGGGTACGCCCCCCAGATAGCCCACACCGATATAAATGCCCAGTCCAGCCACCATCAGCAGGCCCACGCCCACGGCGGCAATCCGGTAGGTGGGCTGACGGGAACGCAGCCAGGGACGTCTGGCTGGCCGTGGATAATCGCTGGAAGATGGTTTCTTGGCGGGTAGCATTGGATTCCTGCCGGGATAGGCGTTCTTATCCCGGTCCAAGGGTGTCTCGGGGTATGGGTGTCGGGTGTCAGCGCAGGATCAGCAGTGGTATGCGGCACGTCTTGAGCATTCGCGTGGTCGTGCTGCCCACGAAGAATTGTCGTACCTTGGAATGTCCGAAGGCCCCCATGACCAGTAACTGAATGTCATGGTCCTGCTGGTAGGCAGTCACCGCCTCCTCCACGGTGCCAGGGCGGATCTCTGCCTGCATGGTAAAGCCCTGGCGTTCCAGAATGCTTTGCGCTGCGTGGATCATGGCGCGGTTGTCGGCGGTATCCTTGCCCACCATGAGCAGGTGCCCCGACAGGCCGCTAAGCAGCCGGCTTTGCGCCACCCGGGCCACCACCTTGTTGGCAGCTTCACTGCCATCGTAGGCAATCAGGAAGCGCTCCGGGGGAGCGTAATGTTCGGGGACGATCAGTAGCTTGGGACCCAGGGTGCGGATGATGGTCTCCAGATGGCTACCCACATGCCGCATGTCGTCCCCGGAGTCATTTCCCCTGCGGCCCACCACGACCAGGCGGGCCTCACCCTGCAGTTCCCTGAGTACGTGCGCGATGTCCCCCTGGCGCAGCAGATTGCCAGGTTCCAGGATGCCCTGGCGCATCAGGCGATCCGCGGCATCATTCAAAATGGCCTGCCCCTGTTTGTGCAGCAGTTGCCGTCTGGTCTGCTCTGCCTGCTCCAGTTCGCCGTGAAGTGCCTCCCGGTGCCCCAGGGTCAACTCCTGGCGAACCTGTTGGGTTGTAACGGTTTCCAGCGGCGTGCTCACATGCAGCAGCATGACAGGGAGGTCCATGCGCCGGCTAGCCCAGGCCGCGTAATCACACACGGACGGCGAAGCACGGGATCCATCGACACAGGCAATGACGTTGTTCATCTGGGATCACCTCCAGCACATCGGTCGGCGGCAGGCGGGACAGCCATTTGCCGCCGTGATATCCATTTGGACTGATCCGATGGAATATGGTGCCCGGAGCCGGACTCGAACCGGCACGGCCTGAGGCCGAGGGATTTTAAATCCCTTGCGTCTACCAATTTCGCCACCCGGGCGGGATGATTGCGGGCGCTGCGCCATGTTCTACTGGTGCGCCGGCAGGTGGCAGTATAACGGCCCCGCCAGAGCGGTCAAAGCAATGGGCTTAAGCCAGAGCTCCCGATGCCGCTATCCTGAAGTGAGTGTCTTTCATGACTGACCAAGGAAACAGACGATGAGTGCCAAATCCGAGAGCTTGATGAGGCTGGTGGCCCTGACCCGCAGCAGCGAGGAAGTGGGCCCGTTGCTGGCGGACTACGTGCAGCGAAAGTACCACGTCAAGGATATATCCTCCTTCATCTCCGGCGATGTGGAGGGGGTTGACGACAAGGAGGCCCTGTACGAGCAGTGGGCGCAGTGGATCGAGAATGGTGAGCTGGATCGGTTTGTCATCGATGAACCCCCCGAGGGTCTTGACGATGGCGAAGACGGTCAGCCCTTTCAGGATCCGGAGGAGGCCTTGCTGGACATGGTGGAGGCCGAGCCAGAACGCCGCTCGGCATCGTCGCCCACCCCGCTGCATCCCGGGATGATCCCGGAAGCAGCCCCGGAACCGGAGTTCACGCCAGAGCCGGAGCCGGCCCCGGAGCCTATGCGGGAGCCGATGCCGGAGCCGCCCATGACACCACAGGACTCAGACGAGGACGCAGACATGGCCGCAGAGCCGGAAAACACACAACCGCAGCCCGAAAGCGCTCCGGAGCCCGATACGGCCCGCGTCGAGGAATCGACGCCCCAGGCCCCGGCGGCCGCCGGCAGCCTGGACGCGATCGTGGCGTCCATGATCAGCGCCCGCCTGGAGGCATTGCCGCCGGCAGAATCGCCTGTTTCGGAAGAGCGAATCCGTGAAATCGTCCGCGAGGAGGTGCGCTCCATGTTGCGCAACATGCTTTCGTAGCAGCTTACCGAGATTTCCCCCCCTGCGGCGGTGTAAACTGGCATCGAGGGGCGGCAAGCCCCGGATGTGTGCGTCGTGGTGCCCCCGGGTCCGGTGGGCACCGTGCACAAGGTGGTTGGCAGCGACCCGGGAGGTCGAGCATGTGGTTGCGGGTGGGTTGTACCCTCGAGATGGACTTTCAGGTGGAAAGTCCCATGTTGTTGCTCATGAGGCCGCGTAGCGATGCGCACCAGTGGGTGGCCCAGGATCGCTATACCGTATCGCCTGGTATGCCGATCATCGAATATACCGACATGTATGGCAATCTCTGGCAACGTTTGACTGCGCCGCCTGGTCATTTCCAGGTTCGGGTGCAATCAGAGGTACAGGTGCCCGCCAGGCTGGATCGGGCGCCGGGCGCACCTTTTGTGCTGGTGCAGGACTTGCCGGATCACACGCTCATGTATCTCACACCGAGCCGCTACTGCGACTCCGATCGTCTGGGTCAGCAGGCCGCACAGATCGTGCGGGGAAAGATCCCCGGCTTTGATCAGGTGGAGGCCATCGCCCGCTGGACCCATCAGCACATGACGTATCTTACCGACTCCGATCCCACCCCCATCTCGGCCCGGGAGGCCATCGACCGGGGCAATGGGGTATGCCGTGACTTTGCCCATGTGGGGGTCGCCCTGTGCCGGAGCCTGAGTATCCCGGCGCGCTATGTGGTGGGCTATCGGTACCGGCTGGTACCCATGGACCTGCATGCCTGGTTCGAGGCGTACGTGGGTGGCCAGTGGTTTACCTTCGACCCCACCCAGTCCGAGCCTGAGGCGGGACGGGTGCGGCTGGGCTACGGCCGGGATGCCTCGGATGTGCCGGTGTTCAACCAGTTCGGCCCACTGGTGATCCCCTCGCGTATGGATGTGTCTGTTGAAGAGATTGATGGCCTGATCCACTGAGCCGCCCCTTGGGGCGGCCGCCGTTCACGAGGCTGCCCCCCAAGGGTCTGCCCAAGGGGCAGGGGCGGATCGTTTCACTCCAGGGTTTCCACCTGCTGCAGGTGCAGACTGCGCCCCTCCTCGGGGGCGTAATGGAAACGGCCGGTCACCTTGACGGTTTCCCCCAGGTGCGGGGCAATCATGTCGTCGGGTTCCACGGCCACGCGGCGCAGTTGCTCGTCTTCTATCCAGTAGTGCAGGGGTTCCTCCAGATGGCGCACCACCCCCTGGGTGGTGACCAGCTGGCCGTCATGGCTGGCGGGTTGGGAGGCAAGCACCATCAGCGGCACTTCCGAGGCGGTTTCCTCGCCGCCGCAGGCGGACAGCATCAGCCAGGTGGTGGCGGCGGCGATTATTGGCAGGGAACGGGCGAATTTCATCAGAACTCCTTTGCAGGGGGGGATGCCGTGGTAGGGCATCGGGTCAAGCACGAGCGTTTCGCTGCAGCCAACGATCCAGTTGATTGGCAAAGGCCTGTCGGTCGCCCTGGCTGAGGGCCGGAGGACCGCCGGTATCGACGCCGCTTGCCCGCAGGGTGTCCATGAAGTCCCTCATTTGCAGGCGTTGGCGGATGGTGTCCCGGGTGTACAACTCACCCCGCGGGTTGAGTGCCTGGCCCTGTTTGTCCAGCACCTGGGCGGCCAGGGGGATGTCGGCGGTGATGACCAGATCCCCCGGTGAGACCCGTCGCACGATTTCATCATCGGCCACGTCATAGCCAGCACCCACCTGCATCGTCTTGATGAAGGGTGAACGCGGCACCTGGATGAACTGGTTGGCCACCAGTGTGACAGGGATCCGGGTGCGCTGTGCCGCGCGAAACAGGATCTCCTTGATCACCACGGGACAGGCATCCGCGTCCACCCAGATACGGGGGCCGGAATCGTGAGAGGCGGGTTCGGCAGATGTCATCGGCCCAGTATAAACCACCACACACCACGTTTCCGTGCCGCATCCCCATGTGACGGCCCTACCGGGTATTCGCTACATCCATCGGTTCGATCAGTTCTCCCTGCGGATTGACCAGATTCAACGGACGATAAGGTGACTGTTTCGGAGGGAGTTGCGAAGCCTGTTCAATGCGATCCAGCGTGGCCTGATGGACCATGGCGTTGCGGGCAGCACCCAGGCCGGCCCGATGCCGGGCCTCGGCGCCAATGAGGCGCGGGCGGTTATCGTCGATCCAGGGCCAGTAAGCCGTGAGCTTGTATTGCAGGTTCAGGGAGTCGTGGGCCGGTGCAAAGGGATTGGGAGAGAGGCACTCCTCGATCATGCTCTCCTCGATGTGCAACCCCAGGGCCTGGGCCTCGCGCAGCATCCACAGGAAAGGGACATCGGCCAGGGCCTTGTTGTCGTAGCCGCCGCCCACATCCGAATGGACGCCGGGGAACCAGGCCTGTACCACCTGCTGATCCACCCGGCTGCCATCAAAGCGCCGTGCCTGGGGCGGGGTGGACGCATCCCCGTCCGCTAACGTCCACAGGGTGGGCTTGAAAGGGCCGCGCTGCTCATCAATGGCCAGGGCATGAAAGGCATTCTCCACCAGTGGGCCCAGCGTGGTGTCATGAAAGTTGACCCGTCGTCCCCCCTGGGCAAAGGAGGCCAGCGCCGGGATGGGCACACCCAGGGCGCCCACCGTGTCGAAAACACCCAGCATGCGCACGCTCAGGGTTTCCTCCGGATGACGCCGGATGCGCTGGAGTTGGCGATGCTGGCGGCTTTGTGGGCGCCGCTCCGGTGGCACGCGGTAGTAATTCATGGCCAGATCCGTCTCGCCCTGATGCTCCCGGCAGAATAGCCCGGAGGTGCCGATCATCCCGCACAGGGACCGCGCCGTGTAGGCACCCCGGGAAAACCCGAAACAGAAGATCTCGTCGCCAGGTTCGTAGTGCTCCACCAGCCAGTTATAAGCCCGTTGCAGGTTTTCATTGAGCCCGAAGCCAAAGGCCCCGCCGCGAAACCGGGTCCACCGGGACGAGCCGACCCCGGATACGTAGTGCTTCAGTTGGTAAGCATCGTTGGCGGGCTCCTCGGGGATCATCCCGAAGAGTCGGAAGATGTGGGTCTGAGTCTCTTCCTTGGCCCAGGTGCCGTCACAGCAGACCACGAGGCGTTTTCTTGTCATTGGGTTCATCCCCATGCGGTTGGGCCCAAGCGGCCACTACCATGAGCGTAGCAGGGGATTCACGATCGGTAAGGCCCTGCACGGGCCGAATGCCGTCGGCGCCCGCAGGGGCGCCGACGGAGAAGGGCGCAGGGTGCGCGGGAGCCCGGGTCTAAAGCGGCACTTCGGAGCGGCTCGCCCTGGCCTGGCATGCCTGAACGGCCTTGACCAGTTCGTCGTCCTCGGCAGGGGTGTGCCCCCAGCCATCCATATGGATCAACTGCTCCAATGGCAACCGGGGGCGCCAGCCGGCGGCTTCCAGTTCGGGCTTGTCATGAAAGTGGCTGACCCGGCCAATGCACAAATAGGCCACGGGCACGATCTCATCGGGAAGATTCAGTACCTGGCGGATGTCCTCGGGCCGGAAGATGCTCACCCAGCCCACGCCCAACCCTTCGCTGCGTGCCGCCAGCCACAGGTTCTGCACGGCGCAGACCACGCTGTACAGGTCCATCCGGTGGTCGTGGGTGCGACCGATCACCACCGGGCCGGCGCGGTCCCGGTCGCAGGTGATGCACAGATTGATGGGTGCATCCAGGATGCCTTCCAGGCGCAGGCTGCGGTAGGTCTCCTGTTTTTCGCCCTCGAACATCCCTGCCGCCTCTTCGTTGGCACGGGTGAAGGCCTGATGGGCTCGATGCTTGATTTGTGGGTCCTTGACGACCACAAAGCTCCAGGGCTGCATGTAGCCCACCGAGGGTGCGAAGTGGGCTGCGGTGAGGATGCGCGCCAGCATGTCATCGGGCACCGGGTCGGGCAGGAACTGTCCCCGCACGTCCCGCCGGCAGAGCATGTTGCGATAGATGGCCTTGCGTTCGGCCTCGTTGAAGCGATGTTGATCAGGTGTTGAATCACCAGCCTGCATGTTGTTCCCCTTGTTCAAGCAGGTGGGACGGCAGCCCGGCCTTGCTGCCGTGCAAAGAAACTGTCGGGCCGGTCTTCTGACTCGGGTTCGTCCCGCGCAGACGCCTTCCCGCCCATGGCAGTGGCTTGATGTCTGCGCGATCCCCCTCACAGCGCTGGGCGCGTTGCGGACTCGGTGATCATCGATCGATCACCCCACCGCATTCCCGATTCTCCCGTGGATGAACGGGCACCCGACAGCGGGTTGATGAATTCTCCGGCGCAGTATAGCGGATCGTTCGTCCGGTATACTGCCGTGATGGATGCACCCACCTTCACTGCCACCGCTGACCCCTTGCTGAAACTGACGGGTTTGCAATCCGATCATGTGGGGCCGGTCGATCTGGAACTGGCGCCAGGGGAATTGTTGCTCATTGCCGGGCCCTCCGGCGCGGGCAAGTCGCTGCTACTCCGGGCCATTGCTGATCTGGACCCCCATCGTGGCCAGGTGTGGCTGGCCAACCAGCCGCGGGATACCATCCCTCCCGCCTCATGGCGGCGTCAGGTAGGGTATCTGCCGGCAGATCCCGTGTGGTGGGCGGACACCGTGGATGAGCATCTCACGGGGGTGCAGGACGACTGGCTGCAGCAGTTGGGATTTCCCCCGGATGTGCGCCAATGGGAGGTGGAACGCCTCTCCAGCGGCGAGCGTCAGCGCCTGGCGCTGGCAAGGATGCTGGGCAACGGCCCCCGGATGCTTCTCCTGGATGAGGCCACGGCCAATCTGGATCCGGAAAACACCCTGCGCATGGAAGCCCTGGTCATGGGGTATGTGACGGAACGGGGAGCCGGGGCCATCTGGGTCAGCCATGACCACGAGCAGCGCGACCGGCTCGGTGGCCGGTTGCTGATGATGGATCAGGGACGGCTGGCTGAACTGGCACGGCAATCGAGGTCCTGAGCATGGATGTGATCTATCTCTCTCCCTGGGATCTGAGTATTGCCGCTCTGCTGGTCATTGCCCTGGCGGTCCTGACAAGCCGCGTGGGCATGGGGCTTTCCCGAAGCCTGCTGGTGGCGGCCGCGCGCACGGTGATCCAGTTGCTGCTCATTGGCCTGGTGCTCACCACCCTGTTCGAACACGCGGCCCTGTACTGGGTGGCCCTCATGGCGCTGATCATGCTGCTGGTGGCGGGCCGCGAGGTCATGGCTCGCCAGGCGCGGCGTTTTCGGGGCTGGTGGGGATACGGCATTGGCACGCTGGCCATGTTCACCTCGGCCTTCACGGCCACCGTCCTGGCCCTCACGGTCATCATCAGTCCAGCTCCCTGGTGGGAGCCCCAGTACGCCATCCCCCTGCTGGGTATGCTGCTGGGTAACACCATGACGGGTATTGCTCTGGGGCTGGACCGTCTCACCACCACGGCCTGGCAACAGCGGCGCATCATCGAGGGGCGCCTGATCCTGGGGCAGACCTGGTCGGAGTCCATCCAGGATATCCGCCGCGATGCGGCCCGCAGTGGCCTCATGCCCATCATCAACGCCATGGCCGCCGCAGGCATTGTCAGTCTGCCGGGCATGATGACCGGTCAGATCCTCGCCGGCATACCGCCCATGGAGGCGGTGAAATACCAGATCCTGGTCATGTTCCTGATCACCGCCGGCACGGGTTTTGGCACCTTGGGCGCGATCTGGTTGGGGGCTCGGCGCCTGTTCGACGAACGCGAGCGCCTGCGACTGGACCGGCTGGCCTGAGCAGGGCTCATGCTGCGCAGGGGCCTGAATGTTCAAGGGCTTTGCCATGTCGTCGCGCCGCGTTCATTCAGTAACCACGAGAACAGCCAGGCGACAGCAAGCCCCACGATGGCGAAGAGCATGAAGGTGGCCACATGGCCTTGGGTGTCTACCATCCAGCCGGCCAAGGGGGAGCCGGCCACCTGGCCCAGGGACGTGGCGAGCAGCGGCATGACCGGACCGAGGGCGGGCGCCTGATCCATGATCTGGATGCTCCTCACCAGGTAGAAGCCGGTGAGGATCATGTATCCGGCGCCAAACAGGGCCGCAGATGACAGGGCGAGCGCGAAATTCCCGGGATCCAGGGCCAGCAGTCCGATCGCGGCCGCCATCACGGTGAGCCCGCCAGCATGGCTGAGCGCCGGCCCGAAGCGCGAAATGAGATCACCGGCGGTGAATCCCGCGATTCCGCCCAGCCCCACAGCCAGCCACATCCAGGCGGTCTGGCTGGACACCAGCCCGCCAGAAGTGATCACTGCGTCGGGGGCAAATACCCAGTAGACCGCGCTCACGGCTCCCATGGCGAAGGCCATGCCACTCAAGCGACCGATGGCAAGCCACTGCATCCAGTGTATGGGCGGGGAGGTGGGGTGAGTCCGCGAGGGTGAGGCGGGACGCTCATCCCGAGGCAGATAGACCAGGGCCGCCAGGACGCCCATGGCGGCCAGGGCGGCAAAGCCCACATAGGCGCTGCGCCAGGCCTCTGCCCAGATCAGGACGGCCGGCATGGCAAGGGCGATGCCCAGGCTGGTGCCCGCATTGATGGTGGCATTCACCCTGCCGCGAAGGTGGGAGGGCACCACGCGATGAACCGCTTGTGCCATGACCGGTGAGGACAACCCGGTGCTGATCCCGCAGATCAGCACACCCACAGCCAGAAATACCGCTGAAGGCGCCTGGGAAATCGTCAGCAGACCCAGCGTGGCGAGACCGGCAGCGGTGACCGCTCCGCGACGCACCCCAAGGCGGCGCGTGATCCAGGGGGCCACGACGATGGCGAAGGCAAAGCTTAAAAAGGGCAGGGAGCCGATCACGCCTGCCATGGTGGGTGTGATGGTCAGTTCCTGGCGCATTTCGGGCAAAAAAAGCCCGAACACGAAGCGAGCCAGGCCGTAGGTGATGGCGATGATGCCGCCACCGAGGGTTGCCATGCCGAGGGGGGATAAGGGTTTCATTCAGTCTTGCCTTGGGCCGCTGAGAGCAGGGTGTCGGTCATTGTTTGCGTATCCGCCAGGGCCGTTGGCGTGCCCAGCAGGGCGACGGCCGTGTTGCTGCCTTCCAGCACCATGAAGAGACGTCGCGCCAGGCCCTCCTGATGATCCAGCCCGTCGCGGGCCAGGCTGTCCTCAAGGCGCGCTAGCAGGTCGGTCTTGGCGGCCACGGCCAGCGCGTGAATCCCGGCACTGTGCTCGGCGAACTCCCCCATGGCTTTCACCATGATGCAGCCATGTCGGCTGTGACTTTCCAGCCAGCGGCAATGGGCATCCACCAGGGCCCGGGTCACCTGGCCCGGCGCGGCCGCGGTCGCTGCCGCATCGAGGCTGGCCATGAAGCGTTCATGACGCGTCGCCAGCACGGCCGCCACCAGGGCCTCCTTGGAGGCAAAGTGGTTGTAGAGGGTCATGCGCACGACCCCGGCGGCCGCCACGATGCGGTCGATACCCGTGGCATGAAAGCCCTCCTCATAGAAGAGTCGCTCCGCCGTGGCGAGCAGTTGGTCGCGTTTGGAGGCTGGCATGGGGTGCCCTATATAGATGGATCAGTCTATATAAATATGAACGTCACCGCTGCGGGTGTCAAATCCTCTTTTATTTCTTATAACCATATTGGGGTTGTGTTTTTAGAACTTAATAGAACATGCTGCGGTCCTAATTCCCGATAAGAGCATCATCAATCACCCACATTTTTCAGCAGGAGGGTCAGGGCCATGCTTTGGGTAGCTGTTTGCGTATCGCTCGTGACGATCCTGGTGGGTGTGTGGTCGGCCTCCCTGTCAGCCCGGTCGTCGGATAGGACTGCCGCAGGCGTATCGAGGAACGACTTTTGGGTGCGTGTGCTGGGTGTGTCGCTCACGCTCTTCATCGCAGAGCGCATGTTCCGCGTGGAGCAGGCGGGTTTAATCCTGGGCTTCGTGGTCTGGTGGGTCGCCCTGAACCCCATCGTCGCCTTCATCTCCATCTTCGCGGTCATGGGCCTGAGACAGATGGTGATCGCGATTTTCGAGCCGGAAGACCCTGATGCCGGTTCGGCCTGATGGCCGATACCTCAGTGTTCGCCCGGTTATTCGAATGAAGGGTCGATCTCCCGCATACTCGAGAGCACGGTTCAGAAACTCCCCAATCCATTGCCTCACCGGCGTTTCTCGAGGACGACCCACCCCATGGCCACCGTAAAAAGTACCTGCTACGAGTGCGATGCCAACTGCGCCATCGACGTAACGCTCGACACCAGCGGCGAGCCCGTCAAGATCGACGGGCCCGATTGCCCCCGATGCTACGTTCAGCTGGATCGGCGCAACCATCCGGATCGACTGATCCATCCTCTGCGGCGGGTGGGGCCCCGAGGTGGGGGCGAGTTCGAGCGCATCTCCTGGGATGAGGCGCTGGACACCATTGCCGAGCGCCTGAGCGCTACACGCGCGCAGCATGGCGCCGAGACGGTGGCCTTTTTCGCAGGCTACACCAAGGAGGCCCGCCCCCAACTGCAGCGACTGGCCCATGCCTTTGGATCGCCCAACTACATGACCGAGAGCGGTTGCTGTTTTTCCTCCACCAAGGTGGCGGAAGAGGTGACCTTCGGTACCAAGATCAAGACATCCTCCACCGTGGCCTCCGAGGCCACCCGCTGCCTGCTGGTGTGGTCCACCAACCCGCGTGGGTCCATCCCGCCCTTTCACCAGCATGCCCTGGCCCGGGCCAAGCCCGGGCGCCCCATGATTGTGGTGGATCCGCGCGTGACGCCGCTGGCGGAGCAGGCCGAGGTTCACCTGCAGATCCGGCCTGGCACCGACGGGGCATTGGCACTGGGCATGCACCACCTCATTTTCGCCCATGGCTGGCAGGACCAGGCCTTCCTGGACGAGTGGGCCAACGGCGTGGAGGGTTTTCGGGATTACGTGGCGGCATTTCCACCGGATCGTGTGGCGGCCATCTGTGGCATCGAGGCGGCCGATCTCGAGCGCGCAGCGCGGTTGTATGCCACCCTCTCGCCGGCGCAGATCATGCTCTCGCCCACCTCCACGGTGCAGCACAGTAACGGCTTTCAGAACCATCGTGCGGTCATACTGCTGGCCGCCGTCACGGGTAATATCGACCGCGAGGGGGGCAACCGCTTTTTCAATGACAAGGTCACGCCCAAGCCCATCGATCTTTTCGATCATTGCCTCAAGAATCTGCCGCCGCGCATCGGCGACGAGACCTTCCCGGTATGGACCCGCCACTGGCCAGCGGCCCAGAGCATGCTGTTGCCCGACGCCATCCTGGAGGGGCGGCCTCAACCCATTCGTGCGCTACTGGCCATGGGCATCAATACCGTCATGTGGCCCCATTCGCAGCGCATGGAGGAGGCCCTGGGCAAGCTGGATTTTTTCGCCGCCTCCGACTTCTTCCACAACCCGGCCACGCGCATGGCGGACATCGTCCTGCCCGCCGCCACCAATCTGGAGCGCACGGCGCTGATCGCCTATCCCGGCTGCAATTTCCGGGGCGAGTTGCGCTATCGGCGCGCTGCCGTCAAGCCGCGGGGCGAGGCGCGCCCCGACGCCGAGATATTCCTGGACCTGGGTGTGCGCCTGGGCATGGCGGATCAGTTCTGGAACGGCGACCTGGAAGCCTGCTGGGCCGAAGCCGCCGAAGGGATTCCGGAGAGCATTCGGGATCAGGTCTACAACGACCCGGATGGGGTGACCGTGTTTGCGGGGGTGCTGGATGAGCTGGTGGAGCATGGATTTCTGGAGGGGGATCGCCAGTACCGCCTGAACGGGTTCAAGACCCAGAGCGGCAAGGTGGAATTCGATGCCGGGGAACTGCGCGATGCCGGGCACGATGGCTTGCCGGTGTGGTGCGAACCCGCCGAGAGCCCCGTGTCCACACCCGAACTGGCCAGGGATTACCCGCTGGTGCTCACCAGTGGTGCCCGTCACAAGCATGCCACCCACTCCCAGCATCAGTATCTGGAACGCATGCGTCGGGCAGTGCCCGATCCCCTGGTGGAACTGCATCCCAGTGACGCCGCTGTCCGCGGTATCGGCGATGGGGATATGGTGGAAGTTAGCTCGCCGCGTGGGCGGGTCCGGTTTGTGGCGCGCGTGACCGACCGTATCAAGCCCGGGGTGGCCCACTGCGCCCACGGCTGGAATCATGCCAACGTCAACGAACTCACCGATGACCGCAAGCTGGATCCCATCAGTGGCTTCCCGGCATTCAAGTCGCTGCTGTGCCAGGTGACGCGGGTGCACGAGGAGTCTGGGGATCAGCTGGCGGAAGCGGGTTGAACATTCATGCCCTTTGTCGGCGTGCTACCGGAACGCAAGTACCTGTTCCGGCCTGAACCCCGGCGCCAGGTGGCTGTGTCGGATGCGGCTGCCTGGCGCCTGAACCCGCGTCACCGTCATGTTTACGACAAGCTTCGGCTGGCCCTGGAGGCGGGGCTGACCGCCGCCCCCTGTGGCGTGGCGCCCATGGATCTGGGTGTCGCGCCCAAGGAGGAAGTGTTCGTCAAACCCATCACCAACCTGTCTGGCATGGGTCTGGACGCCCGGGCGATGCGGGCTGGCGACGTGCCCGCGGAGCCCGGCAGCTTCTGGTGTCAGCGTTTGACCGGGTTGCACACCAGCACCGATTGTCTGGTGCAGGAGGGGGTGGTGCGTTGGTTTGCCCATACACGGGCCTCGGCTGAGAAGGATGCCGCGCGGCCCATTTACTGGGAGATCGGCGCCGCACTGCCCGAGCTGGAGTCCTGGATTCATGACTGGGTGGAGCGTCATCTGGCCGGCTACAGCGGCCTGTTTAACATCGAGCTGATCGGCGGCCAGCCCATCGAGGCCCACCTGAGGGGGTCCAACGGTTTTTTCGACTTCTACGGTGCGGATTTCCTGCCGGCCTGGGTGTCGCTGGCCGATGGGGAGGCGTTTACCCCACCACCAGCGCCTGAAGGCGGCTTCGTGATCTCCGTGTTTGGAGAGGCCGACCTGAGCAAGGTGAATCTGCAGGCCGCTGAGTCCGCTGGAGTGAGGGTGCAGCCTGACGACTCCACTCCCGGGCGGGCCGCCATCCTGCGCTGTCATGACCTGGAGGCCGGCGCCCGGGTGTATCGTCAGCTAGCCGGGCGCACACTACAGAACTCCTGAGAGATGACCAGGCGGTTGCGACCCGACTCCTTGGCCTGGAGCAGGGCATGATCAGCCGCGTTCAGCAGGACTCGGGCCCGCTCCTCGGGCGGGTGTTCCCTCAGCAGCCTCGGCGGCAGGCGGGCCGCGCCAATTGAGACGGTGACGGAGATTTCGTCTTCCTGATCCAGGGGCACGGGGGTGGCCTCAACGCCCTGGCGCATGCGTTCGGCGACAGAGTGCATTTCCGCAGGCTCCAGGCCGGGCAGAAGGATCACGAATTCCTCTCCACCGTAGCGGGCCAGCAAATCAAACCTTCGCAGATGGTGCGCAAGGCGCTGTGCCACCGCCGTGATTGCCCGGTCCCCGGCAGCATGGCCGTGGTCATCGTTCACTCGCTTGAAGTGGTCGATATCCACAAACAGGCAGGCCAGCGCATGGCCTTCCCGCTCCATGCGCAGGATCTCGTCCTGCAGTCGCTGATCGAAGAACCGGCGATTACGCATACCGGTGAGCGGGTCGGTCACGCCGATTTCCCGCAGTCGCCAGGATGACAGGGTGTTTGCCAGGCACACCGAAACCACGGCAGCCAGTCGCTTGAGCAGGTAGGTGTCCTGGTCGGCGCTATAACGCTCAGCCCGCTGGCTGCCCAGAACAAGCAGGCCGATGGGATCCTTGCCCCGCCTCAGTGGCAACAGGGCGCGACTGGCCAGTTGTGTCATGCCGCAAAAATCCAGGACCTCCGGGTCGTCATCCCGCGGCGGGCCCAGGGTGGGTGCCTGCAAATCCTGTAGCGGGGCGGGGTCTTCCATCAGCCTCAATGGCCAATGTTCGGGCAGGCTGTGGCTTTCCAGGGCAGTGTGCAGATCACCCCGGGCATCGCAGAGCACCAGGGCCACCTGGTCCAGCTCAAAGCCGGTTTTGAGATCCTCCAGGAGAATCCCCAGCACCAACGAGAGGTCGTCTGCCTCCAGCAGGCGCAGTTCCAGAGCCGCGAGACGGTTGAGCTTCTGCTCGGTTTCCCGAGCCGCATCGATCAGGGATTCCAGCCGCGTACGCAGCCACTGTTTCTCCGTTGCCAGCTGTCTTTCCATGTTCAAGTGGGCCTTTTGTTGGAACTCGCCAGGGAGCACTGCGCACCTGGACGATAGCCTAACCGAGTGGATGGTCGGTGCACAGCTTCCCTTGCACAGGTCGCCTCCTCTACTGATGTGGGTGCACGCTCAGTCCTTGCCATCAGCGCCGCGGCAGCTCTGGCCCACCGACGCGCAGCTGGTCAATGGCAGGCAGATGGTGATCCGCAGTCCGCCCAGGGGCGAGGGCGCGGCAGTGATTCGCCCCCCGTGACCTTCCACGATGCGCCGGCACAGGGCTAGACCCAGGCCCGCGCCGCCATGGCGCCGACTGCGGGAGGGCTCCACCCGGAACAGGTGTTCGAACAGCAGGGGCAGGGCATCCGCGGGCACGCCGGGGGCGGTGTCATCCAGGGTGATGATGAGCTGCCGATCCTGTTGCCGGGCCTCCACATGCAGTCTGCCGCCGGGGTCCGTGTAACGCAGGGTGTTTTCCAGCAGGTTGTTCAGCAACTGCTTCAGGCGGGTCGGGTCGGCCTGAACGAAGGCCGGGGCGGGCGGCAGTGCCTGGGTGATGGTCAGCCGTTGCTGGGTGAAACGGGTCTGGTGCTGGACCGCGGTCTCCCGCAGCAGGGCGATCATGTCCACGTTTTCCCGGTGACAGTCCAGGCAGCCCACATCGCACAGGGCCAGCTGATAGAGATCATCCACCAATTTTCCCAGCAGGCTCGCCTCAGCCTGCAGTGACTGGAGTGCCAGCATGTCCAGCGGGCGGACACCGTCTTCCAGCGCCTCCATTTCTCCCCGCAGTACCGACAGGGGCGTGCGCAGTTCGTGGGAGATGTCGGCGATCCAGCGGCGCCGGGCCGCTTCATTCTTCTCCAGGGTGGTCGCCAGCTGGTTGAAGTCCTCGGCCAGGGTCTGGAATTCATCCCGGGTGTGCAGTCGAACCCGGGCCGAGTAATTGCCTGTGGTCAGGGAGCGAGTACCTCCCGTCAGGGCCTGCAGTGGACCCAGCAGGCGGTTGGCCAGCAGGTAGGAGGCGACGGCGGCCACCAGCAGGGCAAGCAGGCCGATGAGGCCCAGGATCCGTCCCTGCTGGCGCTCGAACTGCTGGGCCAGCCCGTCGGTGATATGGGTGGACGGCATCACATACAGGATGCCCACGGTGGTGCCGCCCACCTGCACCGGGTAACGCTTCCCTTCATCCGGGAACGGCAGGGACGGGCCGATCAGCCTGCGGCCCGTCTCATCCAGCAGAGCAAGACGCCCCGGGCGCCTCAGCAGATCCTGGAGCACCGCATCTTCGGCCGGATAGGTGGGCGCCGCACCGTCGCTCATCCGCTGCAGGCGCCCCCATAGGCGCGGATTCTGCCGTAAGGACTCCCAACTACCGTGGGTCTGGTAATAGGCCGCCAGGGTGCGGCTGAAGTTCTGCGCCCGCTCCTGCTCCACCTGGTCCAGATAGCCCGTCAGCCCGTGCTGAAAGCTCAGGCGCATGGCACCCATGATGGCCAGGGTCAGGACGGCGAAGGTGATCAACATGGCCAGAAACAACTTGGTGCGCAGACCCCGAGCAAGGGGAGGCTGAGCACCGAACGTCTCCCACACCCCATGCCGCTTGCCACTACCCACCGGGGAGACCTGGCGCGGATTGAAGTGGGGCGATGCCTCTTCCATGGGCATTGACTGCGGACATCACCCGACTCTGGGTGGCTGAAAACGGTAGCCGACGCCGTACACGGCCTGGATCGGTCGGTGCGCTGGCGCCGCAGCCTGTAGTTTGCTGCGTAGATTCTTGATGTGGCTGTCCACTGTGCGTGCCGTTACCACTCGGTGGTCATCGTAGAGGTTCTCAAGCAGGCTTTCCCGGCTCAGGACCGTGTTCGGCTGACCATGAAACTGCCGCAGCAGGCGAAACTCCACGGGGGTAAGCATGAGTTCCTGACCGTTCAGGACGGCCCGATGGCTATTGGGTTCAAGATGCAGTCCCCAGGTGTACTCGGTGGCCGTTGTGGGCGCTGGGTGTTGCTGTCCCGCCCGGCGCAGTAGGGCCGCAACCCGGGCCATGACCTCCCGGGGGCTGAATGGCTTGCAGACGTAGTCGTCCGCGCCCAGTTCAAAGCCCCTGAGCCGGTCGGCTTCCTCGATCCGTGCGGTGAGCATGATGATGGGCACAGTGGATATCTGCCGAATCTCCCGGCACAGGCAGATCCCATCCATGTCGGGCAGCATGATGTCCAGCAGGATCAGGCTGGGGGTGGCAGCACGGATCCTGTCCATCACCGGCAGACCGCTGTTCAGCAGGCTGACCGCGTAGTGATCCCGATGCAGGTAATCCAAGAGCAGCGCGGCGATCTTGGGCTCGTCCTCAACAACCAGTACATGGGCGGTTTTCATGGGAGGAACCCCGGGATGAGGAACTGGGGAGCAGGCATGCCGTCTTTGGGGACCTCATGAAGATTGTGGAGATTGTGTGAAGGTGTGCCGCCCGAGCCGCAGGAGGAGGGGCGCTGACTGATAATATTAATCGATATCGATTGGCATTCGCACCTTCGTTATTCCTTCTTTTCATTTCTGCCATCCAGCCGTGCCATTGCCTCTGGATTTACTCCAGGCCAGGGCGGGCAGTTTGCCGGAACAATTCAACCAGCATGAAGTCAGGAGTTTTCACGTCATGGTTTCACCCGCCCGACCTTCGGCACCTTCATTCCCGACCCTTCGCCCCCTGATGCTCAAGACCGCCGTGGCCCTGGCCCTGGGGGGCATGGCCGGTTCCGTCCTGGCCGCGGAAACCCTCCGGCTGGACGAGATCACCGTCATCAGTGCCGCGGGCTTTGAGCAGGCGCTGCGGGATGCCCCCGCCAGCATCTCGGTGGTGACCCGCGAGGATCTGGAACAGCACCGTTTTTCCAATCTGGCCGAGGCCCTGGCGGATGTGCCGGGGGTGGATGTACGGGCGGGCACCGGCAAGACCGGTGGGCTGAACATCGGTATCCGCGGCCTGCCCAGTGAATACACCCTGATCCTGATCGATGGCCGCCGCCAGAACAGCTCCGGCAATGTCACCCCCAATGGCTTCGGCGAGACCTCCACCAGCTTCCTGCCGCCGCTGTCGGCCATTGAGCGCATCGAGGTCATCCGAGGCCCCATGTCCACCCTGTATGGATCGGACGCCATGGGCGGGGTGATCAACATCATCACCCGCCCGGTCAGTCGGCAGTGGGGGGGCAGCGTCACGGTGGAAAACACCTTCCAGGAAGACCGCAGTGCCGGCAACAGCTCCAGCATCAGCATCTTCACCACCGGACCGCTGGTGGAGGACCGGTTGGGCCTGCAGGTGCGTGGTCGCCTGTTCGACCGGGATGCCTCGGATCGGTTGATCGAAAACAGCGCCGGGCGCGATCCCCGCCCGCCGGAGGCCCGGATCCACTCCCTGGGCGGTCGTCTGACCCTGACGCCCGTGGACGATCAGCAGGTCTGGCTGGATCTGGAACGTGCCCGGCAGACCTATTCCAACGAAAACTGTCGTCTGGGCACCCTGGATGGGACCAACCGTAATACCTGCGCTCCACAACCCGGTACGGTCTGGGGCTATGAAGATGAGCTGCGCTTCAATCGGGACCAGGCCGTGCTGGGTTATCGCGGTCATTTCGAGGCCGGCACCCTGGAAGGCAGTGTGACCCGCATCACCACGGAGACCCTGGGACGCACCCTGCCTGCGGGCAGTGCGCCGGATTATGGTTATGAGGCCCAGGGTGGCGAGCCCAGGCTGCTGGAGAACCGTGACCTGGTGGTGGATGGCAAGTGGATCATGCCCGCTGGCGATCACATGCTGACCCTGGGTGGACAGTATGTGGATTCAAGACTGGAAGATGGTGCGGCGGGTAATCAGGCCTTCGAGCAGAGTAACTGGTCGGTCTTCGTCGAGGACGAATGGTGGCTCAGACATGATCTGGCCCTCACCCTGGGGGCCCGCTATGAAAATCATGACGCCTTCGACGGACACTTCAGTCCCCGCGCCTACCTGGTCTGGAAGACCGATGATCAGTGGACCCTGAAGGGCGGCGTCGGCAGGGGGTACAAGACCCCGACCCTGAACCAGCTCCATGACGGCATTACTGGTTTCACCAATCAGGGGCGCACGATCACCATCGGTTCTCCCCATCTCAAGCCGGAAAAGACCACCAACTATGAGCTGGGCGCGAGCTTTGACAACCGGGCCGGCCTGTCGGCGGATGTCACGCTCTTCCATACCCGCTTCACCGATCGGATTGCCAGCGGTGAGGGGATCCTCAATTGCCAGTATATGGATGAGAACGACGGCCAGCCGCATGCCGGGACGCCGGGCTGCCTGAGCATCGGCAACTTCACCGAGCAGGAAGACTTCGCCCAGTCGGTGAACATCGACCGCGCCATTTCCCAGGGCGTGGAACTGAGCGCCCGTTATCGCTTTGCCCCGGCCTGGGAGATCAGTGGCGGCTATACCTATACGGACACCGAGATCCGCTCCGGTGACCAGAAGGGCCTGCTGCTGACCAACACGCCGGAGCACGCCCTGACCACCCGACTGCTGTGGGATGTCAGCAACCGGCTGTCGGCCCGCCTGGACGGGGAGTTCTATTCCTCCCGGGAGCGGTTTAGCGGCGGGCTGCCCACTTCCGGTCAGAACCTTTCCCTGTATCAGCAACTGGGTAACAAGCTGGACAGCTACGCCGTGTTCAACCTGGGCGCCACCTATCGCATGTCCGATCGGGTACGTCTGACTGGCACCGTCTACAACCTGCTGGACAAGGATTTCGGCAAATCGGACAGCTATGTCCACGACGCTCAGACCTACCACGCCTATCGGTACACCCAGACCGCCGCCGCCACCAGCGGGGTGTATCTGGACCGGCGGAGTCTGTGGCTGTCCGCCACCTACGACTTCTGAGACGCCCCATGCTACGCAAACTCTGGTTCCAGCTTCACTGGTTCATGGGCATCACGGTCGGTGTCGTGCTGATCATCCTGGGCGTGACCGGGGGAATGCTGACCTTCGAGCGGGAGATCATCCGCGCCATCAACAGCGACGTGCTGCGGGTGGAGCCCCTGGAAACACAACGCCTGTCGCCGGAGGCCTTGCTGCGACAGGCCCAGCAGGCCCTGCCGGAACGGCAGATCAATGCCCTGCGCCTGTCCTCCGATCCCTGGGATGCGGCCACCGTGAACGTGGCCGGTGACGGGCCGCAGGCCCGCCGCGGGGTCAATCATTATTTCAATCCCTACACAGGGGAATTGATCGGCGCCGAACTCAAGGGACAGGCCTTCTTCCGCACCCTGCAGCGCCTGCATCGCTGGCTGCTGATGGGGGACGTGGGCAAGCAGATCACCGGGGCGGCCACCCTCATGCTGATCATCCTGGTGCTGTCGGGCATCTACCTGCGCTGGCCCCGGTCCTGGAAGGCCCTGGCCGGCTGGTTCACCTTCAGTTTTCGCCGCTCGGGGCGCGGGTTCGTCTCCAGCATGCACGGGGTGGTGGGTACCTGGGTGCTGCCTCTGTACCTGCTGGCGGCCCTGACGGGACTGTACTGGTCCTATGACTGGTACCGGGCGGGTCTGCATGAACTCAGCGGCGTTCCCATGCCGGTGCGTCAGGCGCCCCCGCAGCGCACTCAGGAAGGTGAAGCCGCCGCGCGGCCCGATCATGCCCGAAGTGGCGAAGAGGCTCCCCGCAGCCCCATGGGCCGTGAGGCGTCCTCGCCCCGGGAGCCGGTGGCTGACCGTTTTGCACAGGTGAACACCCTCTGGCAGGCCTTCGAGCAGGCGGCGCCGCTGGGGTATTCCACTGCCACCCTGCGTCTGCCCCAGCCGGGGAGCGACTATCAGTTCATGTATTTCGACCCCCGGCCGGCCCATGAGCGGGCCTGGAACCGCCTGACCCTGGCGGCCGGCACCGGCGACGTGCAAAACCATGTCCGCTATGCGGACCGTCCCCTGAATGAAAAGCTCATGTCCAGCATGCTGCCGCTGCACAGCGGCTCGTTCTTCGGCATGCCCGGCCGCATCGCCATGATGGTGGCCAGTTTGATCATGCCCCTGTTCGCCATCACGGGGCTGGTGCTGTATATCGATCGCCGCCGCAAGGCCCAGGTGGCCCGGTCGGCCCTGCTTCAGGCCGGGCTCAATCCCTCGGGCGACAGTGGGACCGGGGAGGGCGAGCGCATCCATGTGGTCTTCGCCAGCCAGACCGGCAACGCCGAGACCCAGGCCTGGAAGACAGCCGGGGCGTTCCAGGCCGCCGGCCTTGCCGTGACAGTCCACCCACTGGGCACCCTGACCCCGAATGACCTCAAGGACATGGGGCGCGTGTTGTTCATCGCCTCCACCTTCGGTGAGGGGGAGGCGCCTGCGTCGGCCCGCCCCTTTGTCAGCCTGATGAAACAACCCTGCCCGGATCAAAGCACGCTGGAGTATGCGCTGCTGGCACTGGGTGATCGCGGCTATCCCCATTTCTGCGCCTTTGGCCGGGACCTGGATGCCTGGCTGAAATTCTGTGGTGCAAAAGCTCTCGCACCCCGCATTGAAATGGACGGCAGCAGTCCCGAGGCCGCCCTGGCTCAATGGCAGACCCTGTTGCGTTCCCTGGGGGCCGCTCCCACAGGTTGAGGATCTTCCATAGGTATGGCGCCTTCCGCACTGGGGTAGGCCCTGGATACTGGGCCTCTGCCTGTTGCCGTACAATGCTCGGGCTTGCCTGTCATCGGCAACCACTTTCCTTAATTCGAGAGATAGCAGCCAGTGACCATCTCAACCTGCGAAGCGGTAAGAATCGGCGTTGTTTCCGTCAGCGACCGGGCCTCCAGCGGTGTATACGAAGATCAGGGGATTCCCGCCCTGCAAGACTGGCTGGGACGTGCACTGCACAATCCCCTGAACTGGGAGACGCGCCTGATTCCCGACGATGAGAAGATCATCAGCGAAACGCTGATCGAACTGGTGGATGAGGCCGAATGCCATCTGGTGCTGACCACCGGGGGCACCGGACCGGCGCCGCGTGATGTCACGCCGGAGGCGACTCTGGCGGTGGCCGACCGGGTCATGCCGGGTTTTGGCGAGCAGATGCGCCAGATCAGTCTGACCTTCGTTCCCACCGCCATTCTCTCGCGCCAGGTGGGGGTCGTCAGGGGCAGCGCCTTGATCATCAATCTTCCGGGTCAGCCTAAGGCCATTGCCGAAACCCTGGCAGGTCTTCCCGATGCCTCACCGCCCGTGCATGGCATTTTTGCTGCCGTGCCCTACTGCATCGACCTGATCGGGGGCCCCTATCTGGAAGCCGACCCCAAGGTGTGCAAGGCATTCCGGCCAGCAGGTCGCCGCCCTCCTGACCGTGGAGCCTAACGCTCATGCATCACGGTGGTGAGTCACCCCAGATGATGAAAGATACGTTACAAGCCCTTCTCCCCCCTCGGGGGAGAAGGGAGTGGCTGTAGCTGACCTGGTTCTTTCACGTTAAGGCAGAGGCGGGAAGCTTTGGCGGCAGGCTGGGCAGGGCGGTCGGGGGGCAATGACCCTGTTCACTGGGAGAGCGCTGCATGCAGTACCCGCAGACGCCGGCGCTGCATCCGCAGGCGATACTCCAGTTCCTTGTAGGCTGTTCGCAGTTCGATGCGTGTCCAGCGGTCGCGCAGCGCCTCCCGCCCGACCTTTACCCGGCGTGCCTGCCACTGCTGCCACTGGGTTACGGTCTCCTTGAACTGCTGATATTCCCTGTCCAGGGCCTCACTCCAGGTAGGGGCCACGCCCGTGGCCTCAAGCCGCGCCCGAAGCCTGACAAACTGGGTGGAAACCCGGGCCCGCTGGATCCTGAAGCGGGGTATGCGCCGACGGTCGTGTGCCAACCCCACCCAGGCACACAGGTTGATGAACCACTTGGAGGGATCGTACTGCCACCAGTGGATTCCATTACGGTAGTCCGACTGGAAGGCGTGGTGATAGTTGTGGTAGCCCTCACCCCAGGTCACCAGCGCCACCAGGGCATTGTCCACGGCCGTGTTGTCATCGCTGTAGGGGCGTTTGCCCCAGGTATGGGCCAGAGAGTTGATGAAAAAGGTGAAATGGTGGCTGACCACCAGCCGCAAAACCCCCGCCAGCAGCAGCATGCCCACCACATCCCCCAGCATCAAGCCCAGGGTCAGGGGAAACAGCAGATTGGTGGACCAGGCCAGCAGCCAGTAGTACCGGTGCTGAAAGCGCACAATGGGGTCCCGGGTCAGGTCCTTCACGGTGCTGAAATCGGGCTGGCTCGCGGGCCACTCCCGCAACATCCACCCTATATGTGCGTGCCAGAATCCAGACCGAATGGAGTGGGGGTCGCGATCCACATCGTCCACGTACCGGTGATGATTGCGATGCCGGGCCGCCCAATTGTAGATGCTGTTCTGCAATGCCATGGCACCGAACACAGCCAGCAACAGTCTCAGGGGCCAGCGGGCCTTGAAGGTACGATGGGCCCAGAGACGATGATAACCCACGGTGATACTCATGCCGCCAAGGGCCAGCAGCACCCCGAAGGCCAGCCATGCCCAACTGCTGTACCCCTGGGTGAATCCCCACCAGGGCACCACGGTTAGCGCCAGCAGATTGGTGAATGCAAAAAACAGCGAAGTGGGCCAGGCCACGGGGGGATCGATTCTGGGCACGGGAAATACCTGCATGGGCGGGAAGAGAGCGGGGCATCAGGTTAAATTCGCCTGTCCCCTGTTTGTTGAGACACCCAAACTCCAGCAAAATGCCCCTTTCAGCCGTGTTTTTTTCGCCTGCCATGTCGCCAGCGATGCCTGCCTCCTTCTCCCAGTAGGAGGGCCCTCTGCCCAAGGCGACAGCACCCCATTATCTTTCATCATCGGGGGTGCTGCGCGCCCGGCGGCATGACAGTTAGAGGCGTGTCTGCACGTGGAGGAGGCGTTCTTCATCGCAGGATGATCAGCGGAATCGGCGACCGCATGATCATGTTGGTGGTGGTGCTGCCCACAAACCAGCGCCGCAGCCGGGAGTGGCCGTAGGCCCCCATGGCCAGCAGGTGGATGTCGTGTTCCTGGCGGTATGCGCAGACGGCTTCCGCCACCTCGCCGCTGCGGATCTCCGAGCGCACATCGAAGCCTTTCTGGGCCAGCGTGCCGCGGGCATTGTCCAGGCGTGAGCGGTTTTCCTGATTGTCCTCGCCCACCATCAGAACATGAGCCTCCAGCCCCTTGAGCAGTGGGCTCTCCGAGACCTTTTCCACCACGGTATGCGCCGTGGCGCTGCCATCGTAGGCGATCAGGAAACGCTCCGGCTCCCGGTATTCCAGGGGGGCTACCAGCACGCCGCGCTTCAGGGTGCGGATGATGCTCTCCAGGTGGCTCCCCACATGCTGCTTGAGCATGTCGCCATCCTTGCCCTGCTTGCCCACCACCACCAGACGGGCCTCCTCCTGGATATCGTCCAGGGCCGCGGTGACGCCATCATTGCGCAGCAGGCTGCCGGGCTCGGCGACGCCGTTGGCCCGCACCCGATCCAGGGCATCGGCCAGGATGGCGCGCCCCTGTTCCCGCAACAGTTTGCCGCGCTGCTCCTCGGCTTCCACCATCTGCTCCAGCAGGGCTTCGCGGCCCCCCAGGCTGAGGTTGCCGCTCAGATCCCGCTGGGATTCGGCATGGGGATTATGGATCACATGCAGCAGGGTGAGTGGCGAGTCCATGCGCCGGCTGGCCCAGGCGGCGTAATCACACACGGATAACGACGAGCGCGAGCCATCAATACAGGCAATGACCTTGTTCATAGGGGCATCCTCCAGCAGGTTAGTGGCCCATGAGCCGGTCAGCGGCATCGGGCTTGTCGTGTACGGCGTGACGGTCGACGATGGTGGCGGTGGCCTCGTTCATGCCGATGATTTCCACCTCGGCACCTTCACGTCGGAAGTTGACGACCACGCGGTCGAGCGCGGCGACGGAACTGATGTCCCAAAAGTGTGCACGGGACAGATCGATCGTCACCTTATCCAGATCCTCCCGGAAATTAAAGGCTTGCATGAACTTCTCCGTGGAGGCGAAGAAGACCTGCCCATACACGCGATAGGTGCGGTGCAGGGTGTGTTCATCCGGACGGGTGTCGGTGTCGGCACCCACGAACATGAACTGGCTGACCTTGTTGGCGAAGAACAGGGCCGCCAGCAACACGCCCGAAAGCACGCCGAGGGCCAGGTTATGGGTGAACACGGTCACCGCTACGGTGGTGATCATGACGATATTGGTGCTCAGCGGGTGGTCCTTCATGTTCTTGATGGAATTCCAGCTGAAGGTACCGATGGCCACCATGATCATCACCGCCACCAGGGCCGCCATGGGGATGGCCCCCAGGAGCGGGGTCAGGAATACCACCATGACCAGCAGGTAGACACCAGCCATGAAGGAGGACAACCGCCCGCGGCCACCGGATTTGATGTTGATCACCGACTGCCCGATCATGGCGCAGCCTGCCATGCCACCAAAGCTGCCGGCGACGATATTGGAGATGCCCTGGCCCTTGCACTCACGGTTCTTGTCGGTGCGGGTGTCGGTGAGGTCATCGACGATGTTCTGGGTCATCATGGACTCGAGCAGGCCCACCACGGTCAATGCCAGGGCATAGGGCAGGATGATCCACAGGGTTTCCAGGTTCAGCGGGATGTCCGGCCACAGGAAGACGGGCAGGGTGTCGGGCAGTTCGCCCATGTCGCTGACCGTGCGGATGTCCAGGTTCAGCAGCCATGCCAAGAGGGTGAGCACAACAATGGTCACCAGGGGCGAGGGGATGGAGCGGGTCAGGTAGGGGAAGAGATAGATGATGGCCAGGCCCAGGGCGGTCATGGCGTATACATGCCAGGTGACGCCGGTGAGCTCCGGCAGCTGTGCCAGGAAGATCAATATGGCCAGGGCATTCACGAACCCGGTCATGACCGAGTTGGAAATGAAGCGCATGTAGCGCCCCACCTGCAGATAGCCTGCGATGATCTGCAGCACGCCGGTCAGAATGGTGGCCGCCAGCAGGTATTCCAGCCCGTGTTCCTTGACGAGCGTGATCATGAGCAGGGCCATGGCTGCCGTGGCCGCCGAGATCATGCCGGGCCGGCCGCCGGTAAAGGCGATGACTACCGCGATGCAGAACGAGGCATACAGCCCCACCTTGGGGTCCACCCCCGCGATGATGGAAAAGGCAATGGCTTCCGGGATCAAGGCCAGGGCAACCACCAGGCCAGCGAGCATGTCCCCGCGTATGTTGGAAAACCATTCCTTCTTGATGCGGGTGAGGTTCATGGATGATGTCCTATGAGTGCGAATGCGTTGCCGGCTGGGCCCGGATCATTGCCAAATGAGGTCACGCGCCCCCGTCTGCGATGATCGGAGCCGCGAAGCATGCGGTTGAAGCGGTCGTGTAAGGGCGTTACTGCGCGGGGGCGGTGGCCCCAAGCGATACCCGAGTGTGGCCGGAATCCAGTGATCCAACGGCAGTCCTCTGAGGGCGCCGTGGGGAGGCCAATGCGGAAAGGGCGAGGATGATACACTGCGAACAGGGTTTTGGCCAGCCTGTCAAGCCTTGCGCTCGGCCAAATGCGGCCTGATGTGGGTCCTGGCCACTGTCATGGTCCAAATAGTGGCCTGCTCCTTGAGCCAGGCCTCCAGGGCGTTGCCGAGCAAGGCTGGAAGCCCATTCACTGTGCACCGGGGGGCAGGCTTTTCGACTGCAAGAGCAATTGCTCTGCCTCCTCGGCGGGCACCGGTCGGCTGAACAGGTAGCCTTGCCCCTGCACGCAGCCATGATCCAGCAGGAAGTCCCGCTGCACGGTGTTCTCGATGCCCTCGGCGATGACCTTCATGCCCAGGGTCTCGCCCAGTCCGATAATGGCGCGGATGATGGCGGCATCCTCGGGATGATTGGCGGGGTCTTCCTCCATGTCGGAGACGAAGGATCGATCGATCTTGATGGCGTACACGGGCAGGCGCTTGAGGTAGTTCAGGGAAGAGTAGGCGGTGCCAAAGTCGTCAATGGAGATGCGCACCCCACGAGCATTGAGTTCGGTGAGCGTGTGTATGGTTTGCTCAATGGAACTCATGGCCGCGCTTTCGGTGATCTCGATTTCAAGATCGTTGGCGTCCAGGCCGGTTTCGGCCAACACGGTGAGGATGCGTTCGACAACGCCGGGCTCCCGGAACTCACGCGCCGACAGGTTGACCGCCACGGGCACCGTCGGGACACCCCGGGCCTTCCAGTCGCGAATCTGCTCGCACACCTGTCGCAGGATTGCAGGCCCCAGCGAGAGGATGAAGCCGGTCTCCTCCGCCAGGGGAATGAAGCGACCCGGTGAGATCATGCCCCATTCGGGGTGATGCCAGCGCACCAGGGCTTCCAGGCTGAGGGTGCGCCCGGTGACCAGTTCCACCCGGGGTTGATACACCAGATGGAATTCGTCTCGCTCCAGCGCCTGGCGCATGGCCTGGTCCAGTTCCATGCGTTCCTGCAGTGCCGCGTCCATTTCCGGGGTGTAAAAGTGGTAGCAGCGTCGCCCCTCGGCCTTGGCGCGATACATGGCGGCGTCGGCATGACGCACCAGTTCTTCAGCACAACCAGTATCGCCAGGGTAAACGGCAATGCCGATACTCACGCTCACAGACACCTGCTGGGCGTGCAGCGACACGGGCTGGTTCAGATCCGCCTGGAGCTTTTCGATCACGGGGATCACGTTCTCCACATGCGCGAGATGGGACAACAGCAGGATGAACTCATCGCCGACGAAGCGGGCCACGGTGTCTTCCTCGCGCAGCAGGGCACGCAGGCGTTGTGCAATGTGGATCAGCAGTTGATCGCCCTGGGCATGCCCCAGCGAGTCGTTGACCACCTTGAAGTCATCCAGGTCGATGAACACCACGGCCACGGTATGCTGATCCCGTCGGGCCTGGGCAATGGCCTGGCCGATCCTGTCCAGCATGACGCTGCGATTGGGCAAGCCGGTGAGCGGGTCATGGAAGGCCAGATACTCCAGACGCTCGTTCAGGGCGCGCTTGTCCGAGATGTCCTCCGCCAGCTTGATGTAATGCGTCACCTCCCCACGGGCATTGCGGATCGGTGAGATCCTTGCGTGCTCCCAATAGGGCTCTCCCGCGCGGGTGCGATTGTTGAACTCGCCTTCCCAGGTTTTGCCGCTGCGGATCGTTGCCCAGAGTGCTTCGTACTGCTCGACGTTCTTTTCGCCGTAACGCAGCATGCCGGGTCGCTGTCCGAGCACCTCCTCGCGGGAGAACCCGGTGATGTCACAGAAACGCTGGTTCACGTACTCGACCACGCCGTCAGTGTCGGTGAGCACCACAACTCCCGGACTTTGCTCCACCGCGTAGGCCAGTCGCTCGCTTTGTTCCTCGGCCAGCTTGCGCTCCGTGACGTCCAGGGTGGAACCCAGGATCTTGCGCAGATGTCCCTCCGGGCCATGGACGGGGGAGGCCTGATGCAGGATCCACCGCCACTGGCCCGTCCGATGGTGCATGCGTACTTCAAAGCGAAATCGCCCTTGGGGTTGACGCGTGTACTGCTCGAACCGGCGAATACCCTCATCGCGCTCGTGCGGGTGGATCAAGGATCGCCAAACTTCCAGGTCATCCTCCAGTTCATGATCCTGGTAGCCCAGTTGCGCCTTGAGTTCGGGCGAGAGAAAAACATCCCCATCTGGCCGCCACTCGAACAAGCCCACGTTGCCGCCCTGAACCGCCTCCCATAGCCATTCCTGGTCCCTGAGTCGGGTCGTGAGATCCACATCCATGGCGTACAGACTCAGATTGTCCTCAGCATGCTGCACGACCACATGGCAGGTGAGTACCTTGAGGGTGTGCCCTTCTCGATGCCGCAGGATCAGCATCTCCGAGGTGGGTAGGTGCTCCCCCTCGCGCACGTCCTGCATGCGCTGGAAAAAGGCCTCGTGATCCTCCGGGGCAATGATGAGATCGGGCAGGCTGGCGCCCAGCGCCTCATCGATGGAATAGCCATAGAGGTGCTCACTGGCGGGATTCCAGTAGGTTACCGTCCCATCTGGCCGGTACCCCTTGATGGCAATCTCGGGCACGTTATCCAGTAGCTGAGTCAGGGCCGCTTCATTGCGCTGCAGCGCCTCCTCCGCCTCGTGGCGCGCGGTGATGTCCCGATTGGTGCCGCGGTGCCCCCGGTAGCGGCCCGACTCATCCCATACGGCGCGACAGTCGTGCTCGATCCAGCGGACATGGTCGGACGGCGTGATGATGCGAAAATGCAGTAGCGCGTGGCTGTCTTCACTGCCCGCGTGCAGATGTCCTTCATACACCGCCCGATCATCCGGATGGATGATGCGCAACATGAGGTCCGGATCGTCCAGAAAGGCCTGCGCGGGGTAACCGGTGATCTGTTCGCAGGCGGGTGACACATAGCGGTAACGGTTGTCCTCACCCAGCCAGTAATCCCAGTCGGGTGAGAACTGCGCCAGGATCCGATAGCGCTCCTGCTCTTCACGCAACCGCTGGTTCAGGTCCTCCAGGGCCTGCCGCTGCTCCACGGCGGCGGTCTGGTCCACCACACTGCAGACGAACTCTGTGTCTTCATCGTAGGTACCGGGGATGCGGATGAGCTTGAGGTCGGCGATCAGCCGCCGCCCGCCGGCACCGCGCAGTGGGATCTCACGGCGTTCAGCTGACCCTTCGCGGGCGGCCTCGTCCAGGGCCTCTTCCAGTGCGTTGTGATGGCCGGGCATCGCCAGATGCCGGAAGAGTTGCTGATCCATGGCCAGCAACGCGTGCGTCGCACCATTGGCATCGCGCACGTAGCCATCCTGGTTGATGACAAAGGTCGGGTGGGGGAGGCCCTGATAAAGCCGATTGAACCGAGTCAGGGCCCGCTGGGTGACTTTTTCCCCTTCCTCCAGCGACTCGTTCTGCAGCACGAGTTCCGCGTGGTAGATATGCAAATCTTCCAGCAGATGCTCCAGGTCGACTTCACCCCGCTGGATATCCAGGTCGATATCCTTCCACGCGTTGTCGCGCAGAATGGCCTGAGCCCGCTCACGTAAGCGCTTCCTGTCCATACAGGAGCCTCGATTGAAAGTCGGGTCCCAGAGTACCATTTCGTGGTGAAGAAGGGATTAACACCGCCCAGCCCCGCGCCTTAGAAGCTCAGGGAGTACCCGGCGACGAACAGGTCCTGGGCATCGCTTTCATTGCGCGAGGCATAGGTGAGGGAGATATCCCCCATCTGGGTGGAGCGGGTCACACCCAGGGCCCAGAAGGTGGCGTTGTCGTCTTCCTTGGGCTTGTCGTAGCCGATCTCTGCGAACAGGGCGGTCTTGGGAAGGAACTCATGGCTGGCGCCGATGAGGTAGACGGTGTCTCCTTCTGCGTCCCGGTCATGGGCATGGGTCACATAGGTGACTTCCCCATAAAGCGGCCCGTGCTCGGCGGCCACAAAGATCTCCCCCTCGTACTTCTCGCCCGGGATTTCGGAGTAGTAGAAGTACTCATAGCCGAATTCGAAGGCCGTTTCACCGACCTCGAAGCCGTAACCGATGAAGGGAGCCACTTCCTGACCCTGACCTTCGCCGTCGTCATCTTCGCCCAGGGTGGACATCTGCACCCCCAGGAACAGGCCGGTGTCCAGGGTGTACTCCATCCCTCCCTGCACCACGGCATTGTTGTTTGACTTGCTCTCCCCGTGATCGATGTAGTCGGTGAACACGCCGATGTTGAATTCCAGCTCCGCCTGGGCGGTGAGGGGGGTGGTCAGACCCAGGGTCAGGGCAGTCATGGACAGGCCCAGGAGGCGGGTATTCTTCTTGATGTAAATCATGCTCGTCGTCTCTTTAATATTTATCGCGTCTTATGGGCCGGTGCATCCATCGCCAGCAGGCGCGGGTGCACCGGGCAGGGTTTGGGTTCAAACGGGCATGTGCGCCGCCAGCAGCCAGGCGGCCATGCCGAAATACACCGCCAGGCCGGTGAAGTCCTTGATGGTGGTGATGAACGGGTCAGCACCCGGGGCGTGGTCCACGCCGATCTTCACCAGCAGCCAGGGCAGCAGGAAGCCCAGGATGGATGCGGTGAATACGGAAACAAACAGGGCCACACCCACCACGACGCCCAGTTGCGGGATATCGTTGGGGGCCCCTTGCCAGAAATAGGCGATCAGGCCTGCGAGTACCGCGATGAACACCCCCATGGCCAGTCCCACCAGGGCCTCGCGTACCAGGTGCGTGCGGAAGAAGCGATCCAGGTTGATGTGGCCCAGGGCCAGTCCGCGGGCAAAGATGGTGGTGGACTGGGTGCCCACGTTGCCGCCCATGTCCATCACCAGCGGGATGAAGATGGCCAGGGCGACCACGGCGGCCAGGGTGTCCTCAAAGAAGTCGATCACACCGCCCACCATCAGGCCACCGGCCAGGGTCACCATGAGAAACGCCAGACGCACCTTCACCGGATAGCCGATGCCGCCGGAGGTGAGCTTTTCCGAGCGCACCACGTCCTTGTTGTGCACCAGATTGCCGATCCCCGCCTTTTTGTAGACATCCTCGGAGGTGTCCTCTTCAATCACGTCCATGGCATCGCCGAAGCACAGCACGCCGGTCAGGCGACGGCTTTCGTCCAGTACCGGCAGAATGGGCAGGTCGGTACGCTGTAGCAAACGGGCCGCATCGGCCTTGTCCTGATGGATGGAGGCCGTGAGGCCGCGGGAATTGAGCAGGCTGCCCACGGTGCTGTCGGGTTTGGCGCGTAGCAGGGTGGCCAGGGTGACATGGCCCTGGTACTCATTGTCAGCATTGGTGACAAAGACCACGGAACTCACCTCATCTGACGAGGCTTCCAGGGTGCGCAGGCGCTCCATGGCCTCGAATACGGAAGTCTCACGGTTGACGGCGACAAAGTCCGAGCGCATCACCCGGGCGACGCTGTCCACATCATGCTGCAGGACGGTCTGCACCGCCTCCCGCTTCTTGGCGGGCAGCAGGGCCATCAGGCTGTCACCGTAGCGGCGTGGCAGCAGCGACACAGAGCGGGCAATGGTGTAACTGGGCAGGTGCGCGGCAAAGCGGGCGGCACTCTCGCGCCCCATGCTCTCCAACAGGCTGGCCTGTTCCTCGTCATCCATGTGCAGGAAGGTGGCTACGGCCTGGCGGGTTTCCATGCGCTGGAAGATGGCCAGGCGGTCGTCCGGATCGATCTCACCCAGGCGACGGGCGTTTTCCTCCGGTTCGGCGTTGATCAGGAGCGTCTTGGCTTCGTCGATGCGGCCCTGACGCAGGTGGTTGTCGATGGCGTGATCCATAATGTGATCCCTTGCGGTCTGTATGTTGAGAGCGACCGCTGGATCCGGGCAATGGGAGGCCGTACCTCCCGGGAATCACGTGTCTACCTGGGAGGCGGGCACCCCTGTCCGGAAACCGGCGGGCGGGTTGGAAATGTGATCGACCCAGCGCGCGGGCGGGCCGAGGGGGGTTCCAAAGGTCCGGGTTCAGGTTCGTCGGGCAACTTGATCACCTCCTGGGGTGAGTCCTGGTTTTTACGGGACATCGAGATCATCGAATGTGGCGGGGATGATCGGATGTGATGGTTGTCGTCATCTTGTGACGTATTGCGATATTTGATGTGCCTGGATCGTAGCGTTTCCAGTCCTTCATGAGAACCCCTTTTTTATCATTATCCGCCTGGATTGCGTTTTTATTTTCCCACTTGAACGTACGTTCAATTTTATTCCAGGCACAGGGATCCGGGCCATCCATGTCATATCAAATGGAAGGCATCAGGGCTCGTTAAAATGGATAAAACGAGCCGTGTCTTGCTTGTCACGTATCGACAAGACGACGGAGGTTCAGCGGGTCCAGGGTCTTCGGGCAAAGGGGTTTTCTCCTCAAGTCTGGGCTGATCGAGGAGACAGGGCATGCGCAGGCGCCAGACACGGTCGGCATCCCGGGGTGCCGGGGCCGATTCAGGGGGGCGGTTGGGGGTAAGGCGGGTCGCCGGTATTCCCCGTGGAACGGCATGAGAGGCCGCGCCAGCGGGGTTCCGGACGTCAGGCGGCGAGGGAATGCCGCAGGGAGGAACTCCGATGGCGTGGGGCACATGCCGTCAATAGGCCGCTGGGGCCCTGAGTGTGCCTGTTTCTACAACAGTCGCTGTCCATCGATGAGATTCAGCCTCGTCTGACGTTAGCGCCGCTGACATAAGCGACATGCCGCGAAGTTTAAACGGCCTTGTCCGGAAAATAAACCCTGATATCGGCACCCGGGATCAATGTGCAGAAACATACCCCTGTGAATTAATAAAAAGACTCTTGGGTTCGGGGGCTGGAACGCATCATAATGTCATGCATCATCTCCAATAATATGCAGTGGCTGTACGGATTCAGGAAAAGGTGATGTGATGGAATTGATCAATCTGGTGGCCGGCATCCTGCTGGTACTTTTCGGGCTGCGCTTTCTGCGTAAGGGATTTGCGCGGATCATGGGGGGTGATCTGCTGGACTGGTTGCAGGGATTCACTCGCACCCGGGCCCGAGCGTTTGTCGGTGGTGTGGCTGGCGGGGCGGTGATGCCCTCGTCCACCGCCACGGCCATGCTGTCTGTGCAGATGACGCGCCGCGGGCGCGTGTCCTGGCGCAACGTGCTGGCGGTCTTGCTCGGTGCCCAGCTGGGCACCACGGTGCTCGTGCAACTGGTCTCGTTCGATCTGCAGGACTACAACGGGCTGTTCCTGGCCCTGGGGGCGTTCCTGTTCCTGTTCGTGGAGTCCAGTCGCCCACGGGGGGTGGGGCAGTCGCTGCTGGCCTTCGGCTTCATGCTCATGGGCATGGGGCTTTTGAGTGAATCGGCCGTTGCCATGGGGTCGGACCCGGCGGTGGAAGCACTGTTTGAAGCCCTGGCCCAATTGCCGTTGCTGTTCATGCTGGGTGCCGTGCTGCTCACCCTGGTGGTGCAGAGTGCCACGGCGTCCATCGCTGTGGCCCTGGCCCTGGTGGCGGGCGGGCAGATCAGTCTGGAGATGCTGCTGCTCTGGGTGCTGGGAGCCAACATCGGTCTGTGCTTTACGGTGTTGATGGCCGGTTGGGGCGATGTGCAGGGCCGACGCCTGGGCCTGGCAGTGCTGATGGTCAAGCTGCCCCTGGCGATGGCGCTGGCGGCCATCGTGCTCTCCCTGCCCGCGCTGCCGCCGGAAGGCTGGTTGGTGGGATTGCCGCAGCAAGCCGCCTGGGTGCATACACTGTTCAACTTGCTGGCCTGCCTGGCCATCCTGGCTGCTCCCACCCTGGAGCGCTGGGTGAACACCCTCACGCCCGAGCCGGAGCGTCCGGAAAAGCCGGCCGTCATCCGTCTCGACCCGCTGCTGCTGCAAAATCCCACGCTGGCCATCAACGCCGCCATGCGTGAGACCCTGCGTGTGTTTGACGCGCTGCACCTGATGGGGGGGGCGGTGATGCAGGGGTTACGCCAGGGCGAACTGCACCCCGGCGCCATCACGGATATCGATACCCGTACCCGCGAGATCCAGCGGGTATGCCAGGAACTCACCGAGTTCCTGGATGCCATCCCGGACGACTCCCTGAGCCCTGAAGACCAGGCCCTGAAGGATACCCTGGATGATTTCATGCGCGAACTGCCGCTGATCGTGCGCACCCTGGGTCACGACATGCACGACGAGGTGCGCCGCCTGCTAAGTCACGACCACGCATCCGTGGAAGCCGCCCGTCCGCTGCTGCTGGAGGCTGCCTCCCGCTTCACCCAGCAGATGAACACCGTGGCCCGCATGCTCATGCGTGAGCGTCCGGAGCTGGGCCGCAAGATCCTGGATCGCAAGCAGGAGACCAGCCGCTGGCTGATCCAGGCCAAGCGCAATCAACCCGGGCTGCCCTATCCCGCATGGGAGGTGCTGGACGGCTTCCAGCAACTCAACCGGCGTCTCAGTGGGGTGGTGTATGTGTACTGCCACGACGAACCGGGGGCTGAGGCCTTGCAGAATGATAATGGCGATGGCCTGCCGGCGCTGGACACAGCCGGGCCACCCCGATAACCCGTGTCGGATTGGCACCGCCCATGAGTGCCAGATCGAAAGCATTCCCGACTCAGGTGCAGGTGTCAGGATTGTTCGGCCCCTGACAATTCCCTGCCGGGCGTCGCCCCGCCATGATGTCATCCAGGCAGGGGCATTCTCGGTGCGGATATGCTTTAAACACGAATTACCGGCAGGTTGATGCCCCAACGGATCGCGATGAGGCGCAGTGCCACAACGGTGGAAAAACCTGCACCGAAGGCCACGAGGTCGTTGACGCCAGCGGCCATCGCCAGCAGGTAAACCACCACACCGCACAAGGCGGCGGTGGCGTAGATCTCCTTTTGCAGGATCAGGGGGACGCGAGCGGTGATGACGTCCCGCAACATGCCACCCATGGTGCCCGTCATCACCCCCATAATGATGACGATGAGCGGTGAATGCCCGGCGGCCAGGGCTAGCGTGGCGCCGGATATGGCGAACAACGCCAGCCCCAGGGTGTCGGCCACGAGGAAAAGTGTCCCGGGAGGAGGGCGCCATTTCAGGTACAAGATGGTGGTGACGGCTGAAGCGATGATGACCACCAGATACCACGGATCCACCACCCAGAAGATCGGATGTCGGTCCAGGAGCAGGTCGCGGATGGTGCCGCCTCCGATGGCTGTCAGGGTGGCGACCATGATTAACCCGAAGATGTCCAGGTTCCGGTCACGCGCGGCGAGTACACCGCTGGCCGCAAACACAGCCACACCTATCAGGTCGAAGTAGTAGAGCATCAAAAGACTCGATGGAAAGGCGGGAACGAAGGTGGCCGCTACCGTGGGGGCATGCGAGGGCGCCAGTATAGTCCCTGCACAGGGAGCGCTCCAGAAGAGGCCATCAAGGCAGACCAAACAGCAGGACCTGAGCATTCTCTCCTTGGGGTATGGTCACCCAGATAGTCCCGGATCGCCCGTTGGTGATCATGGACTCAGCTTTTTTGCACTTCTTCGACCAATTCCCGGCGCACACAAATCGCCGTGCTCTTGGGTACGATGGGCATGCCTCTGCCTTCAAGGTGTGCGCGCGTAAATGCAGCCCCGAACAGGAGGATTATGGAGGAATAGTTCACCCAGAGCAGGAGCAGCGCCAGAGAGCCGGCAGCGCCATAGGTTGATGCAGTTGCAGTGTAGGCCAGGTAGATGGAGATCAGGGAGCGACCCACAGTGAACAGCACTGCAGTGATTAAAGCACCGAGCAGGACGTCTCGCCAGGACAGCAGCACGTCTGGCAGGATCCTGAAGATTGCCGCGAACAGGAACGTGATCACGAGTAACGACAGGGATATCTCCATGCCCACCATCGCCCAACCAGGAACGGGTAGCCATTCCTCCGCGAATCCCATGACGCCACGCAAAGCCACTGATAATATGAGCGAGACCAACAGGATGAATCCAATGACCAGAATGATGGTCAGCGACAGCACCCGGCTCTTGACGAAGATCCAGACGCCGCTCCTGGAAGGTCGGGGCGCGACGTCCCAGATCTGATTCAGGGACAACTGCAGTTGGGCGAAAACCGTGGTGGCACCGACGATGGTGGCGACGATCCCAATCAACGCCGGCCAGATGCCACTCTGATCGACCTGCGAATTGATCACTGCTGTCTGCACCACGCCTGCAGCCTCCGGACCGAGAGTCCCCTCGAGCTGCTCGAAGAGTTCACCCCGGACAGCACTCTCGCCAACCACCAGCCCGACCAGAGTGATAATCACTACCAGGATGGGTGCGATGGAGAAAACGGTGAAGAATGCCAGCGCTGCGCCATATATGAAGGCCTGGCTTGCCAGCCAATGCCGGTTCGCAGCAGCCAGAATGCTGAGCCAGTACCTCACCGGAGCGGGGAGTTTTTCGTAGATACCGTAAGGCATGGATCGAAAGTAACTTATCTTTGGAGTCAATGTCGATTTGTTACTATCCAGGTTGAAGTGTGTCGTGTTGAACATTTCCCCGGTCCGTCCACGTTGAAACCGACGACGGCCGGGCCCACTGCCGTTGCGGCCATGGCCGCCGGCACGAACCAGAAACTGGAGCGAACGCGTTTCCAGTACTTCGTGATCTGGATTTTCACGACGACGACCAGCCATTCATTCGCATTGCCTCCAGGGTCGAACGGCTTTCCACCGAAACGCCCAAGCCACGAATCTGAATCGGGGAGGCGTGATCAGACCTTGAAGCTTCCCACGCGGTTTTGCAGATCCGCGGCGAGGCGTGCCAACTCCTCACTGGCGGCAGAGATCTGTTCGGCGCCCGAGGCAGTGTGCTCGACCCCATCGCTGATATTGACCACGTTACGGTTGACCTCCTCGGCCACTGCCGATTGTTCCTCGGCGGCACTGGCGATCTGGGCGTTCATGTCGTTGATGGTCCCAATGGAACGACTGATCACCTGCAGGTATTCGCCTGCCCGGGCCGCCTGCTCAACGCCTGCCCGCGCCTTGCTGCGCCCTTCGCCCATGGACTTGACCGCCCGGGCGGCACCGGACTGCAGGCGTTCGATCATTTCCTGAACCTCGTTGGTGGAGGACTGAGTGCGGGAGGCCAGGGTCCGAACCTCGTCGGCCACCACCGCAAAGCCCCGCCCCTGCTCACCGGCCCGCGCGGCCTCGATGGCGGCGTTCAGGGCGAGCAGGTTGGTCTGCTCGGCGATTCCACGGATCACATCCAGCACCTTGCCGATCTCGTCGCTGTCGGCCGACACGGTACCGATGACCTCGGCGGACTCTTCCACCTGCCGGGCCAGTGCCTGGATGGTTTCGATGGTGCGCTCCACTTCCTGAGTGCCTTCCCTGGACTGCTCATCGGTGCTTCGCGTGGTGCTGGCCGCCTCCGAGGCATTGCGGGCCACTTCCTGGACCGTGGTTGCCATCTCGTTCATGGCGGTGGCCACCTGTTCCACCTCTGACTGCTGGTTACGCACCTGCTGACGCGTCTCGCCACTGGTGGCAGACAGTTCCTCGGCCGCCGCCGCCAACTGCGCGGAGGCCCCTACCACCTGCTTCACCAGGCCATGCACGCGATCGGCGAACCCGTTGAAGGCTCGGGACAGGTCGGCCACCTCGTCGCGCCCCTGCACCGGCAGGCGCTGAGTCAGATCCCCATCGCCCTCGGCGATGGACTGCAGATGAGCCGTTGTATTCTTCAGGGGCGTAACGATGGCCCGGGTCAACAGCCAGCCCAACAGCACAGCCAGGGCCAACGCTGCCAGGGCAGCGACACTCATGGTGGTGGTGGATGCCACGGCGGTACGCTCCGCCTGAGCATTCACGACCCCTCGCTGACGCGTAAGCCCGTCACCCAGGTCGTCCAGCAAACCCCGGAGTGTCTCCAGATGGCCCAGGGTCTGCCCCTGGTAGATGTCCAGTCCCTGTTGACGATCACCGTTTTCCACGGCTCGCAGGATGCGGATGGCCGTCTGGTGGAGTTCGCGGTGGGGTTGCTCGATGGCGTTGAAGGTACGCCGGAAATCGCTGGGGGCCTGATCAAAGGCGTCGCTGTCCCGAAAACTGTAGTACCACTGCCCGAAGTCGCATTGGGTATAGTCCAGCTGCCCCTGAAATTCGGTACCCAATACAAAGACATTGGCCAGATCGTTGACCCAGACCAGGTGATCCACCTCCTTTTCCACCTGGAAGATGGCCTGCTCGTAAGTGTCCGCCACACGCGCCTGGGCGTCGCCCATGCGATTCAGGCCATTCCATCCCACCAGCGCGATCATCAGCAGGATCAAAAGAACGATCGTGAAGGAGGCCGCCAGCTTGCGGCCGATGGTCAGGGAAGACAGCATGGTTCAGGTATCCGTACTGAGCGCGTCAGGCGCACCTTGTGCGTGTTCGGGGTTATCGGCATTGTCAGGCGGTTCTTGATTGCGCCCCGGATACGCCCCGGCTCACGGCTACGCATCCGGTGCGGCTATTCTCCCGAGAAAAGGCGAGAAATCGTGTACTCAGCCCGTCTCAAGGATGGGAATTCGGTCATGGTGACCGACCCGGACAGGCGGCTTCCCCGCGACCAATCCAGTTGGGTGCGCTGATGACCTGCCATGCCGTTGGCGCCACCGGCCTAGACGATCCGCGCGCACTGTCGTGTAGAGAGATGGGGCGAGTCCTGTCGCCGGCTTGGAAAGAGGTACTCGCAACTGGACCAGGTAACAGCCCCTGAGTTTGCTGTCGATCGCCAGATTGGATCGGACTGGACATTCTGTACACAAGGGCTATAAGCCAAGCAAGAGAGTAGGGATTACCCTTGAGTCACACACAGAGGAGGTCACTACAGTCCTATCGAGATGACGTTGCAGTTTCATGAGGAGTATACCCATGCATGGTGAATATCTTCGGGGCCATTGTCCTCAAAAGGGCGTGTTTGGCCGGCCCGGTCGTTTTGGCCGGATGTTTCCGCACCTGCGCTCCCTCAAGGAGTCGCATCTCCCTCAACCTGCACAACCTCATGCCCTGGGGGCCGCCGATGGCCCCATGAAGGACGAACTTGGGGACGAGGGCGACAATCCCGGCATCCCCGCCGGCTTCACCTTCTTCGGTCAGTTTGTCGATCACGACATTACCTTCGACCCCACCTCCAGCCTGGAATCCCAGAACGATCCTGAGGTGGACCCCAAGATTCGGACCAGGGGTTAAGCTCTGATCATTCCGACAGGAGAATCTGATCATGAGCAGGAAACGCAAGCAATACAGCGCCGACTTCAAGGCCAAGGTGGCCCTTGAAGCCCTCAAAGGGGAACAGACCACCTCGGAGCTGGCAGCCCGCTTCGAGATCCATCCGACCATGGTGAGTCAGTGGCGGCGTGAGTTGCTGGACAAGGCGACGGGGATCTTCGAGGGCAAGGGTGGGGGCAAGGCGGCCCAGAAGACTCAGGAGGAGATCGACACCCTGTACCGTGAGATCGGCAAGCTGACGGTGGAACGCGATTTTTTATCACGCAGGCTCGGTCGTTGAGCCGGGCCCAGCGACAGGCCCTGGTGGAGCCGCAGGCGGTTGATGTCAGCGTCCGGCGACAGTGTCAGTTGCTCGACATCAGCCGTTCTTCGGTGTACTACCGGCCCAAGCCGACCCAGGATAGCGACCTGGAGCTGATGCGCCTGATTGACGAGGAATACCTGCGAAGGCCGTTCTATGGTTCGCGGCGGATGAGGGCCTACCTCAACCGCTTGAGCCACCCGGTAAACCGCAAGCGAGTCCAGCGGCTGATGCGCCAGATGGGCCTGCACGCCGTGTATCCGAGGCCGCGCACCAGTCGACCGGGCGAGGGCCACCAGATCTATCCCTACCTGCTGCGGGATCTGGTGATCGATCGTCCCAACCAGGTCTGGGCGACCGATGTGACGTTCATCCCGATGGCCCGGGGGTTCATGTACCTGGTGGCCATCATGGACTGGCACAGTCGTCGTGTGCTCTCCTGGCGTGTGTCGAACACCCTGGACACCGACTTCTGCATTGATGCCCTTGAGGAGGCTCTGGCACGCCATGGGCGACCCGAGATATTCAACACGGACCAAGGCTGCCAGTTCACCAGCAAGGCGTTCACCCAGGTGCTGAAAGACCACAAAATCCAGATCAGCATGGACGGTAAGGGCTGTTACCAGGACAACATCTTTGTGGAGCGGCTCTGGCGCAGCGTGAAGTACGAGTGCGTCTACCTGAAGGCCTTTGATAATGGCGTCCACTTACGCCAGGATCTGAAGCAGTACTTCACCTGGTACAACGCCGAGCGGCCCCATCAGGGGCTGGACGACGCAACACCGGATGAGGTTTACTTCAACCAACCTCTGACTCGGGCGGCCTGACGCCTGAGAGCTACAACCCCGGTTAGAGCTTAACCCCCCTGTCAGGTGGTCCAGTGGATGGGGTCCACTTCATCCTCAGGCGTTGCGTAACTTCCGCACCCCCATGATGGAACTGGATTCCCTTTACGGGGCAGGTCCGGCGGCCCAGCCCTACCTTTATGATGGTGAGGGCCGGTTCCTCACATCGGCCGAGGGCGATCATGATGTCCTCAGGAACCATCGTGGCACCGCCATCATTGGCGATCCCCGAAACGATGAGAATCTCATTGTCTCCCAACTGCACCTGGCCTTTGCCAAATTCCACAATCAGGTATTTGACGAGGAGGCAGGCCGGGATTTCGAGGAGGCCCAGAGACTCGTACGGTGGCATTATCAGTGGATTGTCCTGCACGACTATTTGCCACGTATCTGTGGTCAGGCGCGGGTGGACGACATCTTGGATCACGGGCGCCGCTACTACTGGTTTGCCGAAGAGCCATACATGCCGGTGGAATTTAGCGTCGCCGCCTTCCGCTTCGGACACAGTCAGGTACGGGCCGGCTACCGCATCAACGCTACCGCAGGTGGGGCACGACTGTTCCCGGCCGAGGCAGATGCGCCGCGAGACGAGGGACTCAGCGATCTTCGTGGCGGAGTGCCTGTTGCCAGGGAACACACGGTGGACTGGTCGAGTTTTCTGGGAGATGGCCAGGGTGTTCAGCCCAGTCGCCTGATCAACTCCCGGCTCAATGAGTCGTTGCTATTTCTGCCGGATTCGGTGGTGCCACCGGGCATACCGGATGAGGCACGCTCACTCGCCGCCCGCAATCTCAAACGGGGTGCTGCCTTTTCCTTGCCGTCGGGGCAATCGGTGGCAGCCTGCATGGGGGCCGATGTGCTCAGCCAGGAGGAACTCTGGGGCCATGTGTCCGGACTGCCAACACCCCTGCCAGTACCCGCACCGTTGTGGTACTACATCCTGCGCGAAGCCGAAATGCGCGAGTCCGGCCAGCACTTGGGCGAGGTGGGTGGCCAGATCGTGGCCGAGGTGCTGATTGGTCTTCTGGAAGGAGATCGGGCGAGCTTCGTTAATCACGCCCCCCATTGGAGACCCACCTTGCCCTCCAAGGAAGAAGGGCACTTCACACTGGAAGATCTGGTCAACATTGCCCAGCGCAGTCACCAATCCCAGGCCGCCGCCTGATCAGCATGTGACGACCTTGTAGTCGATCTGCAAGACACCATGGGCATGGAAGCCCGAACTTATGCTGGCCTTGGTGGTTTGCCAATTCAGGGTGTGTTGCAGGAACACCGTGCGCTGGCGCTTTGCAGCCGGGCGCTGTGTCAATCCCCCGAGCCCGGTCACCGCCCAGGAGGGTCGTTCCATGGAACGCGATTGGAACGGGGCCAACCGACTGATTCGCGAGGTCAGCCATCTCGGGGCTGACAGAGCTGCGCCCCTGAAGCACTCGGGCTACGGTAGATGGGGAAACCTGAAGCTTGGAGGCGAGGTGTCGTGCGCTCAGGCCGAATGGCTCAAGATAGACCTCGCGGATGAATTCACCGGGATGGGGAGGATTGTGCATAGCCATCAGTGATGGTCCTCGTAATCCAGTACGTAGGTCAGGGGCGGAAGGTCGGTACTTTGGTGGCGATGGGCGCGAGACCTTCATGCTCCGACCCCGGATGACTGGACAGGCATTCAAGGGCAGGCAGCTATAAATTCCCTTCAATACCGGCATCCGATGGTCACATCTGCGGTGTGAAACTCACCACCTGGTTTCGTCCCTGGCTCTTGGCTTGGTAAAGCGCCTGATCGGTGCGTCTGATGAGATCGCGCATCGTCTCGCCAGGACAGAATTGGGCAACACCGAGACTGATCGTCACGCGCCCAACCGTCTTGAAGGCCTTTTCCTCAATGCGACGTCGCATGCCCTCTGCCGCCTGAGCAGCCTGTTCCTGCGATGTCTCGGGCAACAGGGCGATGAACTCCTCTCCACCCCAGCGGGCGAGCACATCTGCAGCCCGTCGGCATCGGTCGAGGCATTGCGCCAGCGCGTACAAGACTTCGTCGCCCACTTCGTGGCCAAAGCGATCATTGAGTGATTTGAAATGATCCACATCCAGGAGCATGACGGAGAACGGGTGACCATAGCGTTCTGCCCGCTGCAGTTCCCTTTCCAGCACGCTTTCGAAATGGCGCCGATTGGGGATGGCTGTCAGGGTATCCTCGAAGGCTTGCCGATGCAGTTCCCTCTCGTAGCGCTTTTGCAGGCTGATGTCCCGTATCAGGGTTGAAAAGCGCAAGGCATCGCCGTTTTCCGGCGGATGCGCCACCACCGTCTGGTGAACGGGTGTTTCTTCTCCCTGGGCATCGATGATGACCGACTCGCCGCACCAATGCCCGGACTGCAAGGCTGCCGGAAAACCCTCCTTCAGCACCCGCTGAATCGCCCGGTCCGGCTGCAAATCCTGCAGGGAAACGGGCGCTGGCCCACCAGGCTGCGGGAGACCCTCCGGCAAATCCCAGAACGCCAGGCCGGCTCGATTCATGTAATGAATACGGCCTTGTTCATCACAGGAGCATACGATATCCGGCGCCGCTTCCAGGATCTGTACGATCTTCTCCTTCTCCTGCCAGGCCTGACGCTGTTCCGTGATGTCCTCTCCCGAGCAGAGGACCGCCTCGGGGAGTCCGCGTTCATCCCTCAGGGTCACAGCCGTCCAACGAATCCAGCGTTTTTCTCCGGTGCGCGTCAGGATGGGGGAATCCATCCTGGACTCATGAAGCCGCAGGATATGATTCGTCATCATGGCGTTGAATCGTGCCCGCATGTCATGGCGATAACGCTCGGGCACAAACTGCTCAAACCAGTCCAGGCCGATAATGGACCGCGCATCGCATTTCAGGGTGCTGCAGGCGCGCTGATTGGCCATTTCGATGATGCCATTCCTCCCGAGGGTCAGCATGATCACCCCGGCAGTGTTCAGATACGCCTGGGCGCGTTGCTGGGCCTGATGGGCTTGTTGTTCAGCACGCTTGATCTGGCTGATCTCCACGTGGGTGCCCATCAATCGCCGGGGCTGGCCTTCATCATCATATTCGATAACCTGACCGCGGCCCTGCACCCATGCCCAGCCGCCATGGGCACGCTCGTAGCGAAACTCGATGGTGAAACGATCATTTACCATCAGCTGACGACGCCACTGTTCGTCCACGTCCTTCAGGTCATCGGGATGCACCATGGCCCGCCACTGGGCGTAACTCAACGCGCCGGGGGTATCGGACGCATAGCCGAGCATGTTCCAGCAGTTGGCGTCCCAGTGGATCCGGTCTTCGGCCAAATCCCATTCCCAGATACCGAATCGCGCCGCCTGTTGAACGAGGCGAAACCGCATCTCTCTGCGGCGCAGTTCCTCCTCCTGCCATTTGCGATCGGTAATATCGTGCACGGTGCCGATCATTCGTAGCGGTCGGCCGGCATCATCAAACTCCACTTTGCCGCGTTCACGGACGATGCGTATGGTCCCGTCGGGGCGCAGAATGCGGTGCTCGATATCGTAGGCATCCCCCGCGAGCGCGGCATCAACGGCCGCCTGCACCCTGTCTTGATCCTCGGGGTGCACCAGTGACATGAAGGCCTCGTGGGTGGCATGCCAGGCATCGGGAGAAAGCCCAAAAATCCGGTAAACCTCCGGAGACCAACGAATCACGTCCTCCTGGAAATCCGACAGCCAACTGCCCACCTGGGCAATGCGCTGTGCCTCCAGTAGTTCGTTCTCAAGGGAGATGCAGGGGGAAGATCTGGGACCGTCCGATGGTTCAGCGCCAGGCCCATCACTGCCGCTGATCGTGTCGCCCTCCTGGACTTCCATGACGGTTTTTTGCGGCTTTTTCGGCATCCTGGGATGGCCCTAATATGCGAAATATCAATCCATGCCCACTCACTGTCCGCTGTAACATCGGATTCAAGCATGGAAACGGTCTAAGCAGTGTATCCCACACCCTGTTCTAGAACCTTGAGCGCACTCAATCTCAGGGGAGGACGTCATGCCACTCCCCATGAACACGGCAGTTGGCCAGGAACAGCCCAGGGTGTGATGGGGCCTGGGAAGTCAGGGCCTGCTTTCGCGGTGATCGTTTCGTTGGGCGATTTGGCCATTTCATGTCACTTACCCGGGGTTGAGGGCGTATCCTTGTAGAGATACGTCACTCAAACAGTCGCGAGGTTTCCTGTGACCATCAGTCGCCTGCAGACCAAGACCATGGGCGCCCTGCTTTTGGTCATGCTCATCATGATGCTGGTCATTGGGCTGTCCAGCATGGTGCTGATCCGGGATTTTTCTGTGCGCTCTGCCACCGAGCACACCCGCACGGCAGCAGAGATGATCCGTGTCTCCCTCACCGAAGCCATGATCAATGACACCATTGACCGCCGGGCCTCCATGCTCCGGCGGCTGGCGGAAGTGAACAGCCTCAATGAGGTGCGGGTCATCCGCGGCGAACAGGTGATCGAGCAGTATGGCGAGGGGCTGGCGATGGAGACCGGGGCCGATGACATCGACCGCCAGGTACTGGAGAGTGGGCAGCCGTATTTCGGGTTGATCGGGGGGCTGTTCGGCGAGGAGTTTCGCGCCACCATTCCCTACATTGCCTCCTCCAACGGCGACATCAACTGCATGGCCTGTCATCAGGCGCCCGAGGGGGCGGCCCTGGGTGCCGTGACCCTCACCGCATCCGTAGATCACATGAAGACCGCCGGCATGGCCACGGCCCTGTTTCTGGTGGCCATCATGGGGCTGTTTGCCATCCTGTCCATCGCCTTTCTGAAACGCATGCTCCGCCCCCTGGTAGAAACCACCCAGGAGATCCGTCAGGCTGCCAGCCTGGCCAGCAGCGGGGATTTCAGCCAGCGGGTACGCAGTCGCAGTCATGATGAGATCGGGCAGATCGCTATCCATTTCAATCAGATGGCCGATGCCATCACCCACAAACTCACCGAAATTCGGGATCACGTGGCCCAGTTGGTGAATACCGTGCCAGACCCCAAAGCCAACCTGCTGCAGGAGACCTCCTCCACCGTCTCCGGGCTGGTCAAAGTGGCTCAGTTCAAACAGGCCATCGAGGAGGATCAGACCACCGAGGAGGTATTCTTCCGCTTGAGCGAGGTCCTGCGCACCGAGTTTGGCATGGAGCATTTCTCCATCTACCAAGTGGACCGGGAAAAGCGCCTGATGGAGACGGTGATCGTGGATGGGGTGCCGCATGACGAGATACGTTGGTGCCATCCTGACATTCTGGAGCAATGCACCACCTGCCGGGCCGTGCGCACCGGTCATGCCATCGACGGCCTTGAAAATCCCAATCTATGCCGTGCGTTCAGCCAGGACGCCCTGGCCGATGGGCGCAGCTATCTCTGCCTGCCCGTCATCCAGTCCGGCGGCGTGGGCAGCGTGGTGCAACTGGTGGTGCCACCTCAGAACATCCCGGCGCTCACCCGTGCGCGCCCCCTGATCAGCGCCTATTTGCGCGAAGCGGCACCGGTGCTTCAGGCCAAGGGTTTGATGGCCAGCCTGCGCGAATCCAGTCTCAAGGACGCCATGACCGGCCTGCGCAACCGCCGTTTCCTGGAGGAGTATTCCGACAGCCTGGTGGCCCAATGCAAGCGTCGCAAGATGTCCATGACGCTGATGATGCTGGACCTGGACTATTTCAAGACGGTGAACGACACCCACGGGCACGATGTGGGCGACCAGATCCTGCGGGAGTTGGCCGGTATCTTCCCGGCTCACCTGCGCGAATCCGACCTGGTCATTCGCTACGGTGGTGAGGAGTTCATGGTCATCCTGCTGGATACCGGCGCCGAAGCGGCCGTGGAAGTGGCCAACAAGATCCGCGAGGCGGTGGAGGCACACCCCTTCAAGGTGGCAGGTGGTGACCTTTACAAGACTCTCTCCATCGGTCTGGCAGCCTACCCGGACGATGCCCAGGCCTTCTGGCAGGTGCTCAAATATGCCGACGTGGCCCTATATGCCGCCAAGGATAACGGCCGCAATCAGGTGGTACGCTTCATGCCGGAAATGTGGCCCCCGGGTGGGGAGTATTGAGGCGCGCGCCTGGAGCAGGGAGGCTGCACACCACCGCACCATGAGATCCCGCCGGGGTGGGCAAAAAAATCAAGCACTTGAGGGGTGGTTGGCCGTTTGGTGTGATAGCCCGGAAAACGTCCCGCAAGTGCTTGATTTTTGGTTTTTTCTGGTGGGCGGATGGCTACCGAAAGCGCTCTATAAGTATCTGATGAATAAGTCAAAAATAAATTTTCTAAATTTTGTTGCCCCCAGAGTTGCCCCGGTATCGCATGAATAGTATCTGAGCGTTCGGACATCCCTCTCTCCCGATCGTCATCATCAAAGAACTTCGGATAGGCTTGGGCGAAGAGCGCCTGTTCCGAGGCCAGCCAAGCCAATCCGCGGGTCGGCATGATGTGATGGACCAGCAGGGGCGTGACCCGCTCATGAAAGCCATGACGCCGCCGTGGTCTGTAGGTCACCGTGTAAGCATGGCAGCGCGGCACGCCTGTCATGGGGCCGGCCAGGGGATCCCAGGTGCCGATGGATTGGCCATCGGCCCCATATAGGGTGACCCACTGATCCACCGCCGTTTTACCCAGGTCATGGAGCAGGGCGGCCATGGCCACCGCATAGGTCCACAGATCATGCTGCCTGGCAATGCGCTCAGGCTCGCCGCCGATCGGCAGCAATCGCCCACGGCGGATCAGCAGGGCCTGATGGATCACCTCGAGGGTATGATCAAGCAGCCCTCCCAGGCTCGCATGATGGTGGGCCTGGGAGGCGGGCAATTGCTGCACGAAGCTGGCGTATTGCCGGATAGGCCACAAGACCAGGGCCTGATGATGTGGGCCGGGCAGGCCGGTCAACCTGGCAATCTGGGCCAGCACGGCCTGGCGGTGTGTGGGTGTGAAGAGGGTCTGCGCGTCCTGGATCGGTATCAGGAGCGATGGCGATCCTACCGCGTCCGTGCCGTGAAGGCTTCTGCCCGGCTGATGGCCCAGGGAGCGTGTGATCCAGGAGGTCAGGGCGTTCATGAGGGCATGGTAGGGCGGGCGCGGGGCGTCCCCAAGCGTTTATGGTCTATTGGGAGAGTGGGGTTTTTCGGGTGCTCGTGCGCGCATGGGAAGTTGAGGCGCCTGGTGTGTTGAGGGAGAATCCTCAAGTTCCTGATGGCCTGCGACCCTCGTGTCCTCCCGGATGGGCCGCAGTTCGGGGTCCACGGGGGTCTGCTCACCCCAGGCGTTTGACCACTCCACCTCGTCCAGCGAGATTGCCCACCAAGTGCTAGACCTGCACGGGGCAATGCTGGCCAATAAGCTGGTTCGTATGCGGTAGGAAATCGCGTGATGATGCACCCAATCGAGGATCTGCTTGCCCAGCCGGAAGGCAAACAGCTGGAGTTCAAGCGCGATCTCTCATCTCCCAAGCCTTTGCTGAAAACCCTGGTGGCCTTCTCCAACACAGCGGGCGGCCAACTCATCGTCGGTGTGGCGGATGATGGCGAAATCGTGGGAGTAGCGGATCCGCTGGACGCGGAAGAGCGTCTGACCAGCCTGATCGCCGACAGCATCTTCCCCCGCCTGCTGCCAAACATCGAGCTGTTCACGGTAGGGGAACACACCCTGCTGCGCATCGAGGTGTTCCTGAGCAGTTCGCGACCCCACTTTCTCAAGGCCCTCGGGCCGGATCATGGCGTGCTGGTCCGACTCGGGTCGAGTAATCGCCAGGCCGATGCGCGCCTGATTGAAGAAATGCAACGCCAGGTGCGCGGAACCAGCTTCGACGCGCAACCCATGACGGAACTGTCGATCGAGGATCTGGACCAGGCGGCCATCCAGCAGGCCTTCGGCAGTGATGCGCCCCTGGGCGAAGCCAAGTTGCGCACCCTGCGGCTGTTGATGCCGTATCAAGGGCGCCTGGTGCCCAGTGTGGGCGGCATCCTGCTGTTTGGTCGTGAGCGTCAGTGGCATTTTTCAGATGCCTGGGTGCAGTGCGGTCGATTTCGTGGCACGGACAAGATCGAGATCTTCGACCAGACGGAGATCCATGAACCCCTGCCGCAAGCCGTCCACAGCATCGAGCTGTTTCTCAAGAAGCATGCCTTCAAGAGCGCGGAGTTCGGGGCCATGCGCCGCCGCGACGTGTGGAGCATCCCGCTGACCATGCTGCGCGAGGCAGTCATCAATGCCCTGGTGCATTGCGACTACTCGCAGCAGGGCAGCCCGATTCGGATCGCGTTTTTCGATGATCGTATCGAGATCGAAAGTCCCGGCCTGCTGATGCCCGGCATGACCATCGACGAGATGAAGCGGGGCGTTTCCATGATTCGCAATCCCGTGATCGCCCGCGTGTTCCGCGAACTCGGGCTGATTGAACAGTGGGGGAGCGGGGTCAAGCGTATCTTTGCCGAGGCGGCGGCCCAGGGGCTGCGTGAGCCTGGCATCGAGGAGATCGCTAACCGCATACGGTTGAGTGTCTGGCTGGCGGCACCATTTGCCATACAAGACGGTGCAGACGTGCCCTCGACAGAGACTCAGTCGATGCCAGTACGGCTAGAGTCGCGGCTAGAGTCGCGGCTAGAGTCGGGGTTGGCGGCCAGAGTGATGCTGACTCTTCAAGAGGCGCCACTGGGCAAGGCCACCATCGCCGAGCGGCTGGGCCATAAGGGAGTGTCCGGTGAACTCAATAAACAGATTCGCCGCTTGCGGCAACAAGATCTGATCGAGATGACGCTGCCTGAGACACCTAACAGTCGCCTTCAGCAGTACCGTATGACCGCAAAGGGCCAGCAATACCTCAAGGATCTCAAATGAACCGCGATCGGGGTGACCTGCTGGCCTGTGAACTGCGGGAAGACGGCAGCGCCACCGTGCGTCGGGTGCAGCCGCTTGATCTCGAATATCTCAGGGCCGTGGAAGGTACCCTCAGCGAATGGGCCTCGGCAGCGGATGAGGAAGCCTAGTACTACAGCCGTAACTGAGTGAGCTATACTGTATGTGATTGATTTTTCAGCGATCACAAGGTGAAGAATGCAACCACAGGATCTTTCTGTCTCAGCATTGTTCAATGGCCTGGCGGAACGTTTAGGTCCGCTCTTTCCCCGCTCGGAAACGCGCGATCGTGCACTATTTTATGTTCAGGGCTTGCTCAGTCATTGCGAACGAAAAAATGGCTGGCACCTCGCCGAATGGCTCGGAGATAAATCCCCAGATGGGGTGCAGTATCTGTTGGATCGTGCCCGCTGGGATGCGGATGCGGCGCGTGATGTCCTCCGCCAGTGGGTCATCGATACATGATAAATTCCCGCACTGTCGGACAGTTTGCGGATTTTTTCGCCGGGCTTGGCGTTACGGATGACAGTGTCGGTGAGGGGCATGGGGGCAACTCTCCGTGGCAGCACCACAGTTGCCCCCAATGTTGCCCCCAGTTGCCCCCAGTTGCCCCCAGTTGCCCCCGGCTGTCAAAGGAACCCCCCGTCCCTTACTGGAAGCCGAAAAAATAAAAAAGCCCGCGTTGACGCGGGCTTAGGAACTTCTTGGGACTTTTCTGGAAGTGTGGTGGTGGAGCGGATGGGAGTCGAACCCACGACCTCAGCAGTGCGATTGCTGCGCTCTCCCAACTGAGCTACCGCCCCGTTCGCGCTGAGTATAAGTCAGCGCGAGGCCTGTTCGCCAGGGGTGATGCTCAGGGGGCAACGGGTTTCAGCAGGATGCCTGCCAGCGGCGGCAGGGTGAGCACCACGGAGTAGGGACGGCCCATCCAGGGCAGGTCTTCGGCCTCTACCTCCAGGTTGCCCAGGTTGCTGCCGCAGTAGAAGTGCGAGTCGGAGTTGAAGATCTCCCGATATCGCCCCGGGGCTGGTACGCCGATACGGTAGCCCTCGCGGGGGGCGGGGGTGAAGTTAAGGGCCGCGAGGATGAAATCGTCCTTCTCTTCCCCCTTGCGGATGAAACTGAGCACCGACTGGGCGGCATCGTGACAGTCGATCCATTCAAAGCCCTGCCATTCGAAATCGAAGTGATGCAGGGCCTTCTCACGGGCGTAGAGGGCGTTGAGATCGGCCACCAATTGCTTCACGCCGGAGTGGAAGGGGAACTGCAGCAGATACCATTCCAGTTCCTTGGCATCGTCCCACTCATTGCCCTGGCCGTATTCGCAGCCCATGAACAGCAGTTTCTTGCCCGGGTAGGACCACATGAGGGTGTACAGCAGGCGCAGGTTGGCGAAGCGCTGCCATTCATCTCCCGGCATGCGGTAGAGCAGGGAGCGCTTGCCGTGCACCACCTCGTCATGGGAGAAGGGCAGAACGAAGTTTTCGGTAAAGGCGTACAGCAGGCCAAAGGTGAGTTGGTCGTGATGGTAGTGGCGGTGGATGGGGTCCTTCTTGAAGTATTCCAGGGTGTCGTTCATCCATCCCATGTTCCACTTGAGTGAGAAGCCCAGCCCTCCGAGCCAGGTGGGGCGCGTCACCTGGGGCCAGGAGGTGGACTCCTCGGCCATGATCAGGGCGCCCGGATGGTTGCCCTGCACGCTGCTGTTGAGATCCCGCAGGAATTCGATGGCGTCCAGGTTTTCCTGGCCTCCAAACTTGTTGGGAATCCATTCGCCTTCTTCCCGGGAGTAGTTCAGGTAGAGCATGGAGGCCACTGCGTCCACCCGCAGGCCATCGATGTGGAACTCTTCCACCCAGTACATGGCGCTGGAGACGAGGAAGTTGCGTACCTCGTTACGCCCGTAGTTGAAGATCAGCGTGCCCCAATCACGGTGCTCGCCCATGCGCGGGTCTTCATGCTCGTACAGGGCGCTACCATCGAACCGGGCCAGGGCGTGGGCATCCCTGGGGAAATGTCCCGGTGCCCAGTCCAATAGCACGCCAACACCGTTTTCGTGACAGTGGTTGACGAAGTCCCGAAAGTCATCGGGGCTGCCAAAACGGCTGGTGGGGGCGTAGTAGCCGGTGGTCTGGTAGCCCCAGGAGCCGTCGAAGGGGTGTTCGGTTACCGGCAGCAGTTCGATGTGGGTGAAACCCATTTCCTTCACATAGGGCACCAGTGCGCGGGCCAGTTCCCGATAGTTGAGGAACTGGCCATCCTCACCAAGACGCCAGGAGCCCAGGTGTACCTCGTAGATGGACATGGGACGGTGCAGCCAGGCATCACCGGCGCGCTCTTTCAGCCATGCCTCGTCGGACCAGGAGAACGGTTCGGGGTCATGGACCACGGCGGCGGTCTGGGGTCGCAACTCGAAACGCTGTCCATAGGGATCGGTCTTTACCAGGGTGGCGCCGGTGTCCCGGTTGCGGATCTCGTACTTGTACAGGGCTCCGGGTTTCAGGCCGGGGATGAAGAACTCCCACACGCCACTGCCTCCGCGCACCCGCATGGTGTGGCAGCGGCCATCCCAGCGGTTGAAGTCGCCCACCACGGAAACCCGTTCGGCGGAGGGGGCCCATACGGCAAAGCGTACCCCCTGGATGCCGTCCACCTCGTGGGCATGGGCCCCCAGGAAGCGATAGGCATGCCAATGCCGGCCTTCGTTGAACAGGTGGATGTCGAAATCCGACACAACGGGCCCGAAGCTATAGGGGTCGTAGCCAACGTGTTCATGGCCATGACCGTCGTTCCAGCGGATGCGATAATGGTCTGGCAGGGCATCCAGGGGGCCACGCCATTCGAATATTCCCCGGTCGTGGACCTTCTCCATGGGCTCGTCCAGGTCGTCAAGGCGGGCCTGGGTGGCGTGGGGCAGGTAGGCACGCACGACCCTCTGTTCCTGTTCCACGTGACTACCCAGCAGACTGAACGGATCATGATGTCTGGCGTCCAGGATGCGTTGAAGGTCTTCACGGTTGGTTGCACGCATGTGGGTTCCCGTCCTGGTTCGGCGGTTGGGCCTGCCTTGATGTGGCGGCCGGAAAATGTAATAGAATCGAAATGATCGCGTACCATGATGGCATGGGGACGCAATGCACCGGTTGGATGCAGCCCGGCGGAAAAAACCTTAACATGCCCCAGGGGCCACGTCCTCCACACACCCGGGTCACAGAAGGCAGGTATGAAACCACAATCCCAACGCTTCGTCAGCCGCATCACCCGAGACACCCTGGCACTCATACTGGCTGGGGGGCGTGGCTCCCGCCTCAAGCAGTTGACCATGTGGCGGGCCAAGCCAGCGGTGCCCTTTGGGGGCAAGTTCCGGATCATCGATTTTCCGCTCTCCAATTGCATCAACTCCGGCATTCGCCAGGTGGGGGTGATCACCCAGTACAAGGCCCACTCCCTGATCCAGCACGTGCAGCGGGGCTGGAGCTTCCTGCGCGGCGAGTTTGGTGAGTTCATCGAGTTGTGGCCGGCCCAGCAGCGCATCGAGACCTCCTGGTACAAGGGGACGGCTGATGCGGTGTTCCAGAATCTGGACATCATCCGTGACCACGATCCCAGCTATGTGCTCATCCTGGCCGGCGACCACATCTACAAGATGGACTATGGCGACATGATCGCCTACCACGTGGAGTCCGGCGCCGACATGACGGTGGGTTGTCTGGAAGTGGACCTGGAGATGGCCCGGGGGTTTGGCGTCATGGCCGTGGATGCCGATGGCCGGGTGGAGCGCTTCGACGAGAAGCCCGAGCACCCAAAGCCCGTCCCCGGCAAGACGGACAAGGCGTTGGCCTCCATGGGCATCTACGTGTTCAACAAGGACTTTCTCTTCCAGCAACTGGTGGCAGATTCCGACACGCCCGGTTCCAGTCACGACTTTGGCAAGGACATCATCCCCAAGGTGCTCAAGTCCAGCCGGGTGATGGCCTATCCGTTCCGCGACGTGCAGACGGGCACACAGGCCTACTGGCGGGATGTGGGTACCATCGATTCCTACTGGAAGGCCAATCTGGAACTGATCGGGGTGACTCCGGAACTCAACCTCTACGATATGGACTGGCCCATCTGGACCTACCAGGAGCAGCTGCCCCCGGCCAAGTTCGTGTTTGATGACGAAGACCGCCGTGGCATGGCCGTGGACTCCATGGTGTCCGGCGGCTGCATCATTTCCGGATCGCTGGTGCGTCACTCCCTGCTGTTCTCCAATGTCACCGTGAACTCCCATGCCCAGGTGACCGATTCGGTCATCCTGCCGGATGTGGATATCGGTCGTAACTGTGTGGTTCACAAGGCCGTGATCGACAAGGGATGCCGGATTCCCGAGGGGATGGTCATCGGACGGGATCGTGAGCAGGATGCCAAACGCTTCTATGTATCCGATGGCGGTGTGACGGTGGTGACACCGGATATGCTCGGCAATATGCCTCATCATGGCGTCTGATCACCCGAATGCGGCCCACCCGCCGTTGCGGGTCGTACTGTGCTGGCACATGCATCAGCCCCAGTACCTGGATGCCCACACCGGTGAATACGCACTGCCCTGGACGTATCTGCACGCCATCAAGGATTACGTGGATATGGCGGCGCACCTGGAGGCAGAGCCGGGTGCCCGGGCGGTAGTGAACTTTGCCCCGATCCTGCTGGATCAGATCGAAGACTACGCCAGCCAGGTAAGCGCCTTTCTCAAGGGTGAGGGCCAGATTCGTGACCCGGTGCTGGCCATGCTGGTGGCCGATCGGCCACCCGATGAACCCTCTCGACGACTCAACCTGGCGGAGGCCTGTATACGTGCCAATCGTCAGCGTCTGATCGAGCCGTTCGGCCCCTACCGCCTGCTGGCGGACATGGTGTCCTGGCTCAAGCAACACCCCGACTACGTGTCCTACCAGGGGGATCACTTCTTCTTTGATCTGGTCACCTGGTATCACCTGGTCTGGCTAGGCGAGACGGTGCGCCGCACTGATCCGCGCATCAAGCCACTGATGGAGCAGGGCCGGGACTTCACGCCGTCGCAACGTCGGTTGCTCCTGGAGGTGATCGATGAACTGCTGGGTGGCCTCCTGGATCGTTACCGCCGCCTGGCGGAATCGGGTCGGGTGGAACTGTCCTTCAGCCCCTATGCCCATCCCATCATGCCGCTGATGCTGGATATGGCATCAGCCCACGAGGCGGCGCCATCGGCGGAATTACCCCTAAGCGGTCAGTATCCTGATGGCCGGGCGCGGGTGCAGTGGCATCTGCAACGGGGGTTGGAGAGCTTCGAGCGGCACTTTGGACTGCGGCCGGCCGGCTGCTGGCCGTCCGAGGGCAGCGTCAGCGATGCGACGCTGGCTCTACTGGACGAGGCGGGTATCCGCTGGTCCGCGTCGGGGGAGGGGGTGCTCACCCATTCCCTCATGCAGGGTCGGGATGAGGAGTTGCCCGAGGACCGTGACTGGCTTTACCAGCCCTATCGTTTTCAGGATCGCGAACTGTCTTTGTTCTTCCGCGATGATGGCCTGTCGGACTCCATTGGGTTTCGGTATACCGACTGGCATGGTGATGACGCCGTGGGGGATTTCGTGCACCACCTGGAGGGGATCGGACAACGCTGGAACCGTGTTCATGGCAGCCAGGGGCGCGGCGCCCTGGTCACGGTGATTCTGGATGGTGAGAATGCCTGGGAGTATTACCCGGCCAACGGCTACTATTTCCTCTCGGCTCTTTACCGTCGGCTTGCGGAACATCCCGACATCGAACTTGCCACGTTTGCCGATTGTCTCAACGTGAGTCCGCGGGAGTCGTTGGGGCATGTGGTGGCAGGGAGCTGGGTATATGGCAACTTCGATACCTGGGTGGGTTCCCGGGACAAGAATCGAGGCTGGGAAATGCTGATCCAGGCCAAACAGTGTTTTGACCGGGTGATGGCCCAGGATCGGCTGACGGCGGCGCAAGTGGAGGCGGCCACCCGGCAACTGGCGGTATGTGAGGGGTCGGACTGGTGCTGGTGGTTTGGCGACTACAACCCGGCGGGTACTGTCAGCCTGTTTGAACGCTTGTATCGCCAACACCTGGTGCACCTCTACCGTCTGCTGGGAGAGGCCCCGCCAGAGGAGCTGTCGCATGTGCTCAGCCGGGGCAGCGGCGAACCCGCCGCCGGTGGCGTGATGCGGCAGGGACAAAAACCTGACGGGTAAGCCCGTCAGTCCGCCGAAGACCCGGAATCCCACGCACAGGACGGAGGAACTGTGGCAGAACACAGCGCCCAAGCATCATCCACGCTGGATCGGCGTCGCGCCGGCATCCTGCTTCACCCCACCTCCCTGCCCGGATCCGGTCGACAGGGCGCGCTGGGGAAGCAGGCCCACCGTTTCGTCGACTTCCTGGCATCTGCCGGGGTCACGGTCTGGCAGGTGCTGCCCCTGAATCAGCCCCACGGGGGCGGTTCGCCCTACCAGTGCATGTCGGTGCATGCCGGCAGCACCCAGTTGATCTGCCTGGCTGATCTACAGGCCCGTGGCTGGCTGTTGGATGATGCCCTGCTGGATGGGCAAGGGGCATTGGATCCCTTCGACTCCCTGGCACTGCGCCAGGCCCATGAGGGTTTCATGGCCGGTGCGAATGGTGATGATCGTCAGGCCTTCGAGGATTTCAAAACGCAACATGCCTTCTGGCTGGAGGACTATGTCCTGTATCTGGCCCTCAAGTGTGAGCATGACCGTGCCCCCTGGTGGGAGTGGGCTCCGGCGCTGCGCGATCGGGAGCCCGGCGCCATGGCGGCGGCGCGGGAGCGGCTGGCCGAGACCCTGGCGCAGTATCGTTTCGAGCAGTTTCTGTTCTATCTGCAATGGGCGGCGGTCAAGCAGCACGCCAACCATCGGGGGATCCTGCTGTTCGGTGATATGCCCATCTTTGTGGCCCATGACAGCGCGGATGTCTGGGCTCATCGCGGGCTCTTTGATCTGGATGATCAAGGGCGACCGGTGCATGTAGCCGGTGTGCCGCCGGATTATTTCTCTGCCACGGGCCAGCGCTGGGGCAACCCTCACTACGACTGGGCACACATGCAGGAGCAGGGTTTTGCCTGGTGGATAGAGCGCATCGGTGCTGCCCTGGAAATGGTGGATCTGATCCGGATCGACCATTTCCGTGGGTTCGAGGCCTACTGGTCCATCCCCATCGAGGACGATACTGCCATGAACGGGCATTGGACCGTGGCGCCGGGCAAGGCCCTGTTCGAGCGCCTGCGGGAGCACTTTGGCACCTTGCCTCTGGTGGCAGAGGATCTGGGGGTGATCACCGACCAGGTGGAAGCCCTGCGGGACGATAACGGTCTGCCGGGGATGAAGATCCTGCATTTTGCCTTCGAGGGCGGGGCGACCAATCCCTATCTGCCCCATCAGCATGTGGCGAATTCGGTGGTCTATACGGGCACCCATGACAATGACACCACCCTGGGGTGGTTCGAGTCCTGTGACGAGCGCCTGCAACATCATGTGCTGGACTATCTGGGGCACCCATCAGAGCCCATGCCCTGGCCGCTGATCCGTAGCGCTCTGGCCTCCGTGGCCCGCCTGGCGGTTGTGCCCATGCAGGACGCCCTGGCGCTGGACGGATCACATCGCATGAATGTTCCCGGCACCACGTCGGACAATTGGGCGTGGCGTTTTCAGTGGGAGGATGTCCCGCAGGAACTCGCCTCCGACCTGCGCCGCCTGGTGGAGTTATACGGGCGGGATTAGCGGGGTTGCAGCCTGCCTTGATGGCGCCGATCAACGGTTAACGCAGTCCTGAGGGTGTGTCCATGTCGTCGGGCCAGGTCACCGTGTACGAGAAGCGCAGGGTGAGTTCCTCGCCCGCTTCGACGGTGCGGTGCCAGGCCAGTAGGCCACGGTCGTCATTCATATCCCGTTCCGAGGGCTCACTGGCGTCATCGGCCAGGGTGACCGTGATGCGCTCGTCGCGGGAGACTGGCAGGCGGTCAAGAAGGGTCACCTCCACATCGCGGCCATGGCTGTTGTGAATGGTCATCAGGTGACTGCGTTGCAGCCTGTTCTGACGCCGAAGGCGGCCTTCCTGACCCTTGTCGTCACGCTCCAGCTGGTAATCAATGCCGACACGCTCGTCCACACCGAAGGCCATGTCCAACTCACTGTTCGGGCGCAGCCCAGCGAGTCGGTGCTGCCCTACCAGTGCGCCATCCTGAAACAGCGTCAGCGGACCCGGCAACAGCGGCGTCTCACCCTCGAAAACGCTTTCGGCAAACAGGTAGGCACGTGGCGCCATCCGGGGCGCGGCGCGCACGGAAAGCCGGGCTTCCATGACCTCTTCACCCAGGTTGTGGCGATGAGGCTGGTTATCCGAGGCGATGTTCACGCGACCGGGCACCCGGTAACGGGCCGTGAAGGTGGTGCCCTCCAGTTGTGCCGTGTCGGCTTCGGCCGCCATGGCCGCCTCCGGCAACGACCTTGAGAGTCGTGTCGTGGTGGGCGCGGGCCTGGGGACGTCCAGATACCAGGGCGGTGGTACCGGCAGATACCCTCCCAGTCGAGGCTGGGCCGTGGACAGGTACAAGGGGATATCCGACCAGTCCTGACCGGTGTTCTGACGCACCTCGGCACGCTGGATCAAGCGCAGTTCCTGGGTATCGGTGTCCAGGCGGGCCTCGTAAAGCGGAGTCCAGCGGGCGTCGGGTACGGTGTATTCCAGGGTGACGGTGGCACTGGCCGCTTCAGGGCTGTGATAGTGAATGCGTGCCTGTAGGCTGTCGCGTCGGCCACTCTGGAGTTGCTCAAGCTCGCGGCGCACGCGCTCGATATCGGCTTCCAGGGTGCGGCGGGCCCGTTCCTGTTGGTGGATCGCGTCGAGAACGCCCAGGGCCCCTTCGCCCACCCGCTCCCAGGCCTGTGGCCATTCGGCGCTGTCTGGCAGGGCCTCCGGGTGCGTGCCCAGTTGCTCAATCAGGCGCATCTGCACCTGGTGGGCACGAATCCGATCGTCGATGTGGCGCTTTTCATCCTCCAGCTCCTGGAGTTGCTCTGTCAGCGCCTGTTCACGTGGGTGGGCGAGATCCCGTCCCGGGATGGTTCGGGTCTCCAAGGCCCCCAGCCGCATCCCCTGTGGCCCGCTGGCCCGCACGCTCACGGTGTTTACATCCAGCCGGGTGGGCAACCCATCAATGCTGAGGATACCTTCTCCCGCCTCCAGGGTCAGTTCCTTTTCCATGGTGATTCCGGCCCGGTCCGGGTAGACGGTCACCTGGGTGATCTGCCCGGCCTGGGTGGGGAGGGCAATGGCCAGGGTCATCAAGGCGGTGCAAACAACAGGCTGGAGAGCGCGATGCATGATGGATTCCTGTCAGGCCGCGGCCAATTTCATTGCCAACGCACCTCGAACACGCAGTGGGCGGCACCTGCGGCGGCGCATTGTGTTTCCGTGACCCGGGTTTCGGGGTGTACCAGCACCTGGAACAGCCGCTGGAAGGTGCCCGCATAGTAATCGCAGACCGGGTGCGCAGACTGCGCACCCCGGCACAGGGGGCTGTTGGTGATGGTCAGCGTCAGGTTGGGTCGATGGTGGACCTGGAACTGGCCACTGCCAGCAAAGGTCCAGGCATTGCGCTCGATGGCTTTGAGCAGGATGCGGCTGGACGGGCCCGCGGGGAGGAGTTTCAGGATGGACTGCACCGGTTTGGGAATGCGGTTGGCCAGCAGGTAATCGCCGGTGAGGTGACCTGCCTCCAAGGACACGGCGGCAGCCTGCTCCGGGGAGAGCGCTTCTCGCAGCGCCCCATGCAGTGCCGTCACGTCGCGCTCGTCCACCATGGTGGTGGGCGGGTGCGTCAGATGATCGGTGAGCCCTGCGGCCTCGAATAGGCGTTCCGTCACCTGCTCATCATGCTGGTGGCGCAGGGCCTGGGCCATGCGAGTGATGGAGTTTGGCCCGATCCGGGCCACGGCTGGATTCTGTTCGGTCATGGTGTGCAGTCAGTAACGGAGGCGACTGGGACTGACAGTCAGGCCCGGCGAGGGGGAATTCTTGTCCGGGTCGTTAGCCGCCTTGATGGTTGGGTAGATGGGCCTGAAATGGGCTTCATCGGGTTGGCGCGAGCGCAGCGCCCAGTTCCAGAGGGCCTGGGAGGGCAGGGGCAACACCAGGAACCAGTGTTCCAGGATCGCGAGGACCAGGAGTATCGCCAGGAAGGTCGCGCCCGCCACCTGGTGGGTGGTGGCAGCTGGGTCCATGGCCGTCTGCACGATCAATACCGCGACGATGGTGGAGGCGGTGACCGAGATCGGGAAGAGCAGGTTCATGGGCTTCTTGCGGAAATAGCTTTCCAGATAGCGCAGATGATCGGGTAACCACTCTTCATTGAGGTTGCGAACACCCAGGAATACATTGAGCTTGGTGCTTGTTCGCATCACCCAAAGTATGAGGAAGGTGTATAGCCCCACCATGTTGGCTCCCCCCAGGTGACCAGCACAATGGCCAGGGCTGCGATGATGAGGGCGAACTCATGGTAAAGGATGGCCTGAACGGCATAGATGAATCGTCGCCAGCCCTGGGCGCCTTCAGGGCAACGACTGCGCCGGGAGCCGGTGATCATACCCATGAGGAAGCTCATTTCCACCCAACCCCAGAGGATGATGGCACCTGTGAAGGCCACATAGGCCCCAAAGAGTGTTTCCTGTTGAGCGGTCAGAGCCAGGGCGTATAGCGCGATGCCCGCGAGCACCGAGGCACCCAGCATGCTCCAGCGGTAGGTCCGTTGTGGCAGACCGTCCAGATAGATGATGGCTCCGGTGCTGAACCACCAGAGGAATACGACATAGAGGATAGGCAGACCGTATTGAATCACCGGCCCCTCACCGTGCACAGGTCATGGACACCCGGGCGGGCGTTGTCGTGGATAGTGGGTCGGGCAAAGCGGTTGCCACGGTGCCGTTCATCGCTGGGTTCTCCTCATTTTCCCGGCACGCATGGGATCCCGGGGAACTGGGTTCGACTGCGGCCTGAGTCGATGGGCAAAACTTTACCGTCTTTTGGCTATCGGTGGCGAGTCCCGCGGGGCGCCGCTAAGGAGAAGGCTCAGGAATCTTGAGCCGAATCAAGTAGCTCTGCAAAAGCGGCGGCGTTGGTGGAGCCAAACGCGTTGAGCTTGTAGCGGTTGCCGGTCACGGGATCTTCAAGGCTCAGACCACCGTCCGACCAACGAGTCAGCAGGAAGGGTAGATCTTCATGGTCATCCACATGCCGACGGTCCAGGGCAATGATGCGCAAGACAGTGCGCATGAAGCCACCGCCACTGGGTTCGATGAGCTTGAGCACCTGGTCGGTGTCGGCGTCGACAATCTCCATGTAGCCGCCGGGCTTCTCACGGGGGTGCAAGCGTACGGATTGCACGACCTCCAGATCCTGCTCGACCGGTTCCGCTGTTGCGGCGGGTTCTGTCGAGGCTGGAGGGGAGACGGCGCTGCTGGCCAGGTAGTACACGCCGAAGGCGATGGCCAGGAGAATAACGCCGATTCCTGGAAACAGAAATCGGCGCTGAGAACGGGAGGAACCGTTGGAGTCAGTCATCAGGCGGTTTCACCGGCTGTTTGTCGGTGGGTCTGAGGTGCAGGCCCTGATTCGGCTGATTCAGCCTGGTCCGGGTTTTCGGCACGGCGCTTCTGATCTTCGGCCATGGCCTTGGCCAGGATATCCGCCACGCGCCGGGCATTGGGTACACCGCGTAGCATGGGCTGCGGCACCATCCAGCGCCAGGGTTTCACGTGCGGCCAGAGAATGATGTACGAGACACGCTCCGGCGGAATGAGTACCAGCGGAATATCACCCGTGCCGTCCTTGTAGAGCTTGGCCGAGGCGGACTCAATCACGGAATAGGGCAGGTTCACACTCATCTGCAGTGCCACGCCAAAACGTATGACGATGCGCTGATTGGTGATGGTGTAGACCGAGGCCCTCGCCGTGAGCCAGGCCAACAGCAACAACAGGCCGACGGCAGTCACTGACAGGGTGAGCAGGAAGCTGGTGGAAGCGAGGGCCGCCACGAGGGACTGCGTTTCGCCATAGGTGAAGATGGCGCGCAGGCCGATCAGTATGGCCAGATAGAGAATGACCTTTCTGACGTGAAATGCCCGAATGGCGAAGGTGCTCCAATGGGGAGCACCTTGCCACAAAATGCGCTCCCCCGAAGGGGGGAGCTCAGGCAGACCACGTATCGGTTCAGCGGCGTGGTCGTCGTGACTCACAGCAGGGCTTCCCTACGCTCCGGGGATGCATAGAAGTGACCACCACCGAAGTAGGCCATGATGCGGTCTTCTTCCAGACGCGTCACGCTCTCCATGCTCTTGGTAGAAGGAGCATCGGCGAAGTGTTTGGCCATCACGGAAACCACACGAACCTCATAGGGGCGGCCGTCCTTCAGGCGCTGATCCATGGGCAGCTTGGGATCGGCATACTTGGCACGGGTCACCTTGGAGAGGAACATGGGCACCAGGATGCGGCGGGAACTACCCTTGACTTCCACCTCCAGGTAGCGGGGCATGGCCTCGGAGCGGTCGACCCACACGTCGCGAACGGTACCGGCGGGCTTGTCGTCAGCGGCGAACACGGTCATGCCGCGGGGATCAGGATCCTTCTTGGAGATCCCGAAGCCATGCTTGGTGATCCGCATGGGCACGATGCGGGGCTCGCCGTTCATGGTGACGTCGGGCTCATCGGCACGGTTGGCCCAGGAGGAGGGACCGACGCCATCGATCATGGGGTTGCCAGTGGGATCCAGGGGGGCACCGGGGAAGGGCCAGGCCGGCTTGGCGTGGATCTCACGGGTATCAGGATTGCCGTTGGCAATGATGAAGGAACCGCCGTCCATGGTGGGGTATTCCTTGGGACCCGGGGCGGCCGGGTAGCCTTGTACGGTAATGTGGGGGGAGCGGTCAGACTCCAGCGGGTAACCTTCCCGCTTGTTCTCCCGATGTAGATACCAGACTAGACCTGCGAAGAACAGCCAGAAGACGTACAGGGTGACCTGTGCGACGTCCATATATTCAGTAATGGCACCGGTTGGCATTGCTTTTCCTCCAAGTTTCGGGTGGGTTAGCCGCGTGAAATGGCTGGACCGAACCTCGATCAAGATTGCTTTCGGGTGACGCCCCCGCCATGCATGGGCGGCCCGAAGGCGTTGGGTGATACAAACAACATCAAATTCACTAGATTTTAGACCACAACATCGCCAATTTCCGGGTCTTGAGGCCCCCTCGACCCGAAAAACCTTGCTTTCCCAAGCGCCCCAGGCATTGGGTGCCCCATGCGGGCGCACGTCAGCTTTGGAGCGCTACTTTGAGATAATGCCAGACAAACCGTCGGGGTGTTGGTGTGAGCTGACTTGAGCATGATCTGGATCAGCTTCGTCGGTCAAAGGCCGGAAACAGGACGGATCAGGCCGAAGATCCTCGCTTGAGCTCGAGGGCCTGTGAGGTATAAAAGCCCCGTGAGATTCGTCGGGTACGCTCCGCACGCCACTCGTCCAGGGAGGGTTCTTCCCCAATCAGGCGCAGCAACTTTTTCTCGGCCACCGGCTCGATGGCCGGGGAACGGTCGCTCTTGGGGAACAGCTTGCCCACGGCGTGCATGACCGACAGGGCCGGGGTGCGAGGGGCGAAGGTGAACAGGATGGCGGCATGGGTGCGGCTGGTAAGACCGGCCAGCACGCCCACAATGTCATGGGCCTTGTAATGGATGAAGGAATCCATGGCCACCACATAGTCGAATTCACCCAGTTCAGGATTGAGGAAATCACCTACGCGGAAGTCGATTCGTCCTTCGCCCAGGTCCTCTGCCTCGGCCCGCTCACGGGCCATGTCCACCAGGTTGCCGGCCAGGTCAATGGCCACAACCTGGGCGCCGCGCTGGGCGGCGGCCACGGAGAGCATGCCGGTACCGCAACCGGCATCGAGCAGCCACTTGCCGCTGAGGTCGTCGGGCAGCCAGTCCAGCAGGTTTTGGCGCATCTCTTCGCGCCCGGCGCGCACGGTGGCACGCACGCGACCGACGGGGGTGTCGGAGGTCAGCTTTTTCCAGGCATCCACCGCGGTGCGGTCGAAGTAGGTCTCGAGCTGACCCCGGCGTTTTTGATAAGAGGGCGTTGGCATCAGTGGAATCCGTTGGCTTGGCTAACGCATCAGCGCCCGAAGTGGGCCTTGGCGTCATACAGCGTGTCGATGGAGATCTCGTGGAGACCCTTTTCCTTGGCAAAGCGTTCGGTGTTGCGACGGGCCTTGCCGCGCACGAAGAAGGGGATCTTGCGAAGCTCCTTCTCGGCATCGGCCGACCACACGGGCTCACCGTCCTGGACGGGCTCGGGGGCAGCGTCGGTCGCCATGGCTTCTGGTTGTGCTTCCGCCGGAGCAGCCGCCACGCGACGCTCGGTTGTTCCGGTGCCGCCCAGGTGTGAGGGGGCCGCCTCGGCATGGAATTCAAAGTCTTCCCGGAACATGCCCAGCAGGTGCTCCTCCAGGCCCATCATCAGCGGGTGGACCCAGGTGTCGAACAGGACGTTGGCGCCACCAAATCCCATCTGCGGGGCGTAGCGGGCCGGGAAATCCTGCACGTGTACCGGGGCGGAGATCACGGCGCAGCCCACGCCCAGACGTTTGGAGATGTGTCGCTCCATCTGGGTGCCGAGCACGAGTTCGGGTTGCAACTCTGCCACCTGGGCTTCCACTTCGAGATAGTCGTCAGTAATGAGCGGCGTCACATCGTAGAGCTTGGCGGCCTCGCGTACCTCGCGGGCGAACTCGCGGCTGTAGGTGCCAAGGCCTACCACCTTGAAGCCGAACTCTTCAGTGGCCACACGGGCGGCGGCTACGGCGTGGGTGGCGTCGCCGAAAATGAAGACGCGTTTTCCGGTCAGGTAGTTGGAGTCCACCGAGCGAGAGTACCAGGGCAGGCGCGACTGGGCGTTCTCCAGGGCCGGACCAGGATCCACCTGGGCGATCCCGGCGACCTCCTGAATGAACTCCCGGGTGGCGCCCACGCCGATGGGGATCACGCGCGTGTAGGGCTGCTTGAAGGTCCGCTCAAGCCATTTGGCGGTGGTCTGGGCGATTTCCGGATACAGCACCACGTTGAAGTCGGCCTCGCCCAGGCGGGCGATATCGGCCGGGGTGGAACCCATGGGAGCGGTCACGTGAACGTCAATGCCCAGGCTGTCCAGTAGCTGGGTGATTTCCTGGATGTCGTCCCGATGGCGAAAACCCAGGGCCGTGGGGCCGAGCAGGTTGCACCGGGGTCGACGGGAACCGGCATCATCCGCGGGGCGGGTGTCCGCATTGCCAGCCAGTGAGCGCACCAATTGATAAAAGGTTTCAGAGGCGCCCCAGTTTTCCTTGCGCGAATAGGAGGGCAGTTCCAGGGGGATGGCGGGTACCGGCAGGCCGAGAGTCTGCGACAGGCCGCCCGGGTCGTCCTGGATCAGTTCGGCGGTGCAGGACGACCCCACCAGCAAGGCCTGAGGCTTGAAGCGCTCGTAGGCCTCGATGGCGGTGTTGCGGAACAACTCCGCCGTATCCTGACCCAGATCACGGGCCTGGAATGTGGTGTAGGTCACCGGGGGGCGCTGATTGCGCCGCTCGATCATGGTGAACAGCAGGTCCGCATAGGTGTCCCCCTGGGGGGCATGCAGGACATAGTGCAGACGTTCCATGCCGGTGGCCACGCGCATGGCGCCCACGTGGGGTGGCCCTTCATAGGTCCATACCGTCAGTTGCACGAAATCAGACCCTCAATTTGGCTCGGCGCATCAGCGGCCGGGCAAACAGTTCAGCAAGATCGGCCGCCTGATCGTAGCCCTGAATCGGGGTGAAGACCAGTTCGATCGACCATTTGGTTGTCATGCCTTCCGCCTCCAGCGGATTGGCCAGGCCCAGGCCGCAGACCACGACGTCCGGGTGTGCCTCGCGGCAGCGGTCCAGCTGCTTGTCCAGGTGCTGTCCTTCGCTCAGGCAGGTGTCCTTTGGCAGCATGGCCAACTCCTCGGCCAGGTGCTGGCGATGCAGGTAGGGCGTACCCACCTCCACCAGTTCCATGCCCGCTTCACGGTGCAGGAAACGAGCCAGGGGGATTTCCAGTTGGGAGTCCGGGAACAGGAAGATGCGCTTGCCCTTGAGTTCCTCGGCGATATGAGACAGACCGCGTCGTGCCCGCTCAATACCCGGCGCGGTCACCTTATCGAAGAGCGCCGGATCCACACCGAAGGCATCGGCTGCGGCCCGCAACCACCCGGTCGTGCCTTCCACCCCGAGCGGGAACGGGGCTGGCAGGCGAGTGGCACCCAGGCCCTCCAGGGCGCGCGCGGCCTCATTGAGGAAGGGCTGGGCCAGTATATAACGTGTGTTCGGACCCACCGCCGGCAATTGATCGGAACGCCGGGCCGGGAGGTAGCGCACATCATTGATGCCCATCTCGGCGAACAAGCGGGTGAACTGATCCTCGACGATATCCGCCAGGGAACCCACCACCAGCAGCGAGGCGGGATCGGCGTCGGTCTCCCGGGGGAGCTCCGGCACCAGGGCGGCGAGGCAGGTGTCCTCGCCCTGAGTGAAGGTGGTCTCGATGCCGCTGCCGGTGTAGTTGAGCACCCGTACCTGGGGCATGTGCTGCTGGGACAGGCGGGAGGCGGCCCTTTCAAGATCCAGCTTGATGACTTCGGAGGGGCAGGAACCCACCAGGAACAGCATGCGGATATCCGGGCGGCGCTCCAGCAGCCGCGCCACAACGCGGTCCAGTTCCTCGTTGGCATCTGCCAGGCCGGCCAGGTCGCGCTCTTCGATCAGAGCCGTGCCGAAACGGGGTTCGGCGAAGATCATGACGCCTGCCGCCGATTGCATCAGGTGGGCGCAGGTACGTGAACCCACCACAAGGAAGAAGGCATCCTGAATCTTGCGATGCAGCCAGATGATGCTGGTCAGGCCGCAGAAAACCGCATGCGGGCCACGCTCGCGGATGATGTTGAAGTCCACGGTCTGCTCCGGGCCGCCGCTGCTGGAAGATTGCACTGGAACGGTCATTTGGAAGATTCCCCACCGGAGGTCGCGGCTTGTGCCCGTTTCGCCTCAGCCTCGCCCAGGCGGGCAGCGCGCAGCTTGATCAGAAACTGGGCTGCATTGACCACATACACGGCATAGGCCACAAGCGCCAGATACATCTGCTGCTCCACGGTCAGGAAGGTCCAGAACAGGGATGCCATGTAAATTGTGTGCAGGGCAATCACCATCATGCTGACCATGTCTTCCCAGAAGAAGGCCTTGGCAAAAAGGTAATGACCGAATACCACCTTCTCCCAGATCGCACCGGTCACCATGATGGTGTAAAGGATGAGGGTTTTGATGACGATGGAGGCGTGTGCCAGCCACAGCCCTTCCCCGGTCATCAGGTAGCGCAATACCAGCCAGGTACTGACGATGAAGACCAGGAACTGCAACGGTGCCAGTATGCCTTGCACGAGGGTCCACGGGGTTTCATCCCGCCGCCGACGCTCCTCGGGGGTGTACAGGGGGCGGGTCTTGCGATCCCCGGCTCCGGCGTGCTGCATCGGGTATTTCTCCAGTCAACTCAACGTGGTGCGCTGAGTTTGTACAAGCCCCCCGGCTTTGTCAATCAAGCTGGACGTAAGGATTGGTTGACAATCCCGAATGTCCTAACCATGATTTTCGTAGGTGAAAACGTCCGCAGGCCTGCTAAACTGCCTCCGTTGATGATGTCCGGACTAGCGGTTGGGTTTTCCGGGTAGGTGGGAGGACCGCGTCGTTTCAGGCGGTCCGCTTTCAGCCTTTGGGGGAGATGTATGGTCACTGCGAGACGTCAGCTTGGTCGCGAGGGTGGGGAGTCCACGCCGAACCCGGGACGGGAGGCCGACCGAAACGCTACGACTCGGCGTGACGCAGGAGCGGATGGGGCCTCTCGGTCGCCGGTGCCCGGCACCCACCGAATGTGCCCCGAGTCCATGCGCAAGGAACTGTCCCATGTGATCGAGGGCGAGATCATTCCACGCCTGATGATGGCGCATCGCTCGGAAGGGCGGACCCAGGGCACCACGACCCAGGGCGCTCCCTCGGGGGGCGCGCATACCGAGGCGGTGCCCATTGGCGCGCCGGTGGTGGAAGAGTTTTCGCGGATGGTGATCGAGCATGATGCTGCCGCGGCGCTTGCTTATGTGGAAACCCTGAGGGCGCAGGGGACAGCACTTGAAAGTGTGTTCGTTCACCTGCTGGCCCCTACCGCCAAGCGGCTGGGCGAGTTGTGGGAAGAGGATCAGGCCGATTTCACCGAAGTGACGGTGGGGCTATGCCGCCTGCAGCATGTCCTCCGGGAGTTGGGGGGTGCCTTTGAAGGGGAACTGGCCCTGCAACAATCGGGTGGCAAGCGCATTCTCATGTCTCCCATCCCCGGAGAGCAGCACACCTTCGGGTTGATGATGATTTCCGAATTCTTCCGTCGGGAGGGCTGGGATGTGACGTGTGACCCATCCCTGTCCACGCGGGATCTGAACCATCTGGTGCGCCAGGAATGGTTTGACGTGGTGGCTCTTTCGGTCAGCTGTCAGACCTTGCTCGATAAGGTCACCTCCACCATACGCGGGGTGCGGCGCGTTTCCCGCAATGCCTCCGTAGGGATCATCGTTGGGGGGCGTGTGTTTACCGAGAACCCTCAACTGGTTTCAGTGGTCGGTGCAGATGAAACGGCCCCCGATGGTGCCTCCGCAGTGCGGCGGGCAGAGGCGATGCTCGCGCGACGCGCGGGTTGCTTCCCGCAAGGCCTCGGCCCGATGTGATGTTTTCAACCAGGATTTGAAACCGATAAGCGTGGAGCTCGTGAAGCCGTTCAAAGCCCCAAAGCAGGTGCTCGGGGATCTGGAGCCCGACGAAGTCGCCTCCCTGGTGGCTACGGCGGCCGATGTGTCCCTGGTGCTCGACGAGACGGGGGTCATCCGGGATTTGGCCCTGGGAAGTGACGACCTCACCATGGAGGGGTACGGGCAGTGGGTGGGCAAGCCGTGGGTGGATACGGTCACTGTGGAGAGTCGGGGCAAGATCGAGGCCCTGCTTCGCGATGCCTCCTCGCCGGCCAATGTGCGCTGGCGCCAGGTCAATCATCCCTCCAGTCGTGGTCATGACGTACCGGTCATGTACTCTGCCATTCAGGTGGGGGAGGGCGGGCGCGTGGTGGCCATGGGGCGGGATCTGCGAGGCGTGGCGGCGCTGCAGCGCCGCCTCGTGGAGGCGCAGCAGTCCATGGAGCGGGAGTATGCGCGCCTGCGTCACGCCGAAACCCGCTATCGCCTGCTGTTTCAGGTGTCTTCCGAGGCAGTGCTGATCATGGATGCGGCCACCCACAAGGTGGTGGAAGCCAATCCTGCGGCGGGAGAGCTCCTGGGGGATGCGCCCCATAAACTGGTCGGCCGGGTCTTCCCGGAGGGCTTCGACCTGGAAAATACGCAGGTGGTTCAGGATATGCTGGCAACCGTGCGTGCCACCGGTAGGGCCGAGGATGTCCTGGTCCACTCGTTGGGTGGCGAGCAGGAATTCATCATCTCCTCCTCCTTGTTCCGCCAGGATAACGCCTCGCATTTCCTTGTACGCCTACGCTGTCCTCGTTCCGAGGCCTTGGCCTCCGTGGGGCCGCAGAGCGCGTCCCGTGTGCTCCAGATGGTGGAGCGGGCCCCGGATGGCTTCGTTGTCACCGACATGAGCGGTCGCATTCTCAGTGCCAACCCGGCCTTCCTCGAAATGGCGCAACTGCCCACCGAGGAGCAGGCCCGTGGGGAGTCCCTGGGCCGCTGGCTCGGGAGGCCGGGCGTGGACCTGGGGGTGCTCATCGGCAACCTGCGTGAGCACGGCGCAGTGAGGTTGTTTGCCACCGCCCTGCGCGGTGAATACGGGTCTGCCTCCGAGGTGGAGATCTCTGCAGTGGCGGTACTCGGCCTGGAAGAGCCCTGTCTGGGCTTTACCATTCGCAACGTGGGCGCGCGCCTGGCTCGCGAGACCATGGTGAATCGGGATGGTCCGCGCTCAGTGGAACAACTCACCGAGCTGGTGGGCCGGGTGCCCCTCAAGGACCTGGTGCGCGAGAGCACCGACATGATCGAGCGCCTGTGCATTGAGGCGGCCCTGGAACTGACCAACGACAACCGGGCCTCGGCGGCGGAAATGCTGGGACTGAGCCGGCAGAGTTTCTACGTGAAATTGCGCCGGTATGGGTTGGGTCATCTGGCGCACGAGAACGAAGAAAAGCTCTGAAACTTGACCTCCGTCAAGATGCCTTGCAACGCCTTTCCCGTGGCGTCTATCTGACATTACTTATAGTGCCTCCTCGGGGTGTAAATGGTGCTTGACGAAAGGGGGGGGCGCGTATAATTTAGCCGCCATGTCGCTCCCTCAGCCCCGTGCCATTCTCGAAGTCACTCACCCGGTCACCTGGTTTCCGCCCATGTGGGCCTACGCCTGCGGCGTGGTCTCCGCCGGTGTGGCGCTGGGAGAACGATGGGTCCTGATCATTGTCGGTGTCATGCTGGCTGGCCCGCTGATCTGCGGTACCAGTCAGGTGGTGAATGACTGGTTTGATCGGCACGTGGATGCCATCAACGAGCCCCACCGACCGATCCCCTCCGGGCGTATCCCGGGTCAATGGGGGCTTTGGCTCGCCATCATCTGGACGCTGGCCTCGCTGGCTCTGGCTACCGTGCTGGGTGTCTGGGGCTTCCTCGCGGCCGTCTTTGGTCTGATCCTGGCCTGGGCCTACAGCGCCCCGCCGACCCGCCTCAAGCGTAATGGCTGGTGGGGTAATTCCGCCGTGGCCATCTGCTACGAAGGCGTGCCCTGGTTCACGGGTGTCGTGGTCATGGCAGGCGTCTTCCCCGACTGGCGCATCATTGCCGTGGCCCTCCTTTACAGCATCGGCGCCCACGGCATCATGACCCTTAACGACTTCAAATCAGTGGAAGGCGATCGGCAGATGGGCCTGGGTTCGTTGCCGGTCAAGCTGGGGGTGGATCGCGCCGCCAAGCTGGCCTGCTGGGTGATGGCCATCCCTCAGTTGTTCGTGGTTGCCTTGCTGCTGTTCTGGGGGGCTCCCATCTACGCCGCCGCCGTGACGGTGTTGCTGGTGGTCCAGATCGCCCTGATGGTGCGTCTGCTCAAGCGGCCCAAGGAACTGGCGCCGTGGTATAACGCCACGGGGATCACGCTCTACGTCAGTGGCATGATGGTGACCGCATTCGCCCTGGGCAGCATGGACCTGATGGCGTCGTGAGCACCCATGGGGCAGGCGAACGGAGCTTGATCCAGGCGCCGTTCCCGGTCCTTGCCCCGTATTCCCAGGTCACGCGCCCCAGTTTCTCAAGGGCCATGCCCGTCTTCCCGGACGACCGTTCGTCCATTAGGGCCCGGCAACCTGGCCTGGCGCATGGGCCACATGTCCTTGATCATCTTTCCTTGATCCCGTCCCTGATACCCTTTCGCGCGGGTATAAATCGTGGCGCTCCCCGGGGCGCGCTCTTCCCTGCGGCGACCCTGGGTGACCCTGGGCGTCGCGGCAACCGGAACAGGTGAATGTAATGGCTGAAACACAGACCTTTGATATTGTTGTCGTGGGCGGTGGCCCTGCGGGGGCGACCGCGGCCAACGATCAGGCCCGTGCGGGTCGCAAGGTATTGCTGCTGGATCGTGGTGGGCGTATCAAGCCCTGCGGTGGGGCCATCCCACCGGTGACCATGACCGAGTTCGATCTCCCCGAGTCGGTGCTGGTGGCCAAGATTCGCTGTGCCCGCATGTTCTCGCCCAAGGACCGCAAGGTGGATATGCCCATCCAGGGCGGTTACGTGGGCATGGTGGACCGCAAGACTTTCGACGAGTGGCTGCGCAAGCGGGCCGTCGAGGGTGGCGCCGAACGACGCACCGGAACCTATGAGCGGATTGATCGTGACACCGATGGCACGGCCATCGTCCGTTATAAGGATGAGTCGGGCGAAGAGGTGGGTGTGCGCGCCCGGGCAGTGATCGGCGCCGATGGCGCCCGCTCCAACGTGGCCCGCCAGGAGGTTCCCGGTGCCGACAAGATCCCCCATGTGGCCGCTTATCACGAGATCATCAGCCGTCCCACTGCCAACGATGCGGAGTTTGATCCCGAGCGTTGTGATGTGTACTACCAGGGCAAGCTGTCACCGGATTTCTATGCCTGGGTGTTCCCCCATGGCGATACGGTGAGCGTGGGCGTCGGCTCGGCCCACAAGGGCTTTTCCCTCAAGGGTGCTGTGGCGGATCTGCGCAAGGCTTCAGGCATGGAGGATTGCGAGACCCTGCGTCGTGAGGGCGCGCCGATTCCCTTGTACCCCATGAAATGCTGGGACAATGGCAAGGACGTGCTACTGGCGGGTGATGCCGCCGGTGTGGTGGCACCCGCCTCCGGCGAGGGCATCTACTATGCCATGCTCGGCGGGCGCCTGGCTGGCGAGGCGGTGGCGGCCTTCCTGGATTCCGGCAACCCGGCCATGCTCAAGCAGGCACGCAAGCGCTTCATGAAGGCCCACGGGCAGGTGTTCTGGATCCTGGGGATCATGCAGCGCTTCTGGTACAGCAGTGACAAGCGCCGCGAACGGTTTGTGGCCATCTGTCAGGACAAGGATGTACAGGAACTCACCTGGCAGGCCTATATGTACAAGAAGCTGGTCAAGGCCAGGCCTCTTGCCCACATCCGCATCTTCTTCAAGGACATGGGGCATCTGCTCGGGTTGTCCCGGGTATAATCCGGCCTTCAGGCACGCATGTCGGAACTCTTCGCCACCGGTCGCATTGTTGATGTCATCCTGCTGGTGATGCTGCTGGAGGGGGCCTTGCTCCTCTGGTGGCATCGTCGCACGGGGCGCGGGCTTCCCGCGGATGTGATTGTGACCACGCTGCTGGCCGGGGGCTTCCTGTTGCTGGCATTGCGGGCGGCCTTGACCGGGGCCGACTGGCCCTGGATATCCTTGTGGTTGTCCGCCGGGCTGGTGGCCCATCTGGCAGACCTCTGGCGCAGGCTACGGTGATGCATGGGGTTTGAAGCGCGCGAACCCGCTGGCGACGATTGCCGGGATCCTGAATCCAAGGGGCGCCATCTGGACGTGTGCCTCTCGGGGCCGGTGGGTTATCGCAAGTCCACGGGGCTTGAGTGCTATGACCTGCTCAACCAGGCCTTGCCCGAGTTGTGCCTGGACGACATTGACCTGTCCGTCTCGCTGGCCGGTCGCATCCTGCGGGCCCCCTTGATGATTGCCCCCATGACGGGCGGCGATGCGCGTACCCATGAACTCAATCGTACCCTGGCTGCAGCTGCTCAGCGTTGGGGGCTGCCCATGGGTGTGGGCAGTCAGCGGGTGGCCATCGAGGATCCGTCCCGTGCCCGCTATTTCCAGCTGCGGGAGGAAGCCCCGGACGCGGTGCTCTTCGCCAATATTGGCGGGGCGCAACTGGTCAAGGGCTGGGGGACCGCCGAGGCCCGACGGGCTGTGGAGATGATCGGGGCCGATGCCCTGTTCGTGCATCTCAATCCCATGCAGGAGGCGGTGCAGGGGGGCGATCTGGATTTTCGCGGTCTGGGGGACCGGCTGGCCCGGCTCTGTGAGGATATGGCCGCTGATGGCATCCCGGTGTTTGCCCGTGAGGTCTGTTTCGGGCTGAGCGAGGGCGCCACCCGGGAGCTGCTGGCCTGTGGCGTGGCCGGTCTGGATTGCGCGGGTGCCGGCGGCACCTCGTGGGCGCGGGTGGAGGCCCTGTGTACCGATGGCGAGGGGGAGAGACACCTGGGCCAGGTCTTCGGTGAATGGGGGATTCCCACCGCCGAGAGTATCGTCAATGTCCGGCGGGTGGTGCCCGATCTCCCTCTGATCGCCTGCGGTGGTCTTCGTACGGGGCTGGACGTAGCCAAGGCCCTGGCCCTGGGGGCGAATGTGGCCGCCATGGCGAGACCGTTTCTGATCAAGGCCGCTCAGGGTCCCGAGGCACTGGATGGCTTCATTTCCCAGGTGCTCAGGGAGCTGCGGGTAGCCATGTTTGCCAGCGGCGCCGGGGAAGTATCAGCCCTGCGCGGTACCCTGACCCACCGCCACCGCTGAATCAAGCCCTGTCCTCCTTTGTGTGAATTCTGATGCTGGGAACCGGCCTTGCCGGCGACAGGGCATGCCCGCCGGCAGGTCCCTTCGCGGCCAGGGCCGCTCCCACGGTTAGATCAGCGGGAACATCACCGTCAATGTCCACCCCAGGAAGGCGGCCAGGGCGAAGCCATCTGCCCAGGGCCGCTGAATCGGTCGGCTGACCAGCAAGGGCAGGGCCAGCATCACCGGCAGCAGGGGCAGGATGATCAGCAGGAACATCATGCCATCCACGATGGCGGCGGCGACCCCCACCGTGACCATGGTGATCAGGGCCACTCCGAGACCGACACCCAGTCCGCGCCAGCCGGTGCGTCCCTGCAGTGCGGTGGCAAAGGCGACCGCCCAGGGCAGGATCAGCAGGGTCAGGATGGGTAGATAGGGCAGTCGATGCAGCGGTGGCCACCAGGCCAGCCATAGGGCTGCCCCCATCACGCCAAAGCCCAGCACCAGCACACCGAGCATGATGGGGCCCCAGGCCAGGTCAGGCCATTCGGGCCGGGGTGGTCGAGTGCCCAGTGCCAGCCAGATGCCCCCCGCCAGGGCCAGCCACAGGGCAAATTGGGGGCTGACCAGGATCCCGCCGATTCCATCCAGATAGATGATCTCCCCAATGCCAATGAGCAGGAGGGTGGCCAGCGCACCACTGATGGCGGCGCGCACCAGGGGGCGTCGGGTGCGCCCATGGGCCTGTGCCTGAGCCGTATCCAGGCGCAGTCGATCGCCATCCACCCAAAGCGGTGCCAGGGCGCGCCAGAGGACGATGGTGCCCACCAGATTCAGCAACCACCAGAGCATGGGGCTGATCCTGCTGGCCGGCTGAGGGGAGATCTCCGATACCTGAGCCAGCCATTGTATGGAGGCTGCGTGAGCCTGGGGGCTGAACAGCACACCGATATGTTCCACGCCGGGGATCACTTCAAGGGCCCGGGCAGTGCCTGCGGTAGGATCACCCCCGGGGCCGCCCGCTTTTTCCAGCAGGTTCTGTGCGGCTTCCAGGAAGGGTCCTTCCCAGGCCCCGGCCATCAGCAGCAGGTTGGGTGGGCTCTCCGGGGTGACCTCGCTCTGACCGGGGGAGACTGCCACGACGGCCTTGATCGGCTGGGTGGTGTCCATGGCGGCGTCAATCACCGCGCCAGCACCCAGGGAGTGACCCAGGAGGGACAGTCGCTCGGCATCCACCTCCGGCTGTTCGCCCAGTAATGTCAGGGCCGACTGCACGTCACGCTGGAATTGCTCGGGGTCGTTCCACCAGTCCAGCGGTGCTCGATTACGCCCGTGCCCGCTCAGATCGGGCAGGGCCACCACGAAGCCCGCATCGGCAAGCGCCAGCCCCCAGGTGCGCATGAGTTGGGCTGAGCCCGCGAAACCATGGGCGACCACCACGCCGGGGGCATGGCGGGCATCGTCCGGCAGCAGCAGGGTGACTGGCACCCCATCGCGCTCCAGCTGGCGCTGCTCAACACCCTGTCCGGTGTCGATGACCATGATCCAGGCCGTGATGATCACCGCGAGGGCGAGCAGGGCGGTGATGATCCTGAGAGCGGGATGGCTTGTGTGCATGGGCTGGGTGTTCCTTGTGAGTGTGTGCCGGCTAAGGCCTGAGGCCCATTTCGTTATCCGTGGTCACGACACCTGCCCGAGTCCCGCCCGTGCCGGCAGCCAGTCCATGATCTCAACGGGGTGCTGGATGAAGCCATCAGCGCCCCAGGCCTCCGGCTTCTGAGTGGCATCGATATAGCCGTAGCGGGCCACCAGGGTGCGCATGCCCGCGGCCCGGCCTGCCTCGATGTCCCGGTGGGCATCGCCGATATAGAGACACTGCTCGGGGGTGCTCCCGGACTGCTCGCAGGCCAGCAGCATGGGCATGGGATGGGGCTTGCGTTCGGCTGTGGTGTCGCCACTGATCACCGTGGCAGCGCGATCATACAGACCCATGGAGCGCAGCAGGGGGTCGGTCAGAAAGGCCGGCTTGTTGGTGACTATCCCCCAGTTCATGCCTCGCGATTCAATGGCTTCCAGGACCTCGTGCATGCCGGGGAAAAGCCGGCTCTCCCGATGGAGGTGGGCCGAGTAGATCTCCAGGAAGCGTTCACGCAGGCCATCGAATACCGCCCCGGCGGCTTCGGGGAACCCCAGGGTCACCAGGGCCGCACTGCCATGGGAGACATGATCCCGTACCTGCTCGAAGGGCAGGGGAGTGAGGCCCCGTTCCTGTTGCAGGCAGTGCAGGGCGTAATGCAGGTCCGGCGCGGTGTCGGCCAGCGTGCCGTCCAGATCGAAAAGGATGGTGCGCAAGGGTCAGGCTTCCCGCACGGCGTGGGCCAGGTAGTTCACGTCAACACCCGGGCCCAGGCGATAGCTGCGATTGATCAGGTCGTAGTGCATGCCCATGAGGTTGCGCATGGATAATCCGGCTTGCCGCATCCAGGCTTCCATTTCGGAGGGCCGGATGAATCGGGCATATTCATGGGTGCCCGGGGGCAGCATGCGCATCAGGTATTCAGCGCCGAGGATGGCCATGGCAAACGACTTGGGCGTGCGATTCAAGGTGGCCACGCACAGATGACCACCCGGCTTGAGCAGGCGCGCGCAGGCATCGAGCACCGAGCCCGGATCGGGGACATGTTCCAGCATCTCCATGCAGGTGATCACGTCGAACTGGCCCGGCATCTCCGTGGCCAGTGCCTCTGCGGAACTCTGCCGGTAGTCCACTTCCAGGCCGGATTCCAGCAGGTGCAGGCGCGCCACGCCCAGGGCGTTTTCACCCATGTCGATCCCGGTGACCTGGGCGCCACGGCGGGCCATGGCCTCCGACAGCAGGCCGCCGCCGCAGCCCACGTCCAGCACCTTTTTGTCCTGCAGGCCGCCAGTGCGTTCGTCGATGTAGTCCAGCCTGATCGGGTTGATCTCGTGCAGGGGGCGGCATTCGCCCTCAGGATCCCACCAGCGGTGGGCCATCTCATCGAACTTGGCGATTTCGGCGGCGTCGACGTTGGTATGCATCTCGGACATGGGGGTTGTCATCACGGGTCGGGTGGGTGGCTCAGTCGGCCTCTGCAATACGGGCTTGCCAACTGGAGATCCGTTGGCGCAGCTGAGTGTCATCAATGGTGGTGAGCTGGCGATCCCGCAACAGCGGGCGGCCCGCTACCCAGGCATCGCTCACCTGGTGACGAGCCACGGCATACACCAGATGGGAGACGGGGTCATACACGGGCTGACTTTCCAGTTCGCCCAGATTGACGGCAACCATGTCCGCGCTCTTGCCAGGGGTGAGGGAGCCGATTTCATCGGCCAGGCCCAGGGCGCGAGCACCGTTGAGGGTGGCCATGCGCAGCGCGGTATGGGCAGGCAGCGCGGCGGCGTTGCCGCTGACGCCCTTGGCCAGCAGGGCGGCGGTGCGCATCTCGCCGAACATGTCCAGGTCGTTGTTGCTGGCTGAGCCGTCGGTGCCCAGGGCCACGTTCACCCCCGCTTCCATCAAGGCATGCACCGGACAGAACCCGGAGGCCAGCTTCAGGTTGGATTCGGGGCAGTGCACCACATGGGTGCCGGTATCAGCCAGGTGCGCGATCTCGCCACTTTCCAGTTGAGTCATGTGTACGGCCATGAGATTGGGGCCGGCCAGTCCCAGTTGGGCCAGGCGTTCCAGGGGGCGTACGCCAAAGCGGGCCTTGGATTCCTCCAGTTCATGAGCCGTTTCATGCACGTGCATGTGCACGGGAATGTCCAGTTCTGCCGATAGGGTGGCCAGGCGTTTGAGGGGTTCATCGGCCACGGTGTAGGGCGCGTGCGGGGCAAAGCAGAACGACAGCAGGCTCTCGCCCTTGTGGCGGTCGAAGATGTCCAGCCCTTTATCGATGTACTCGGATGCCTGCGACGCCCAGGCGCTGGGGAAGTCGATGACGATCAGGCCGATGGCGGCGCGGATGCCCACCTGGCCGCTGACCTGGGCGGTGGTCTCCGGGAAGAAGTACATGTCGTTGAAACAGGTAGTGCCACCGCGCAGCATCTCCGCTGCCGCCAGCAAGGTGCCGTCATGGACAAAGTCCTCGCCCACGAAACGCCCCTCGGCGGGCCAGATATGGTTCTGCAGCCAGTCCATCAGCGGCAGATCATCGGCCAGTCCGCGCAGCAGGGTCATGGGGGAGTGGGTGTGGGCATTCACCAGTCCGGGGATCAGGGCGTGCTGCGCCAGGCGACGATGGGTCTCGCCGTGATAGCGCGACTCCGCTTCCGCCGTGGGCAACAGGTCCAGGATGCGACCCTCGTGAACCACCAGGCTGTAACCTTCCAGCACCGTCTCGTCCGGCTCCACTGGCACGATCCAGCGGGGGGTGATGATCTTGTCGACGCTTTGCATCCGGGCAAGATAACGATTACACGTGGGTTGGACAAGTATTCAGCCCGGCGGGGACGTGCGGGCTGGGCGGGGGGCTGTGGCACGGGGCGGGATATCCTGGCAAAGTACCGGGCTTCCCACCGGCAACCCCGACACGTCATGAGCACACACACGCACGACTCCATTCGCGCGGTCCAGTGGACCGGCACCCAACTCAGCCTGCTGGATCAGCGCTTGCTGCCCCATGAGAGCGTCTATCTGGAGATGGATACGGCCACTGCCGCGGCCGATGCCATCCGTGACATGGTGGTCCGCGGGGCGCCGGCCATCGGTGTGGCCGCTGCTTATGCGGTGGTGCTGGCGGCGCGGCGCGCCTGGGCGGCTGATCAGCGTGGCTGGCGCGCCGGTATGGCGACCGATCTCAAGGCCCTGGCCGATTCACGCCCCACGGCAGTGAATCTGTTCTGGGCCCTGGCACGCATGGGGCAGGTGATGGAGGGGCTGCCCGATGATCAGGACCCGGAGCCCGCCCTGCTGGCGGCGGCCGAGCGCATTCATCAGGAGGATGTGGATGGCAACCGGCACATGGGTGATCTGGGGGCGGCCCTGTTGCAGGATGGGCGCGATGTGCTCACCCATTGTAATACCGGGTCACTGGCGACCGGTGGCTATGGCACGGCCCTGGGTGTGATTCGCAGCGCCTACGCTCAGGGTCGGGTCAAGCATGTGTATGCCGATGAGACCCGCCCCTGGTTGCAGGGGTCGCGCCTGACTGCCTGGGAACTGGTTCAGGACGGGATTCCCGTGAGTCTTTTGTGCGAAGGGGCGGCGGCCAGTCTGATGCGCGAGGGTCGCGTGGGGTGGGTGATCGTCGGTTCGGATCGCATCGCCGCCAATGGTGATGCTGCCAACAAGATTGGCACCTATGGCCTTGCGGTGCTGGCCCGCCATCATGGAGTGAAGTTCATGGTGGCGGCGCCCACCACCACCATCGACATGGAGGCGGCCACCGGGGCGGATATTCCCATCGAGCAGCGCGGTCAGGAAGAGGTGCTGGAGCTGGCGGGGCGCCGCGTGGCGGCCCCTGGGGCGAATGCCTGGAATCCGGCCTTCGATGTCACCCCGGCAGCGTTGATTGATGCCATCGTCACGGAGCGGGGCGTGGTGGAGAATCCCGACCTGCAGAAGATGAAGGCGCTGTTCGAGGCCGACTGACCCGGGCCGGCCCGGCCGAGGTCCATCCCTCCGTGGGCCGGTCATCCCGGCCTGCATCACTGCTGCCCCTTTCGCCGATGTGGTATCATCCGGCGTTTGTTTCAGTCCTTCCATGTCAACTACAGCGCCCCGAGACTGAATGGTCGAATTCGCCAAAGAAATCCTGCCGGTCAACCTGGAAGACGAGATGCGTCAGTCCTATCTGGACTACGCCATGAGCGTCATCATCGGTCGAGCCCTGCCAGACGTACGCGACGGGCTCAAACCTGTGCACCGCCGGGTGCTCTTCGCCATGCGGGTGCTGGGCAATGACTGGAACAAGCCGTACAAGAAATCCGCCCGTGTGGTGGGTGACGTCATCGGTAAATACCATCCCCATGGTGATTCCGCCGTGTACGACACCATCGTGCGCATGGCCCAGTCCTTCTCCATGCGCTACATGCTGGTGGACGGACAGGGCAACTTCGGCTCGGTGGACGGTGATGCCCCGGCAGCCATGCGATACACGGAAGTGCGCATGGCGAAGATCGCCCATGAACTGCTGGCGGATATCGACAAGGAGACGGTGGACTTCGTCGATAACTACGACGGTTCCGAGTCCGAACCTTCCGTCTTCCCCACCCAGCTTCCCAACCTGCTGATCAACGGGTCGGCCGGTATTGCCGTGGGCATGGCCACCAACATTCCTCCCCACAGCCTGACCGAAGTGGTCAATGCCTGCGTGGCGTTGATCGACGACCCGGGCCTGGGCGTGGAAGGCCTGATGGAGCACATCCCGGGGCCGGACTTCCCCACCGCCGGCATCATCAATGGCGACCGGGGCATTCACGAGGCCTATCGCACCGGGCGCGGGCGCATCTATGTGCGGGCCCGCTCCCACGTGGAGACGGATGAATCCACCGGGCGCAACAGCATTGTGGTCACGGAGCTGCCCTACCAGGTGAACAAGGCGCGCCTTCTGGAGCGTATTGCCGAACTGGTCAAGGACAAGAAACTGGAGGGAATCAGCGAACTGCGTGACGAGTCCGACAAGGACGGCATGCGCATGGTGGTGGAGCTCAAGCGGGGGGAAGTCCCCGAGGTGGTGCTCAACAACCTCTACCTGCACACCCAGATGCAGAATGTATTCGGCATCAATATGGTGGCTCTGGTGGACGGGCAACCCCGGTTGCTGGATCTCAAGCAGATTCTTGAGGCCTTTTTGCGCCATCGGCGCGAAGTGGTCACCCGCCGAACCATCTTTGAGCTGCGCAAGGCCCGGGAGCGGGCCCATGTGCTGGAAGGCCTGGCCGTAGCCCTGGCGAACATCGACGAGATCATTGCCCTGATCAAGGCCTCGGGCAGCCCGGCGGAGGCCAAGGAAGGGCTGCTGGGTCGTGTCTGGGCCCCCGGTGTGGTGCAGGACATGCTGGATCGCGCCGGCGCCTGGGCCTCACGGCCGGAGGATCTGGCCAGCGATTTCGGGCTGCAGGAGGGCGGCTACCGGCTCTCCGAGGCCCAGGCCCAGGCCATCCTGGACCTGCGCCTGCACCGCCTGACCGGCCTTGAACAGGATAAGATCGTTAATGAATACCGGGAACTGCTGGGGCGTATCGAGGAGTTGCTGGAGATTCTGTCCAGCCCCGGACGCCTGATGGAGGTCATCCGCGAGGAACTGGTCGCCATGCGCGAACAGTACGGTGATACGCGCCGCACCGAGATCCTCAATAATCACGTGGATCTCACGCTGGCAGACCTGATCACCGAGGAAGATGTGGTGGTCACCCTCTCCCATGCCGGTTACGCCAAGTATCAGCCCCTGACAGCCTACCGGGCACAAAAGCGCGGCGGGCGTGGCAAGACGGCCACCACCTTCCGTGACGAGGACTTCATCGACCGCCTGGTGGTGGCCAACACCCACGACACCATCCTGTGCTTCTCCAGTCGCGGCAAGGCCTACTGGCTCAAGGTGTATGAACTGCCCATGGGCAGTCGCGCCGCCCGAGGGCGACCCATGGTGAACCTGCTGCCCCTGGAAGAGGGGGAGCGCATCAATGCCATCCTGCCGGTGCGCGAGTACCGGGAGGACATGTATGTGTTCATGGCCACCAGCAGTGGCATCGTCAAGAAGACCCCCTTGGTGGACTTCTCCCGCCCCCGTTCCAACGGCATCATCGCCGTGGGCCTGCGCGAGGACGACTGGCTGGTGGACGTGAAGGTGACCGATGGGCATCAGGATGTGATGCTGCTCAGCTCCGCTGGCAAGGCAGTGCGGTTCAGCGAAGATACCGTGCGGGCCATGGGTCGCACCGCCAGCGGCGTGCGTGGCGTGCGTCTGGGGCCGGACCAGCAGGTGATCTCCTTGATCATCGTCGACCAGGGCAACATCCTGATCGCCACCGAGAACGGCTATGGCAAGCGCACATCACCCGATGAATTCCCCCTGCATGGCCGGGGCGGCCAGGGCGTGATCGCCATTCAGACCGGAGGCCGCAACGGTGCGGTGGTGGGGGCTACCCTGGTGGGAGATGATGATCAGGTGATGCTCATCACCAATGGCGGCACCCTCGTGCGCACCCCGATCGGGGATATCCCGGTGCTGGGACGCAACACCCAGGGCGTGCGTCTGATACGCCTTGCTGATGACGAGAATCTGGTGGAACTGGCGCGGGTCGAGGGCCTCAATGGCGACGATAACGAGAGCGGTGATGGCAACGGCGATGACGCCGAAGACGGTGACGACGCCGACGACGGCGGGTCGTTGCCGGAAGACGCCTCCTGACCCGGTTCGCCCCGTAATCAATCTGTCCGTGATCCAAACCAGGAGTGAAACATGACACGTGTCTATAACTTCAGCGCCGGCCCTGCCGTGCTCCCCGAACCGGTGCTGGAGCGCGCCCGCGCAGAGATGCTCGACTGGAATGGCACCGGCATGTCGGTGATGGAGATGAGTCACCGCGGCAAGGCCTTCGTGTCCATCGCTGCTCAGGCAGAGCAGGATCTGCGCGATCTGCTCAAGGTGCCGGACAACTACAAGGTCCTGTTCCTTCAGGGTGGTGCCTCGGGTCAGTTTGCCGCCGTGCCCATGAACCTGCTGCGCGGCAAGAAGCAGGTGGATTACGTGAATACCGGGTCCTGGTCCAAGAAGGCCATCTCCGAGGCCAAAAAGTATGCAGACGTGAACGTGGTCGCCACCAGCGAGGCGGACAACTTCACGCACATCCCCGCCTTTGACTCCTGGCAGTGCAACGGCGATGCCGCCTACCTGCACTACACCCCCAACGAGACCATCGGTGGAGTGGAGTTCCATTGGGTGCCCGAGACCGGGGATGTGCCTCTGGTGGCGGATATGTCCTCGAACATCCTCTCTCGCCCCATTGACGTCTCCAAATATGGCGTGATCTACGCCGGCGCCCAGAAGAACATCGGCCCTGCCGGTCTCACCCTGGTGATCGTGCGGGATGATCTGATCGGTGATGCCATGCCCGGCTTGCCCAGTATCCTGGACTACAAGGTCCAGGCAGATGCGGACTCCATGTCCAACACCCCCCCCACCTATGGCTGGTATCTGGCCGGTCTGGTCTTCCAGTGGCTCAAGGAACTGGGTGGGCTGGAAGCCATGGAGCAGATCAATCGCCGCAAGGCCGAGAAGCTCTACACTGCCATCGATAACTCCGCCTTCTATCACAACCCGGTGGAGGTGTCCGCCCGGTCACTGATGAACGTGCCCTTCACCCTGGCGGATGCCGAACTGGACGGCCTTTTCCTCAAGGAGGCCGAGCAGGCCGGGCTGACCACCCTCAAGGGTCACCGCTCCGTGGGCGGCATGCGGGCCAGCATCTACAACGCCATGCCAGAGGCTGGCGTGGATGCACTGGTGGAATTCATGGTGGACTTCGAACAGCGCAAGGCCTGACATGTACAAGATTCTCACGCTCAATAATATTTCCCCCAAGGGCCTGGACCAGTTCGGGCACGAGCACTATGAAGTGGCCTCGGAGATGTCCCAGCCGGATGCCATCATGGTGCGCTCAGCCAACATGCACGACATGGATATTCCCGGTAGCCTCAAGGCTGTGGGCCGCGCCGGTGCCGGTGTGAACAACATCCCCATCGATGCCATGAGCGAACGGGGCGTGGCGGTGTTCAATGCACCGGGCGCCAATGCCAATGCCGTCAAGGAGATGGTGCTGGCGGGGATGCTGCTGGCAGCACGCAATATCCCCCAGGCCTGGGACTACGCGCGGCAGCTGGAAGGGGATGATGCCAGCGTGCACAAGCAGGTGGAGGCGGGCAAGAAAAAATATGCCGGCTTCGAACTGCCCAGTCGCACCCTGGGTGTGGTGGGCCTGGGTGCCATCGGCGTGCAGGTGGCCAATGCCGCCCGCCTGCTGGGCATGCGGGTGGTGGGCTACGACCCCCACATGACCGTGAACCGGGCCTGGCAGCTCAATGCCGGCGTGGAGCAGGCCGTGAGCGTGGATGACCTGCTCAACCGCTGCGACATGGTGACTTTCCATATACCCCTCAATGATCACACCCGTCACCTGATCAACAGCGATCGGCTGCACAACATGAAGCGTGGCTCGGTGGTACTGAATTTCGCTCGGGACGAAATTGTTGACGAGCAGGCAGTGCTGGCGGCCCTGGCCTCCGGGCAATTGCACGCCTATGTATGCGATTTTCCCAGCAATGGTCTCAAGGGGCAGGACAGGGTCATCGCACTGCCACATTTGGGTGCCTCCACCAGCGAGGCAGAGGAGAACTGCGCCATCATGGTGGGAGAGCAGTTGCGGGATTATCTTGAGAACGGCAACGTGCGCAATTCCGTGAACCTGCCCGAGGTCACGCTGCCGCGCGCCGGCAAGGCGCGGCTGGCGGTCATGAACCGCAATCGTCCGGACATGGTGGGGCAGATCTCCCATGTGCTGGGGCAGAGTGATATCAACATCGTGCACATGGTGAATGAATCCCGCAATGGCATTGCCTACAATCTCATAGATGTGGAGGATGAGGTTGATGAAGAGGCCGCACGGGGTATCGCGGGTATTGATGGCGTGTTGCGTGTGCGCGTCCTCTAACGGGGCCGAGACGGCGGGGCAGATTGATTGATGAGTGCCGGGGACGAGACAACGCTCGCTGATATCCGTCAGCGTATTGATTCGCTGGATGCGCAGATCATGGCGCTGATCAGTGATCGTGCCGCCTGTGCCCAGGAAGTCGCCCGCATCAAGCGGGAGGCCGACGAGCAGGCAGAGTTCTATCGGCCGGAGCGCGAGGCCCAGGTGCTCCGACGTATCCACCAGTCGAACCCCGGCCCCCTGGATAGCGAGGAGATGACGCGGCTGTTCAGGGAAATCATGTCTGCCTGTCTGGCCCTTGAGCAGCAACTGTCGGTGGCCTTCCTGGGGCCGGAGGGCACCTTCACCCAGGCAGCGGCGCTGAAGCATTTTGGTCATTCCGTGAAGACGGTGGCCATGAGCGCCATCGACGAGGTGTTCCGGGAGGTGGAATCCGGCAGCGCCCACTATGGTGTGGTGCCGATAGAGAACTCCACCGAAGGCGTGGTGACCCATACCCTGGATCGCTTCATGCAGTCTCCGCTGAGTATCTGCGGTGAGGTGGAGCTGCGCATTCACCACCACCTGCTGTCCACCGAAAGGGATCTGGCTCAGGTGGAGCGGGTCTACTCCCATCAGCAGTCCCTGGCCCAGTGCCGGGAATGGCTGGATGCGCGCCTGAGCCATGTGGAGCGGGTCGCCGTGAGCAGTAACGCCGAGGCCGCGCGCCGCTCCGCGCGCGAACCGGGCACTGCGGCCATCGCCAGCGAGGCGGCGGCGGAGTTGTACGGCCTGGGTGTGCTCTCTGCCAATATCGAGGACTCCCCCGATAACACCACCCGTTTTCTGGTGATCGGGCCGCGCTCCAGCGGCCCTTCCGGCCATGACAAGACCACGCTGCTGCTGTCTGCGCGCAATCGTCCGGGCTCCCTGTTTGCCCTTTTGTCACCGTTTGCCAATCACGATGTCAGTCTGACACGCATCGAATCCCGCCCGTCCCAATGTGTGAACTGGGAGTATGTCTTCTTCATCGACATCGTCGGACACGCCGCTGACCCCCCGGTGGCTGGGGCACTGCAGGAATTGCGGGAGGCGGCGGAGTTGGTGAAGGTGCTTGGCTCTTATCCCAAGGCAGTGCTGTAGTTCTGGCCATCGGTGGCCGGACCGCTCCCAGGGGACGGGGCGCCCATCGACACAATCAGGAGAGAGTATGAGTTGTGATTTCCAGGCCCTGGCCAACGCCGGGGTGCAGAAGCTGATGCCCTATCAACCCGGCAAGCCGGTGGAAGAGCTGGAGCGTGAGCTGGGCATCTCCGAGAGTATCAAGCTGGCCTCCAATGAGAACCCCCTCGGCCCCAGCCCCCGTGCCATCCAGGCCCTGGGAAGCCTGCTGGATCAGCTGGCGCAGTACCCCGATGGTAACGGTTTTGCGCTGCGTAACCGCCTGGCAGAAAAGCTGAGTGTGGAGGCTGAGTGCATCACCCTGGGTAATGGCTCCAATGATGTGCTGGAGCTCATCGCCCGCGCCTATCTGGCGCCGGGACGCAGCGCGGTGTTTTCCGCCCACGCCTTTGCCGTCTATCCACTGGCTGTACAGGCCGTGGGCGCAGAAGCCCGGGTGGCCGCCGCCCATGCGCCAGACCATGCCATGCCCTGGGGGCATGATCTGGCTGCCATGGCGGATCAGGTCACCGATACCACCCGCGTGATCTTCGTGGCCAATCCCAATAACCCCACGGGTACCTGGGTGGATGGTCAGAGCCTGCACGATTTCATTGCTGCCCAGCCGGCCGATACCCTGGTGGTGGTCGACGAGGCCTATTGCGAGTATGTGGAGGAACCGGATTACCCGGATACCACGCGCTGGTTGGCCGAATTCCCCAACCTGATCGTGACCCGGACCTTCTCCAAGATCCACGGCCTTGCCGGACTGCGCATTGGCTATGCCGTCTCGCACCCGCAGGTGGCAGATATCCTCAATCGTGTGCGCCAGCCCTTCAATACCAATAGCCTAGCTCAGGCGGCGGCCCTGGAGGCCCTTGATGATGACGCCCATGTGCGTCAGTCGGTGCAGGTGAACCGCGAGGGCTTGCAGCAGCTCAGTCAGGCCTTCGATGAACGCGGTCTGGGTTATATCCCTTCCGTGGGTAATTTCATCTGCGTGGACGTGGGTGGCGAGGCCGAGCCGGTCTATCAGGCACTGCTTCACCAAGGGGTGATCGTCCGGCCTGTGGGCGGCTATGGCTTGCCCCGTCATCTGCGCGTCACTGTGGGGCGTGCCCATGAGAACCGGCGTTTCATCGACGCCCTGGACCAGGTGCTGAACCGGTGATCCGTCGTCTGACCATCTTTGGGGTGGGCCTCATCGGCGGCTCACTGTCCCTGGCCCTGCGGGCCGCGGGTACCTGCCAGGAAGTGGTGGGTTGCTCCCGCTCGGAAAGCCATCTGCGCGAGGCAAAGGATCTTGGCGTCATCGACCGCTACACCCTGGACCCGGTGGAGGCCGTCAAGGGTGCGGATATGGTGGTGCTGGCCGTACCACTGGGTGCCATGCGAGGTGTTTGCGAGGCCATACGCGGCCATCTGGAGCCGGATGCCTCCCTCACCGATGTGGGCAGTGCCAAGGCCAGCGTCGTCGAGGCCGTGCGCGAGGGATTCGGCGAAATGCCGCTGGGGTTCATTCCGGGGCATCCCATCGCTGGCACCGAGAAGAGCGGCGTATCGGCTGCCTTTCCCACCCTGTTCCATGAGCGACGGGTGATCCTCACGCCCCTGGAAACCACTGATCTGGGTGCCCTGGCTAGAGTGCGGACCATGTGGGAGGAGGCCGGTGCGGTGGTTGAGACCATGTCGGTGGAACACCACGACGAGGTCCTGGCCGCCACCAGCCATCTGCCCCATCTGCTGGCTTTTGGCCTCGTGGACAGCCTGGCGCGCATGGGCGAGCGAGAGGAGATCTTTCGTTACGCCGCGGGCGGTTTTCGGGATTTCACCCGCATTGCATCCAGCGACCCGGTCATGTGGCGGGATGTCTGTCTGGCCAATCGGGAGGCCATCCTGAAGGTGATGGGCCGCTACCAGGAAGATCTGGGCATGATCACCCGGGCCATCGAAGAGGGCGATGGCGATTCCCTGCTGGAGATCTTCCAGCGTGCCAAGGGTGCCCGTGACCGTTTCTGCCCATGAGGGTGGCATCCATCACCGTTTTTCGTTTTCAAGACCGAAGGCTACCTGATATGTCCGAGATGACCCGGTTGGCCGCTGCCGAGGAGAGCATGCATGACTGACCCACAGGAGGTGACACTGCAGGTGGAGCCCGGCGGCCGGCTGCACGGCCAATGCCGGGTGCCCGGGGACAAGTCCATTTCCCATCGGGCCATCATGCTGGGTGCCCTGGCCGAGGGTGAAACCCGCATTACCGGATTCCTCGAAGGCGAGGATTGCCTGGCCACCCTGAAGGCCTTCCGTGCCATGGGGGTGGAAATCGATGGCCCCGAAAAGGGGGAGGTGCATGTGCGTGGCGTGGGCCTGCATGGCCTCAAGGCGCCTGCGGGTCCCCTGGACGTAGGTAATTCGGGCACCTCCATGCGTTTGATGGCCGGGCTGCTCTCCGGGCAGGCCTTTGACTCCACCCTCACCGGCGATGCCTCCCTGACCCGCCGTCCCATGCGCCGGGTCACCGAGCCCCTGGCTCGCATGGGCGCACGCATCCGCACCAGCGATGATGGCACGCCCCCTCTTTTCATCGAGGGTGGCGCGCTGCTCCAGGGGATCGACTATCGCATGCCTATCGCCAGCGCCCAGGTGAAGTCCAGCCTGTTGCTGGCAGGGCTGTATGCCCAGGGGCAGACCTGCGTGACTGAACCGGCCCCGACCCGCGATCACACCGAGCGCATGCTGGCCGGCTTTGGCTACCGGGTGCAGCGTCATGATGGGTGTGTGTGCCTGCGCGGGGGAGGGCAGCTCCAGGGGGGAGTGATTGATGTCCCGGCAGATATTTCCTCAGCAGCGTTTTTCCTGGTGGGGGCGAGCATTGCGCCGGATTGCCAGCTAAGACTGGAGCACGTGGGCATGAACCCCACACGAACAGGCATCATCGACATCCTCAAGCTCATGGGCGCCGATATTCAGGTGGAGAATCCTCGTGAGGTCGGGGGCGAGCCGGTGGCGGATCTGCGGGTGCGCTCGGCGCCACTGCACGGTGTGCGTATCCCCCCTGAGCTGGTGCCCCTGGCCATTGACGAATTCCCGGCGCTGTTCGTGGCAGCGGCCTGTGCCCAGGGCGAGACCGTGCTCACCGATGCCGAGGAATTGCGGGTCAAGGAGAGTGACCGGATCCAGGTGATGGCTGAAGGCCTGGCCACGCTGGGTATTCGGGCTCGTCCCACGCCGGATGGGATTGTTATCGAAGGCGGGCAATTCACCGGGGGAACCGTTGACAGTCACGGCGACCACCGGGTGGCCATGTCCTTTGCCATGGCGGGCCTGCGGGCCCAGGCACCGATCCGGATACGCCACTGTGCCAATGTGAACACGTCCTTTCCCGGCTTTGTACAGCTGGCGGGGCGCATGGGGCTCAATATCCAACAGCAGGAGGGTGAGGCATGAATGCGCCTGTCATCACCGTGGACGGGCCAAGCGGTTCGGGCAAGGGCACCATCAGTCGTCAGGTGGCCGAAAGGCTGGGCTGGGGCTTTCTTGATAGTGGTGCACTGTATCGTCTGGTGGCCCTGGCTGCACTGCGCCGCGAACTGCCCCTGAATGATGCTGATGCCCTGTTCGATCTGGCCCGCAACCTGGATGTGCATTTTGAAACCGGGGGTGAAGAGGGTCCGCAGATCTTTCTTGACGGCCAGCGCGTGGCCTCGGAACTGCGTACCGAGGCCTGTGGCGACGCCGCCTCCCAGGTGGCGGCCCTGCCGCCGGTGCGCGAGGCACTGCTGGCCCGCCAGCGGGACTTTCGCGTGGCCCCGGGATTGGTCGCCGATGGCCGGGACATGGGTACGGTTGTCTTCCCCGACGCACAGTTGAAGGTCTTTCTTACAGCCAGTCGTGAAGAGCGCGCCCAGAGACGTTACAAGCAGTTGATGGAACAAGGACTTAGTGCTAACCTTCAGTCCCTTTTAGACGAGCTTGCCGAACGTGACCGGCGTGACACCGAGCGGGCAGTGGCCCCGCTCAAACCGGCGGAGGATGCCGTTGAGGTGGACTCCACCCACATGAGCATCGACGCGGTGCTCGATGAGATTTTCTCATTGGCGGCCAAGCGCGGCTTAAATACCGTCCCCGGCAGGTAAGCCAGGGATTCTTTTAAAAACAACCGGTTTGCAAACGGACTTATTGCAAGCCTTAATCAATGCAGGTTCAACTAACCCATGACAGAAAGTTTCGCGCAAATGCTCGAGGAGAGCATGGCCAGCACCCAGATGCGGCCCGGCTCCATCCTTCACGGCACCGTCATCGACATCCGCAACGACATGGTTGTGGTGAACGCCGGTCTGAAATCCGAAGGTGTGATTCCGATCGAGCAGTTCTACAACGACAAGGGAGAAGTCGAAATCCAGGTGGGTGACGAAGTTGAAGTTGCCCTGGAAACCCCCGAAGACGGCTTTGGCGAGACCCGCATGTCCCGCGAGAAGGCCAAGCGGGCCAAGGCCTGGGAACGCCTGGAAGAAGCGATGGAGAAGGACGAGACCATCTCCGGCATGATCAGCGGCAAGGTCAAGGGCGGCTTCACTGTCGAACTTGGCGATATCCGCGCATTCCTCCCCGGCTCCCTGGTGGATGTTCGCCCCGTGCGCGACACCGCCTACCTGGAAGGCAAGGAGCTGGAATTCAAGCTCATCAAGCTGGATCGTCGCCGCAACAACGTCGTGGTGTCCCGCCGTGCCGTGGTGGAAAAGGAATACAGTGCCGAGCGCGAGGCCCTGCTGCAGAACCTGCAGGAAGGCATGATGCTCACCGGTATCGTCAAGAACCTCACCGACTACGGTGCGTTCCTGGATCTGGGTGGTATCGACGGCCTGCTGCACATCACCGATATGGCCTGGAAGCGGGTCAAGCATCCCTCCGAAGTGGTCAACATCGGTGACGAGATCAACGTCAAGGTGCTCAAGTTTGATCGCGAGCGCAACCGTGTGTCCCTGGGCCTCAAGCAGCTGGGTGAGGATCCGTGGGAGAACATCACTCGCCGCTACCCTGTCAGCACCCGCCTGTTCGGCAAGATCACCAACATCACCGACTACGGCTGCTTCGTGGAAGTGGAAGACGGCGTCGAGGGCCTGGTGCACGTCTCCGAGATGGACTGGACCAACAAGAACGTCAATCCCGCCAAGGTCGTGACCGTGGGCGAGGAAGTGGAAGTGATGATCCTCGATATCGACGAGGAACGTCGCCGCATCTCCCTGGGCATGAAGCAGTGCCAGCCCAATCCGTGGGACGAGTTCGCCGCCATGCACAACAAGGGCGAAAAGGTCACGGGTGTCATCAAGTCCATCACGGACTTCGGCATCTTTGTGGGCCTGGACGGTGGAATCGACGGTCTGGTTCACCTGTCCGATCTGTCCTGGAACATGCCTGGCGAAGAAGCCGTGCGCAACTTCCGCAAGGGCGAAGAGATCGACGCAGTGGTCCTGTCCGTGGATCCCGAGCGCGAGCGCATCTCCCTGGGTCTCAAGCAGCTGGACAAGGATCCCTTCTCCAACTTCGTGGCCGAGCACAGCAAGGGCAGCATCGTCAAGGGTGTGATCAAGGAAGTGGACGCCAAGGCAGCCATCATTGATCTGGGCGATGGTGTCGACGGCGTGCTGCGTGCTTCCGAACTTTCCCGGGATCGCGTTGAAGACGCCCGCACCATGTTGAATGTGGGTGACCAGATTGATGCCAAGTTTGTCGGCGTGGATCGCAAGAACCGCACCGTGAGCCTGTCCATCAAGGCCAAGGAAACCGATGAAGAGCAGGAAATGATGCAGGACTACAGCAGCTCCTCGGTTGCCACCACCTCGTTGGGTGACATCCTCAAGGAACAGCTGGCCGGCAACGATCCGGACAAGAAATAATCGGGAGGGCACCAAGCACGCTGGAGCCAGGGATGGCTCCATCGGGCCGCTGACTCCGCGCTCGAAGGCACCCGGCGAACCAGCCAGGGATTGTCATGGTGGTGTAACGTGCAACAGGGCAGGACGATGACGAAATCGGAACTCATCGATATACTAGCTCGCAAACAAAGCCATCTCGCGTACAAAGATGTCGAGCTGTCTGTGAAGACCATCCTCGAACAGATGAGCCAGGCCTTGGCGACTGGGGATCGCATCGAAATCCGTGGTTTCGGAAGTTTTTCCTTACACTTCCGCCCGCCGCGGGTGGGGCGCAACCCGAAGACGGGCGAGACCGTGTCTCTTCCCGGGAAGTACGTGCCTCATTTCAAGCCTGGCAAGGAACTGCGGGAGCGGGTGAACGAGCCGGAAAAGCCTGACAAGGTGGCGATCCGCTGACGTGGCAACAACCAATGTCCACAATCGGGAATGCAGCCCATGAGTCGATTGATACTTATCTTGTTTGTTATCGTAGCCGTTGTGCTGGGAGCCAGCTTCACGGTCATCAACGCGGGGGACGTGGATGTCAACCTGTACCTGGAGACCTACCAGGTGCCCCTGTCCATCGTGGTATTCGTGAGTCTGCTGCTGGGGGCCATCCTTGGGGGGTTGGCCACGTCCGGTATGGTGATGAGTCGGGGCCGCGAAGTACGGCAGATGCGCAAGCGCTGCAAGCGTGCCGAAGACGAAATCGCCAGACTGCGCCAGTTGCCCAGTAGCGGGAAGGTGTAAGCCTGCATGCTCGAACTCCTGTGGCTGCTGCTCCCCGTAGCAGCAGCTTCGGGATGGCTAGCAGCGCGCCGTGCCCAAAAGGGGTCCAAGGCCCCGGGTCGGGGCGCTGCCTTTTCGTCCGAGTACATCCAGGGCCTCAATTACCTGCTCAGTGAGCAGTCTGATCGTGCCCTGGAAGTCTTCATCGATATGGTGGAGGTGGATCCAGAGACGGTGGAGACTCACCTGATTCTGGGCAGCCTGTTCCGGCGAAGGGGCGAGGTGGACCGGGCTATCCGGATACACCAGAACCTCATGGAACGCCCCGGGCTCGAGCCGGCCCAGCGGGCCAACGCCTTGATGGAACTGGGGCGTGACTACATGAAGGCTGGCGTACTTGATCAGGCAGAACACCTGTTCAAGGAGCTGGTCGGGCTTGGCTACCTCCAGGCAGAAGCCTACCAGCGTCTCAGGTCCCTCTACGAGCAGGAAAAGGACTGGCTCCAGGCCATCTGGGCCAGCGAACAGCTCTGCGAATTCTCCAGCGAACCTCAGAACCGTCGCATCGCCCACTATCACTGCGAATTGGGCGAGATTGCCCGTGCGCGAGGCGATCTCGCGGAAGCAGGGCGGTGCGCGCGCAGGGCGCTGAGCTTTGATCAGCATTGCGCCCGGGCCAGCATTCTCATGGGTGATCTGGCGCGGGAAGAAGATCACCCCCACCTGGCCATCGAGCATTACAGCCGGGTGATGCGTCAGGATGCGGGGTTCGTCACGCTGGTACTGGAGCAGGCCAGGGAGGCATTCCAGACGCTGGGCGATACGGCGGGCTATGAGAGTTTCCTGCAATCGGTGCGGGAGAATGACGTCTCGGTCAGTTCGGCCCTGGCTCTGGCACGTCTGCTCCACGACAAGGATCAGCGCGAGCCCCTGGACCAGTTGTTGACTGAAGAGATGGGACGGGATCGGGTGCCCTTGCGGCTGGTGAAGGAGTACCTGCTCATCATGTCTGCCCGCGGCGAGGCCGCCGATGTGGATGCGCTGGATAAGGTGGCCCGGGCCCTGGACGCCTTCCTGCGGGAGCGCCCTCAATTTGGCTGTGTGCGTTGCGGCTTTCAGTCCCGTAACCATTTCTGGCATTGTCCAAGCTGCCATGCCTGGGGCAGTATCCGGCCCCTGGAACGACCTCAGATGACCCGTCCGGAAACCTCCCTCACACCTCCGGCAGGTACTTGACCATGAGTGCCATCAGGGACGATGCGCGCCCGTGCATTCGCCTCGCCCCTATCCATTTCATCCCTTACCTGAACCTCCGTTGCCGACATGCTGACTCAAAACCCTGACCCCCGCATCATCATCGCCCTGGACTTTCCCGATGCCGATACGGCACTGTCGTTCGTGAAGCCCCTGGATCCTGCCCAATGCCGTCTCAAGGTGGGCTTCGAGTTGTTCGTGGCCGCTGGTCCGGCGCTGGTCGAAGCCCTGCAGGCACAGGGCTTTGAGGTCTTTCTGGATCTTAAATTCCATGACATCCCCAACACGGTGGCAGGCGCCTGCCGCACGGCCGCAGCCTTGGGGGTGTGGATGATCAACGTGCACGCCAGCGGCGGCCGACGCATGATGGAAGCCGCGCGGGAGGCGCTGGAAGGAGGGGGCAAGCGTCCTTTGCTGATCGCGGTGACGGTGCTCACCTCCATGGATGATGCGGAGCTGGAGGCCTGTGGCATCGGGCGCGGTGTGAATGACCAGGCACGTTTTCTGGCCCGTTTAACCCAGGAGAGCGGCCTGGATGGAGTGGTGTGTTCGGCTCGCGAGGCCCCCGGTCTGCGACAGGAACTGGGTACCGGGTTCCTCAAGGTGACCCCGGGTATTCGCCCTCGCGGTAGCGAGGCGGGGGATCAAAAGCGCATCGTCACGCCTGCAGATGCCATCCGTGATGGGGCTACGCACCTGGTTATTGGCCGTCCCATCACACGGGCGCAGGATCCGGCTGCAGTACTTGCTGCCATCCATCAGGAGCTGCTGGGCATGGAGACTTGAAGAACCGGCAAACTTGGGTAAGATAGTGAGCGTGAGCCGCAGGAAGGCAGGACAGACTGGCTCACGACACACCATGGATATGCCAAGGAGGCAATTGGTCATGAAACATCTCTCCGTTTTGATCCTGTTTTTTCTTTGCACCTTCACCGTGGCCGGTTTGCAGGCCAGCGGCCCCGTGGACATCAACCGCGCGGACGCCCAGGCCCTCTCGCAGGCCCTGCAGGGTGTGGGGCCGGCCAAGGCGCAGGCCATCGTGGAGTACCGCGAAACCCATGGGCCGTTCCGGTCGGTCCATGAATTGACACAGGTCGTCGGCATCGGTGCCCGGACTGTGGAGATCAATCTGGACGTGATTACGCTGGATCAGGATGTGGCAATCACCCAATAGAAGCCGGTAACCCAAACCCGGCGACGAAGACAAGGGGCAGCAGCGCTGCCCCTTGTCTTTTTGTGGGGCGGTCGCGCATGCTTCCACTACCACTCAACTGGACGCTGAAGACTCATTATGCACAAGAAGATTCGCAAGGCCGTCTTTCCCGTGGCAGGCATGGGAACGCGTTTCCTTCCGGCCACGAAGGCCAATCCCAAGGAAATGTTGCCGGTGGTGGATAAGCCGTTGATCCAGTACGCCGCCGAGGAGGCCGTGGCGGCCGGGATCGATGTTCTCGTGTTCGTCACGGGCCGTAACAAGCGCTCCATCCCCGATCACTTTGACAAGGCCTATGAACTGGAAACGGAGCTGGAGGAGCGCGGCAAGGAGAAGATGCTGGAGATCGTCCGCAACATCCTGCCACCGAACGTGACGTGTGTGTATATCCGTCAGGCCGAGGCCCTGGGTCTGGGTCATGCCGTGGGCTGTGCCCGCCCTGTGGTGGGGGACGAGCCCTTTGCGGTGATCCTGGCAGACGACCTCATCGACGGGGAGGGGGGCGGTTCCGCCCTCAAGCAGATGGTGGACGTTTATGAGGAATATGGCTGCAGCATCCTGGGTGTGGAAGATGTACCCAAGGACGAGACGCACAAATATGGTGTGGTCAGCCCGGAGCGTGTGACCGATCGCCTCTGGGATGTGAAGGCCATCGTGGAGAAGCCGGACCCGGCCGATGCACCCTCCAATATGGCGGTGGTGGGTCGTTACATCCTCACGCCACGGATTTTTGATCTGATTGAAAGCACAGGTAAGGGGGCAGGGGGTGAAATCCAGTTGACGGACGCCATCGCAGACCTTTTGGGTGAGCAGCGCGTGCTGGCCCAGCGTTTTCAGGGGACCCGTTACGACTGTGGCAGCAAGCTGGGCTATCTCCAGGCCACAGTGGAATATGCCCTCAAGCACCCGGAACTGGCAGATGATTTCCGTGCTTATCTACAAAACGACGTGTGCAAGCGCATCCTGGGCTGACGCGTCTCTGGCAGGACCGTGCCCCCTGCAACAATGTGTTGTTGTGCGCGGGCGGTCCACGCCCGCGAAGCTGTGTGCTGTCTCCCTGAGGGCGTCGCCCGCAGGCCTCTGCGGAACCTCCTGAGGTGAAATGGAGCCAGTTCAGTCGGTTCCGCCGGCCGAGACAGCAGGACGGTGTCTCCCTGGGGCGGGCGGAAAATGAAAAGGTGGAGCGCGTTACGCGGGCCGTCAGGCGCGTGCGCGTTTCCCGTAATCTCCTCAAGCTTGTCTGGACCGCCGGGCCGGTGACCGGCCTGGGCCTCTACGGCGGCTACTACATCGGCTACGGACAACCGCCGTCCCCTCAGCTTCTCACTTATTTCATCAGCTTTACCATTCTCTCGGGCTTGATCGGTCTGCTTGCCACGATCGTTTACGACAGCACCCACGGCATGTCCAAGGAGCAGGCCCGGGCGGATGTGCTGGAAACCATTGATATTCTCGGTGACCTCATCCTGGCTGTCCGTGATCTCTCCATGGAGGGTTTTGAAGTGGATGTTCGCCGCCGGGAGGCGGCTGTCCAGTTGTTGCAGCGCGTGGATCTGTCGCCGGATGGGGTGGCCTTTGCCTGCGAGGAACTGATCGGAGATCAGGCGTTGGGTCAGACACTGGCCCATATCGATCATCTTCGTCGGGCGGGACTGTACAGTCGTATCCGTGACCTGCATCAGGAGCATGGGAAGCGTTTTGACCAGGCCCTTTCGGAGCTTCAACCGGTGGCCCCCATCGCTGCCTCCATCCTGCGCGAGCGTTACATGGGCGGGGCGCCCAAATTGCAGCATGGCACGCCCAGGGATGATTTTTTTGTGGAACGCGTGATGGCCGCCATCGAGCAGGATAATCCCCTGTTGATGACGGCAGCCGACGTGGAGGCCATGCTGGTATTGGCTTTCGAGCTGATCAATGGTCGTGAGATTCCCCTGCTGCTGTTCAGTTACCGGGGAAAGTGGCGTCTGGCTGCGGCACTGGACCGACTGGAGGAACGGCGCAGCCGCTATCGCATTGCCCAGGCGGCGGGGGGCAACCGGATCCGCGCGCTGGCCTCCTGGCTGGTGGAAGTGGAAGCCTTGCCGTATGAGGAGGTGCCGGAAGGGTTGTCGACACCTGTGCTGGTGGAGCGTGTGCTCAAGGCGCTGGATGGCATCACAAGGGACCTTTCCGAACTGAGTGGCCGGGCCGATCATCTTCCCAATGGCGTCACCTTGAGTGATGTTCGCCGCCAGGGCGACATCCTGGCCAACGCGGTACGGCTGTATCGCATGGCCCATGAGGCCTTCAAGGATATCGGTCGCGTGCACGCGGAATTCCTCAAGGCAGCGGAGGAATGGGAGCGGTTCGTTTCACAGTTTGGCGAAGAGACCGGTCAGTTGCGTCTCGGGCCAGGCAGCAAGGGCCTGCGGATTGTCGAGAAGGTGGTCAGTCTGGATGAGGATGCCCGGGAGGCCTTTTGCAGCCACATCGTCAATTATCTTCATGGTGAACATCTGGAGAAACGTGGCCGGCGCTTTTTCACCCGTCAGGACGGGCGTCGTCGTGCGCTGACCCTGGAGGGAGCCCGGCAATTGGCCGTGGAAGTGGCCCTGGCGCTGGAGCCCCACGTGCAACTGTCACGGGCGGAAGTGCAGCGGGGTGTGGGTGCCACCAATGCCAGTTACCTGGGGGGGCTGGAGCCGGGGATGAGCGCTCAGGACAAGCGTGCCCTGGGTGAGGCGATGGCCCAGGATGTGGAGCAGGACATGAGCCAGCCGGCAGAACGGCTGGCCTTGGTCCTGGTGAAGCACTACCGGGTACAACTCACGGATGATGCGTGTGAGTTTCTCAAGGAGACCTACGGGGCCAGAGAGCAGGTGTTGAGCATGATTTCCCAAAGTCAGGCCGAGGAGATGCCCCGCATGAACCTGCTGAGTCAGCGTCCCCCGGTGGTTCCGGCGCCCAGGCGCAATTGGTACCGGGCGCTGGCCCAGGCCCGCCGGATCCTGCCATGATCAGGGCTGTGGCTGGCGGCTCTTCGCCTGCGCTGGCATGTGCCGATTCAGGCGGGCCAGTGTGCTCTCCGGCAGGCCCCGGGTGAGACGGCGCGCGGTGTGGTCATCCAGGCTGCGTAGCACAAGGATCTGTGACTTCTCCGCCAGTTGCAGGAAGTTCAGGCGTGCGGAGCCGAATTCACCGTGGCAACAGGCGCGATAAACGACCTTCGGGCTGACGGGGCGGCCAGTAGGGGTGGTGCCGGGCGTGTTGGGAAAATCCACCGACAGCAGGGCACGATTGAGAAGACGGGTGAGGTTATGGGCGATCCGGTTCATGGGCCTCTCCTGGCTGCCATGGGCAGCACGGGTTGACGATGCATGGGGTACGTTACGGCCTTGGCCGTATGGGCATGCACGAGAGGACCTCGAAGAACGGTCGAGGGAAAACACGAGCAGACGCGATCTCCTGCACGCGAACCTGAATCGAGGTCAAACGTGCGGGTGAATGCCTGCGGGGATTTCAAGCTCCCTGACTGCGCCGACTGCCGCGACACATCAGGAAGCCCGGGAGCGGTAGGGAGTTACCGCGTGGAGGGCCGACCCTGACGGACGTCGTGGCATGCCAGTCGCGGGCCAGCGAGGGCCTCAGCGCGCATGCATCTACAACAACTGTCCATCGTTGAAAAACGCCTCTGTTGCTAGACAAATGCCCCGCGCACAAACACGCGGCAGCGCACAAATGATAACCTCAAGTCCACCGCATGTGAAGCGCAGGATGCCTCCGCGCTTAAGCCCGCTTCCCCAGCCAGGTGATCAGCGCATCCCCCAGACGAAAGCCCATCAGGCCCACCAGCACGGCGGCGGTGGCCACAACCTCGGGTCGATCGCCCCGGTCCAGCAGGGCAAAATGCAAGATGCCAAAGGCCGCGGAGAGATAGGCCAGGCGATGCAGCCATTGCCAGCGTGGCAGTCCCAGGAGTGTCTGGGCGCGGCGTAATGAGGTGAGCACCAGCGGGATGAGCAGCAGCAGGCCGATCAGCCCCACCTGCAGGTGCAGCATGCGGGCGATCTCCTCGACGATGAAGTCCCAGAACCAGGCCTGTTCCAGGCCGAGCCAGACCAGCAGGTGCAGGCTCAGGTAGGTGAAGGCCCAAAGGCCCATCTGCCGGCGCACGGTCATGAAGGCCGCCCACCCGGTCAGGCGAAACGCGGGTCCCAGGGCCAGGGTGGCCAGCAGCCAGTAGAGCCCCCAGCGACCCAGGTGATGCAGCAGGGTCTCCTCCGGGAACACCCCCAGATGATCCGCATGCCAGGCCCAGGCCAGCCAGGCCAGCGGCGTCAGCGCGCAGGCCATTACGGCGAGTCGCGCCAGGGTGTGCCAGGGAATCGAGGGCGCGCGCTGTGGCTGCATCAGAAATGCTTCTCCAGATCCATGCCGGTGTACAGGGCGGCAACCTGTTCCTCGTAGCCGTTGAACATCAACGTACGCCGGCGCCCGCGCTCACCCAAACGACGCTCCGTGGCCTGGTGCCAGCGCGGGTGGCGCACATTCGGGTTCACGTTGGCGTAAAAGCCGTATTCGCGGGGTTGGCTGGCCTCCCAGGACCCCACCGGCTGTTCCTCTACCAGACGGATGGCAACAATGGATTTGATGCTTTTGAAACCGTATTTCCAGGGCACCACCAGGCGCAGCGGCGCCCCGTTCTGGTTCGGCAGCACCTCGCCGTACATGCCCACCGCCAGCAAGGTCAGCGGATGCATGGCCTCGTCCAGGCGCAGGCCCTCACGATAGGGCCAGTCCAGGATGTCCCGACGCTGGCCCGGCATCTGCTCGGGGTCATGCAGGGTCTCGAATGCCACGAATCGGGCGCGTGAAGTGGGTTCAAAACGCTGCAGCAGATTCCTCAGGGGAAAACCCACCCACGGGATCACCATGGACCAGGCCTCCACGCAGCGTAGCCTGTAGATGCGCTCCTCCAGATCATGGGGCTTGAGAATGTCCTCCAGGGTGTAGACGCCGGGTCGGTCCACCTCGCCTTCGATGCGCACCGACCATGGATCAGTGCGTAACTGCTGAGCATGCTTCCTGGGGTCTTCCTTGCCCGTGCCGAACTCGAAAAAGTTGTTGTAACTCATGGCCGTCTCGCGATCGGTGAGAGCCTCATCAGTGCCGAAGCGCCCTGATTCGGCGTCGGCCACCTGGTCGCGCCAGGCCAGGGCACTGCTCGGGAACAAGCCGGGGAGGGCGGCGGCGCCCAGCATGGCCGCGGCCTGTTTCATGAAACGTCTGCGTTGGGCGTAGAGCTCCCTGGGTGTGATCTCGTGACTGGGAGGAACGGGATAGCGGTAACGGGCCATGCATGGCACCCCTCGCGTTGAAGTGGGCGGTTAGTTGATCAGGCTCATGGCTTTGACCATCAGTGGGCGGAATACGTTGAAGAGGCCCGGGGTTCGTCGTAAAACTAATTTAGAATTAGTCTAATTCAGTCGACAGCACAACAGGTGAAGTAAAAGGAGATCATGATGAAAACATGGGCACGCACGATGGCTGGGGTTCTACCGGCGGCGTTATTGATGGGGGCTGCCGCCCTGCAGACTGCCACTGCACAGGATTTTGAAAGCTATCGGGACTATTTTGAACCACTGCCGGCGTTGCCGCCCATCCCGGCCGACAACTCCCTTACCCCCGAGAAGATCGAGCTGGGCAAGATGCTGTTTTTTGAGCCACGCATCTCTGCCAGTGGCGTGATCAGCTGCGCCTCCTGCCACAATCCCGCTCTGGGCTGGGCGGATCGCATCCCCCTGGCCGTGGGGCACGGAGGGCAGGTGGGTGAGCGCAACACCCCCACAGTGCTGAACTCCGGGTTCCTGGAGGCCCAGTTCTGGGACGGGCGTGAGCCGGATCTGGAAGGGCAGGCCCTGGGGCCCATCGAGGCGGATGTGGAGATGGCGATGGATCTGGATGACGCCCTCGAAGAGCTGGCCAGGTTCGATGAGTATGTTGAACGCTTTGCCGAGGCCTTCCCGGAAAAGGATGAGCCTCTTGAGGCCGACAGCGTGGCCAAGGCCCTGGCCACTTTCCAGCGTACCCTGAATACCCCCAACTCACCCTTTGATCGCTACCTGAGAGGGGATGATCAGGCCATGAGCGAGCAGCAGAAGCGGGGCATGGTGGCCTTTGTGAACAGTGGCTGCATTGCCTGTCACCGAGGCCCCAACATGACCGACAGCCGGTTCCATCGTTTCGAGCTGCCCGGTTCCACCGATGAAGGCCGTTTTGTGGTCACCGGCGAGGAAAGCGATCGTTTTGCCTTCCGTACCCCCACCCTGAGAAACGTGGCGGTGACCTATCCCTACTTCAATAATGGCAGCGTGGACAACCTGAATGATGCAGTGCAGTTGATGGGTGAGCAGATGCTGGGCCGCAAACTGGAAGAAGACACGGTGGACGACATCACCACCTTCCTGCACGCCCTGACCGGCGAGATGCCCCAGGTGACCTTCCCGGCTCTGCCTTGAGCCCCTTGGGTGCGGTGGAATACCATCCCGGTTTCGCTGCATCCTTGGGCCGATGATCGATCCAGGCAAAACGGCAGGCTCCAGTCTCCCCGCCACGGGGAAAATGGACGGGGACAAGGGGGTGAGGAAGACACAATTGACAGGTATTCATCCATGCTGACAGACGATGAGATCCAGGCCCTCAGGCAGCGTCTGGAGCAGGAGCTGGCCCAGCTCGAGGGCCACGCCGATACCCGACGTTCCGGCACGGATGCCGTGGAGCTGGACCAGACCCGCACCGGGCGTCTGTCGCGCATGGATGCCCTGCAGGGCCAGGCCATGGCCAAGGCAACCCAGGCGCGGGCGGAACAGCAGGTGAGACGTATCCGGGCGGCCCTGCGGCGCATGGACGAAGGCAGTTACGGCGACTGCGTGGCGTGTGAGGAACCCATCGCCCGGGGCCGGCTGGAGGCCAATCCGGCCGTGACCCTGTGCATTCAGTGTGCCTCCAAGGCCGAGGGTTGATCAGGCTGGGATGGGAGGGCGGTTGATGCGCGGCGTCGTAGCCGCCGGTCACCCCGGCACGGTGGAGGCCGGCGCCAGCATCCTGGAAGCCGGCGGCAATGCCTTTGACGCCACCGTGGCCGCGGTGTTCGCAGCCTGTGTGGCCGAGCCGGTCCTGGCCTCCCTGGGCGGCGGTGGGTTTCTGGTGGGGCAGCGCAGCGAGGGTAAGCCCCTGGCACTGGATTGTTTCGTGCAGACACCCCGGCAGCGGCGGGCGGTGGAAGAGCTGGATTTTTATCCCATCACCGCGGACTTTGGCACCACCACCCAGGACTTTCACATCGGCCTTGGGTCCATGGCCACACCTGGGCTGGTGGCTGGCCTGTTTGAACTACATGGGCGCTACGGCCTCCTGCCCATGACGGAGGTGCTGGCGCCCGCGGTGCAACTGGCCCGAGAGGGCGTGGAGATCAACCCGCTTCAGGGGTATATCTTCTCCATCGTCGCGCCCATTTATCAGTCCACCCCCGGCGCTCGGACCCTGTTCACCTCCGATGGGGTCACCATGCTCCAATCGGGCGACCGGTACGTGAATCCTGCCCTGTCCGACCTGCTGGAGAACCTGGGTCGCGACGGCCCCGACCTTTTCTACCACGGCGAGGTGGCTCGCCAGATCCATGAGGCCAGCCGGGAGCAGGGAGGGCATCTGCACCGGGATGATCTGGCGGCCTATCGGCCGATATGGCGTGAACCCATCGCCCGGACCTACCGGGGCGTCCACCTGCTCATCAATCCGCCTCCGTCTTCCGGGGGGCTCCTCCTGGCCTTTGCGCTGCACCTGCTGGAAGCCCAGGAGCCGGCCCTGGCGCCCCCCGGTTCTCGTGCTCATGTGGATCGGTTGGTGCAGGTGATGGAGCTGACCGAGCGCCTGCGTGACGATTGCCAAGGGCCTCTGGACGAAAACGTGCTGGCGCCGTCCTCCCTGCGGTCTTACGCCGACCGGCTCCTTGGTTTGCCGCCGGCCCATCGGGGCACCACCCATGTGAGTGTACTGGATGAATCGGGCAATGCCGCGGCCATGACCCTGTCCAATGGAGAGGGCTGCGGCTGGGTAGTCCCCGACACGGGCGTGATGATGAACAACATGCTCGGTGAGCAGGATCTGAATCCAAAGGGGTTTCATGCCTGGCCCACGGACAGTCGCATGACCTCCATGATGGCCCCTACCGTGGCCCGATGGCGCAATGGCCGCCTCCTGGCCCTGGGGTCCGGTGGATCCAACCGTTTGCGCAACGCGATCCTGCAGGTGCTGGTGCACTGTATCGATCACGACCTGCCCCTGGCGTCGGCGGTGAGTGCACCGCGCGTGCATTATGAGGCAGGTCTACTGAATCTGGAGGGCGGACTGGACGCCTCGGTCTGCCAGGCCCTGGCGGATACCGGGCGATCCTGTCAGGTGTGGCAGGATCTCAATCTGTTCTTTGGCGGGGCCCACTGCGTGGAGCGTCGCGACGGCCAATTTCGCGGAGTGGGTGATCCCCGGCGCGGCGGTGTGTGCCAGGCCATTCCCCGAAACTGTCTCTAACTGGAGTTCGATGCGATGACCATGAGGCCTGGAGATCCCGGGGCCCGTCTGCGCGAACGGGAAGAGCTTCTGGGGCAGTTCATTGAGCATGCCCCGGCCGCCCTGGCCATGTTTGACGACCGGATGTGCTACCTGGCCACCAGCCGACGCTGGCGGGAGACGTATGGTCGGGGTGATCGGGAAGTGCCAGGCGCATGTCATTACGACATCTTCCCGGAGATTGGTCAGCGGTGGCGAGAGGTGCATCGTCGTGGCTTGGCAGGCGAGGTGCTGCGTTCCGAAGAGGATTGTTTCGAACGCGCCGACGGCGTGGTGCAATGGCTGCGCTGGGAGGTACGCCCCTGGTACCGGGCGGACGGCGGCGTGGGAGGTATCATGATCCTCTCCGAGGACATTACCGAGCGCCATGAAAATGCCCTGATGCTGCGCCTGCAGGCGCGCCGTGCCGAAGCCATGCTGGCCATGCCGCGGGAGGCCGAGGTCCGGGGAGAGGCGGGCCTGATGCGGTACGGCCTGGAGTCTGCCGAGGACCTGACCAATAGCCACATCGGCCTCATCCAGTTCCTTGATGATGACGCGACCGGGCGCGAGCGGGTGGCCTGGTGTCGTCGTGACGTGGACGAGGCCGGCAACCTCAGCTTTCAGGCCTTTTGTCCATTGGATGAGGGGTGGGCGTGGCGTGATCTTCTGGGTGATGGCGAACCTTTGACCATCAATGATGAGTCAGCCCTGGCACGATGCTTTCCGCAGGCGCAGGCCTATCCCCCCCTTACGCGTCTGTCAGCGGTGCCCGTGATCGAGGAGGGGCGGGTGGTCATGGTCCTTGGCGTGGGCAACAAGCCGCAGGATTACACCGCCATGGACATTGAAACCCTGCGCCTCATGGCCGAGCAGATCTGGCATCTGGTGCAGCGGCGTCGCACCGAGGCTGAATTGCGGCAACATCGTGACCATCTGGAGACCCTGGTCAGCACCCGCACCGCGCAGCTGGAAGAGGCACGGCAGCGGGCGGAGGAGGCCAGTCGTGCCAAGAGCGCCTTCCTGGCGAACATGACCCATGAGATCCGTACCCCCCTGAACGCCATCGTCGGACTGGTGCACCTGTTGCGCACCGGCGAGAAGGCCGCCGGGCAGGATGAAAAGCTCCGTAAGGTGGACAGCGCCGCCAGGCACCTGCTGTCCATCATCAGCGATATCCTGGATATCTCCAAGATCGAGGCGGGCCGCTTTGTCCTTGAGAGCAGGGACTTCCACCTCTCTTCCGTGCTGGATCACGTGGCATCGGTGATTTCCGAGTCTGTCCGTGCCAAGGGTTTGCTGCTGGAGACGGACTGCGCATCCGTGCCCCAATGGCTACGCGGCGATCCAGCCCGGTTGCGCCAGGCCCTGCTCAACCTGGCGGGAAACGCGGTCAAGTTCACCGAGCACGGCGGCATTCATCTGCGTGTACGCCTCATGGACGAGGACGACCGTGGGCTCCGGGTCCGCTTTGAGGTACGTGACACGGGGGCTCGAGCATCCGACCGCGCTGGGTATCCTGCGCCGTTGCCGACAGGGGTTGCGGTGAGTATTTTGCGGGCGGATGCCCTTATCGGGCCCCCATCTGCTTCTCCAGCTTGGCCCAGGTATCCCGCAGCGTCACCGCCCGATTGAACACCGGCCGCTCCGGCGTGCCGTCCGGGTCTGGCACAAAATACCCCAGGCGCTCGAACTGAAAGCACTCACCCGGCCCGGCCTTGGCCGCCGCCGGCTCCAGGCGGGCGTGTTCCAGGGTGACCAGGGATTCGGGATTGATGTGTTCGACAAAATCCTTGTCCTTGTCGCCCGCCGGATGGGGCACCTGGAACAGCCGATCGTACAGGCGCACCTGGGTGGGTACCGAGTGTTCCGCCGATACCCAATGGATGGTCCCCTTTACCTTGCGATCCGCCCCGGGCTGACCGGAACGGGTTTCCGGGTCCAGGCTGCAACGTAGCTCCACCACCTCGCCAGTCTCGTTCTTGATCACCTCGTCACAGCGGATGATGAACGCATTGCGCAGACGTACCTCGCCACCCGGCTTGAGCCGGAAGAACTTCTTGGGGGCCTCTTCCATGAAATCATCCGCCTCGATGTAGATCTCCCGGGTCATGGCCACCTGTCGCGTGCCCATCTCCGGTTTCTGGGGATGCACGGCGGATTCCAGCCATTCCGTCTCACCCTCGGGGAAGTTGGTCAGAACCAGCTTCAGGGGCTTGAGCACGGCCATGGTGCGCGGGGCCCGCTCGTTCAGGTCGTTGCGCAGCGCGTTCTCCAGTACACCAAACGGAATGATGGAATCGGCCTTGGTGACACCGATCTCCTGGCAGAACTGGCGGATGGACTGGGGTGTGAAACCCCGGCGACGGATGCCGGCCAGGGTGGGCAGGCGCGGATCATCCCAGCCATACACATGGCCTTCGTCCACCAGCCGGGTCAGACGACGCTTGGAGAGCACGGTGAAATCCAGGTTCAGCCGCGAGAACTCGATCTGCACGGGCCGCGAGGGGACCGGCAGATGCTCCAGCAGCCAGTCGTAAAGGGGGCGGTGATCCTCGAACTCCAGGGTGCACAGGGAATGGGTGATGTGCTCGATGGCATCACTCTGACCGTGGGCGAAGTCGTAGCTGGGGTAGATGCACCATTGATCCCCTGTGCGCGGGTGGGTGAGCCGGCGGATGCGATAGATCACCGGATCGCGCAGGTTGATGTTGCCCGAGGCCATGTCGATGCGTGCCCGCAGCACGTGAGCGCTGTCTTCGAACTCTCCGGCACGCATGCGCTCGAACAGATCCCGGCTCTCCTCCCGGGGGCGGTCGCGGAAGGGGCTTTCGGTGCCCGGTTCGGTCAGGGTGCCCCGTTGCTGGCGGATGGTGTCGGCGTCCTGGCTGTCCACATAGGCCAGCCCATGGTCGATCAGGTACAAGGCCCACTCGTAGAGTTGCTCAAAGTAATCCGAGGCGTGGCGCTCGTGTTTCCAGGTGTAGCCTAGCCATTGGACGTCTTCCTTGATGGCGTCGATATAGCGCTGCTCTTCCTTGGCCGGGTTGGTGTCGTCAAAGCGCAGGTTGGTGTAGCCCCCGAACTCCTCGCCCATGCTGAAGTTCAGGGCAATGGACTTGGCGTGGCCCAGGTGCAGGTAGCCGTTGGGCTCGGGCGGGAAACGGGTGATCACCTGCTGGCATTGCCCAGCCTCCAGTTCCTTGCGAATACGGTTGCGAATGAAGTGGCTGGGGGCCTGGGGTTCGGGTGTGGTCATGGGGTCCAATGCGTTATGAGTAAGTCAGGGCCGGATTATAAGTGTCCGGCCAACCAGGGGCCAGCGCAGGCCGTTCGCGAAGGGCGCTGAATGGACTGGCAGGTGATGAAAATACCTCGGTTGAACGCCTTCAGGAAGGGGCAGTCCCATAGGGCAAGCACGCATTTTGCCGGCTGGGGGACAATCCCCTGCAATATTGAGTATGCTGTTTTCACTCACCAACGCGAGAGGTCCCATGAACGATCAAGCGAGAACCCAATCCCTCCCAGGGCCCGATTACTCCGACCAGGTGACCAACCAGGCGCTGCTGCAATGGGTGGAAGAGACGGTGGCCCTGTGCAAGCCCGATGCCGTGTATTGGTGTGATGGCTCCCAGGAGGAATACGACTTCTTCACTCAGCAGCTGGTGGATGCGGGCACGTTCATTCGCTTGAACCCGAAAAAGCGGCCCAACAGCTTCGCCTGCTTCTCCGACCCCAGCGACGTGGCCCGGGTGGAGGATCGCACCTACATCTGCAGTCTGCGCAAGGAGGATGCGGGCCCTACCAACAACTGGGAAGAGCCCCGCGCCATGAAGCAGACGCTCAATGGTCTGTACGATGGCTGCATGCGCGGGCGCACCCTGTATGTGATCCCCTTCAGCATGGGACCCATCGGCTCACCCATCTCCCAGATCGGCGTGGAACTGACCGACTCCCCCTACGTGGTGGTGAACATGCGCATCATGACCCGCATGGGAAGGAAGGTCATTGATACCCTGGGGGATGGCGACTTCGTGAAATGCCTGCATACGGTGGGCGCACCATTGGAGCCGGGACAGAAGGATGCCCCCTGGCCCTGCAATCCGGATGTGAAGTACATCGTCCACTTCCCGGAAGAGCGTTCCATCATGTCCTACGGCAGTGGTTATGGCGGCAATGCCCTGCTGGGCAAGAAGTGCTTCGCCCTGCGCATTGCCTCTTCCATGGCCCGGGACGAGGGCTGGCTGGCGGAGCACATGCTGATCCTGGGCGCGGAGTCTCCGGAAGGTGAGAAGACCTACCTGGCAGCCGCCTTCCCCAGCGCCTGCGGCAAGACGAACTTTGCCATGATGATTCCCCCGGAGGAGCTGGGCGGATGGAAGATCACCACCGTGGGTGATGACATCGCCTGGATCAAGCCGGACGAGCACGGCCAGCTCCATGCCATCAACCCCGAGGCGGGCTATTTCGGTGTGGCACCGGGCACCAACTACAAGACCAACCCCAATGCCATGGAATCGGTGAAGGAAAACGCCATCTTCACCAATGTGGGCGTGACCCCCGATGGTGATGTCTGGTGGGAAGGCATGGAGGGCACCCCGCCCGAAGGCACCCTGAACTGGAAGGGACAGGTACATGAGCAGACTTCCACCACGCCTGTGGCTCATCCCAATGCGCGCTTCACCGCGCCTGCCCATCAGTGCCCGAGTGTGGATCCCGAGTGGGAGAACCCCAAGGGTGTGCCCATCAGCGCCTTCATCTTCGGCGGGCGGCGCAGTACCACCATCCCGTTGGTCTATCAGTCCTTCAACTGGAACTTCGGTGTCTACCTGGCCGCCACCATGGGGTCGGAGATGACGGCGGCTGCCTTTGGCAATGTGGGCCAGGTGCGGCGCGATCCCTTTGCGATGCTGCCGTTTGCCGGCTATCACATGGCTGATTACTTCAACCACTGGTTGCAGTTCGGCCGCAATCTCCCCAATCCGCCAAGGATCTTTGGTGTGAACTGGTTCCGCAAGGATGAATACGGCAATTTCGTCTGGCCCGGTTTCGGCGAGAACATGCGCGTGCTCAAGTGGATCATCGAGCGCTCACGCGGCCAGATATCGGCGGTGGAGAGCCCGGTGGGCTGGATGCCTCACTATGAGGACCTGGACATGCGGGGTCTGGACTTCTCGCACAAGGACTTCGATACCGTGATGGAGGTGGATCGGGAGGCCTGGAAGGAGGAACTCATGGGCCACGAGCAACTGTTTTCCAAGCTCTATGACAAGTTGCCCAAGGAGTTCTTCTTCATGCGCGAGTTGTTGCTTTCGGGGCTTTGGCGTTCTCCGGAGCATTGGCACCTGGCCCCCGAACGGGAGAACTGAAGCCATTCCAACCGGCCCGACGGAGAATCCGTTGGGCCGGTTTTTCGACTCTCCTATAGTATTCCCGGATGGGAGGCGTTGATCATCCGGTCACCGGCTCTATACTTGGGCGGTTTCAGGGGGATCCTGCCCCTTCTCCGGGAGCATGCTCATGGGTGGCCATACGCGGGAGACCCCACTCGCATCGACATTCACATCTCCTCTACGACGGCGGGCTGCGTTTTCCCTGCGTTGGCTGATCGGCATCCCCATGGTGCTGATCACCGTGATCTCCGCAGGCTTTGTGGCCTGGTTGGCCATTGTGGATGGCCGGGCGGCCGTGAACGACATTGCCCGGCAATTGCGTACCGATGTACTTACCCGGGTGGAGGATAGACTCAGCCATTACCTGAGCATCCCGGCTCAAGTGAATGAAAACAATGCCCGTGCACTACGCAATGGAATCCTGGATCTGGATGATTCCACCACGGTGCAGCGTTATTTCCATGGGGTGATCGAAAGTCAGCCATCGCTGGCCTATTCCTTTTTTGGCACCACTGAGGGTGAGTTCTACGGCGCGCGTCGGGTGGCCGATGGCGGTGTGCAGGTGGTGCGTGCGGGAGAAGTCACTGGGGGCGATTCCCACAACTTTGCCACCAACGACCTGGGCGATGCCCTGGAACTGAAGCAGGTCTACCCGGGCTTTGATCCCCGCGCCCGACCCTGGTACCAGGCTGGCGTGGCCGCAGGCCAGCCTACCTGGACACCCATCTATCGTCACTTCGTCCTTCACGACCTGGCCCTGACCGCGTCCCGGCCCCATTATGATGCCGATGGGCAGTTGCTGGGCGTTTTCGCCGTGGATTACGTCCTCACTCAGGTCCATGATTTTCTGCGATCGCTGGATCTGACACCCAACGCCCAGGTATTCGTCATTCAGGGTGACGGTCATCTGGTGGCGGCTTCCACGGCACCGGAAGGGGGCTTTTTCCGGGAGGAGGAAGGCCGGTTCCTGCCCATATCCGCTGCCGAATCCGGGGTGGCCTCCGTGGAGGCTGCGGCACAGTTGCTTGAGCAGCGCCCGGGTGGATTGGCGGCCATCCTGGAAGACGAGTTCCTGAACTTCTCCCTGGCGGGAGAAGAACAATACCTTCAGATCAGGGCGTTCTCTCCGGCCCCGGGTTTGGACTGGCTCCTGGCCGTGGTGGTCCCGGAGCGTGATTTCATGGGCGGGATTCAGGATCAGACCCGTGTCACCGTGATGATCATTGCTGCCGTGCTCCTTCTGGCAGCCTTGCTGGGGGTGCTGATGGCCGGTCGCCTGGCTGCACCCCTGCAGCGCCTGGGGCGGGACGCCGACGAACTCGCCAGGGGGCAATGGGACCGCGAGCCTCGCCGGACGACGATTCGGGAATACAATCAACTGGACCGGGCCTTCCAGGCCATGGCGGGGCAGTTGCGTGACCAGTTCCAGCGTGTTCAGGAGCAGTCTGAGGAGATCCAGGAACAGAACCGCCTGCTCGAGCAGCGAGTGGCCGAGCGCACGGCTGAACTGGATCAGACCACCAGCCGGCTGCGTGCCTTCTTCGAGAATATCCCGGGCTACATCGTCATCATTGATCGGCAATACCAGATTGTCAGTGCCAGCCAGAGTCTGCTGGAGGTGTTCGGCATTGACGATCTGGAAAAGGTGCTGCATCAGCCCTGTTATCAACTGGCCTGGGAGCAGGCCAGGCCTTGCCAGCAGTGTGCACTGGAAGAGTGTTTTCGAACCCGGCAGCCCATGGTGCGTTACTCCACGCCTGAAGAGGAGGCACGATTCGGCGGCCGTTCCATGCAGATCTTCAATGGTCCCATCCTGGACGACCAGGGCGAGGTCATCGGTGGCATGGTGTATTACTCGGACATCACCGATCTGCGTGCCCTTGAACGTCAGTTGATTGCGGCTCGCGAGGTGGCTGAGGCGGCCAACCAGGCCAAGAGCGAGTTCCTGGCCCGCATGAGTCATGAGATCCGCACGCCCATGAATGCCATCCTGGGCCTCAGTGAACTGGTCATGCTGGAAGGCGTTCAGGGGCAATCCCGCGAGTTCATGCAGATCATTCAGCACTCGGCCCGTCATCTGCTCACGGTGATCAACGACATCCTGGATCTGTCCAAGATCGAGGCGGGGCGGATGGAGTTGCTGGAGTCCGATTTCGATCTGCACCATGCCCTGCAACAGATGGTGGGTACCCTGACGGTTTCTGCCCAGGACAAGGATCTGGACCTGGCCCTGGAAATGGCATCCGATGTGCCTCGCTATCTGCGCGGGGACATGCACCGTCTGGGGCAGATACTCATCAACCTGGTGGGGAATGCCATCAAGTTCACTGCAGAAGGCGGTGTGCGGGTGACGGTCCGGGTTCTGGGTGCCAGCGGGACACAGGTGGATCTGGGCTTCGAGGTGATGGATACCGGCGAGGGGATTCCCGAGGACCGCCAGGCAGAAATCTTCGACACCTTCACTCAGGTGGATGGTTCGGCAAAACGACGCTATGGAGGTACCGGGCTCGGACTGGCCATCACCCGCCAACTGGTGGAGAAGATGGGTGGGTGCATCAACGTGGCCAGTTGCCCTGGGCAGGGGAGTACCTTTGGTTTCAACGTGGTGCTTGAACTCGGCGATCCCGAGAAAGTGCCCATGACCGAGAGCGCTCACCTGGCGGCATTCCAGAATGCCGCCAGGTCCCGTGTCTGGCGAATCCTGCTGGTGGAGGATACCCCTGCCAACGTGGTGGTGGCCGAACAGTTGCTCAAGCGTCTGGGACATGAGACGGTTTCGGTGACCCATGCTGAGTCCGCCTTTCAGCAACTGAGCCTTGAACGTTTTGACCTGGTGCTGATGGATGTGGAGATGCCCGGCATGAACGGCTTTGATGCCACCCGGCATATCCGCGATGGCGGTGCCGGGGAGGGCAACCGCATGTTGCCCATCATCGGACTGACCGCACACGCGCTCAGTGAGTATCGGGAGCGGGGCCTGGACGCGGGGATGGATGACTACATCTTCAAGCCCATCAGCCTCGGTGAGCTTGGGCGGACCATTGACCATGTGATGGGTCACTGCAATACAGGGGCACTGGCAAGGTCAGGGGCCTCCGACCCCCAGTCCACTGTGCCCAGCGTGGATCTGGCACTGGTGATGCAGCGTCTGGGCGGGGATCAGGAACTGCTCATCGAGATGCTGCTCACGATCCTCCCGGACCTGCCTGGAAAAATGGGCGCACTGACCCAGGCCCTGAGTGATGAAGACGGCGACACCGCCGCACGGATCGCGCATACCCTCAAGGGGCATCTGGCTACCATTGGCGCCCAACGGGCAGCGGCGCTGATCGAGGCCCTGGAGACGCTGGTGCGTAGGGATGATTTTCGGCAGGCGGAATCCCGGCTGAGCGGCATCATGGCCGAACTGCACCGCATCTACCAAGGCACCCCCGCCGCCCTCAAGGGCGTGCTGGCGGGGATGCCCGTGAATGAGCCTGCCGTGCGCCATGGACTGCCTCAGGTGGAGGCGCTGACGCGCGAACTGGGCACGTAACGCCAGGCATGAGAAGATTGAGAATAATCTATCCATCCCGGACGACCCACTGGAAATCCCTGATTCATGATCCTTGAGGCCTGGTTTACCGCCTTGCTGATCCTGGGCATGCTGGCCGTGCTCACCTTCACGCGTGCGGCCCCGGATCTGGTATTCGTGGGCGCTGTGGTGATCCTGCTGCTGGCAGGTATCGTCAGCCCACGGGAGGCCTTTGCCGGTTTCTCCAACGAGGGCGTGATCACCGTGGCGGCCCTCTACGTGGTGGTGGCCGGCCTGCGCGAGACCGGAGGCATCCAGTGGATCGTCCAGTCCTTGCTCGGGCGGCCGCGTTCCCTGTGGCGGGCGCAGGTAAGACTGACCACGCCGGTGGCGGTGATGAGCGCCTTTTTGAACAACACCCCCGTGGTGGGCATGCTCATCCCCGCCGTGAACGAATGGGCCCGCAAGCTGGATCTGCCGGTGTCGCGCCTGATGATGCCCCTGTCCTTTGCCGCCATCCTGGGAGGCACGATCACGGTGATTGGCACCAGTACCAACCTGGTGGTCAATGGCCTGCTGATCGATCAGACCGGCACCGGCCTGGGGCTGTTCGATATCGCCTGGGTGGGCGTGCCCGTGGCCTTGCTGGGTCTGGTGGTCATGCTGGTCTTCGGGCGGTATCTGTTCCCCGATCGCCGTCCGCCCATGAGCCACATCGACGATCCCCGGGAATACACTCTGGAGATGCTGGTGGAGGACGATGGTCCTCTGGTGGGCCGGAGCATCGAGGAGGCCGGTCTGCGGCACCTGCCTGGGGGGTATCTCATGGAACTGGACCGCCAGGGCACCCTCATCCCCGCCGTGTCGCCCCAGGAAAGGCTCCGCTCGGGCGACCGGCTGATCTTCGTGGGCGTGGTGGAATCCATGGCCGACCTGCAGCGCATCCGTGGTCTCACCCCGGCCACCGGGCAGGTGTTCAAGCTGGATGGCCGGCGCTCCGACCGGGCGCTCCTGGAGGTGGTGGTGTCCAATACCTGCCCGGTGGTGGGCATGACCATCCGCGATGGGGGATTCCGCAACCGCTACAACGCGGTGGTGATCGCCGTGGCCCGCAATGGTGAGCGACTGCGGGGCAAGATCGGCGACATCGTGCTGCGCCCGGGGGATACGCTGCTGGTGGAGGCGGGTTCGAGCTTCCTGGCCCAGAACCGCAATCGCCGGGACTTCTTCCTCATGACCCAGGTGCAGGATTCCGCCACGCCCCGCCATGATCGTGCCCTGGTGGCCATGGGGATTCTTGTGGCCATGGTGGCCAGCGCCAGCCTGGGCGTGCTCAGCATGCTGGAGGCGGCCCTGGCGGCGGCGGGGCTGATGATCCTGAGTGGTTGCGTGAGCATGTTCACTGCCCGTGGCAGTCTGGACTGGTCGGTGCTGCTGACCATCGCCGCAGCCTTTGGCGTGGCCGCCGCCATGAACAATACCGGCCTGGCCCAGACCGTGGCCTTGAACGTGACCGGGCTGGCCGGTGATCAGCCCTGGGCGAACCTGTTGCTGATCTATCTGCTCACCGCGCTTTTCACGGCACTGATCACCAACAACGCCGCTGCCGTGCTCATGTTCCCCATTGCCTGGGCTGTGGCCCAGGATCTGGGGGTGAGCCTGATGCCCTTCGCGGTGGCCATCATGTTCGCTGCCTCCGCCAGTTTTGCCACGCCGTTTGGCTATCAGACCAACCTGATGGTCTACGGCCCGGGGGGCTATCGGTTCAGTGACTATCTGCGCGCGGGCATCCCCATGACGGTGATCACCGGCGCCCTGGTGATCCTGCTGGTGCCACTCATCTGGAGCTGGTGAGCCAGATCCTCCCGACAGGACACATTGCCCCATGACCTTGCAGGAACTGCAACGCCTTCACCTTTTCGAGCCCCTGAACAATGATCAGCTGGCGCGTATCCGGTCCACCTCGCGGGAACGCCACTGCCGGGCCGGGGAGGCGCTGTTTTCCCAGGGTGATCCGGCACCGCACTTTTTCCTGGTGAAGACCGGGGCCATGAAGCTGTACCTGCTCTCAAGGGATGGCGACGAGAAGGTGGTGGAGGTGATTCAGTCCGGGCAGTTGTTCGCCGAGGCGGTGATGTTCATGGATGAGCGGCGTTATCCCGTGAACGCCTCGGCCCTGTCGGACACCCATCTGGTGATCTTCGACACCGAGTGCTTCCTGCAGCTTCTGAGGGAATCCCCTGATCTGGCCCTGAAACTCCTGGGTGGCCTGAGCCGCCGCATGCACGGATTGCTCAGCCAGATCGACGAACTCACCTTGCACAACGCCACCTATCGCCTGGTGTCCTACCTGCTGGCCCAGGCCCACTCCCAGGCCGGACAGGTGCGCCTGTCCATCCCCAAGCAGGTGATTGCGTCGCGGCTGTCCATGAAGCCGGAGACCCTGTCCCGCATCCTGGCCCGCCTGCGGGAGCGGGGTTTGCTGGAGGTGCAGGGGGAAACCCTGGTGCTGCTGGACGAGTCCGGGCTTCGGCGGGTGCTGGAGTAATCGTGATGAACCGGTGGTCGGGATGCCGTCAAGGTGAACATTCGGCATAATTAGCAGTCTCTAATAAACACTTGCATCGCCCACAAGGCTGAATCCTTCATGTCCGATCATGGCAAACGCCGTTCCAATCCCGTCCCCAGTTCCCGTTTTGGTCGCCTCTGGCACCTGGGCATGGCCTCCGGCACGCTTGCGGCCGGGATAGGCTTCAAGGGTCTGACGGAGCTCACTCGCAAGAGCAACGGCAGTCGCCCGGCACGCATCAATCTGCCGGGCAAGCATGCGCAGCGTTTCACCGATCGCCTGGCGCGCATGCGGGGGGCGGTGATGAAGATGGGGCAGCTCATGTCCATGGATGGCACGGACCTGCTCAGTGAGGAGGCCTCGGAGATCATGGGTGCCCTGCGCCAGGGCGCGGAGCCCATGCCCCTGGGGCAGCTCAGTGGCGTGCTCAACCGGGAATACGGCAAGGGCTGGGAGCAGCAGTTCAAGCACATGGATCTCACCCCCATTGCGGCGGCCTCCATCGGTCAGGTGCACAAGGCCCAAACCCGCGACGGCCGCACCCTGGCGCTGAAGATCCAGTTTCCCGGCGTGCGCGAGAGTATCGATAGCGACATCAACAACCTGGCCTTCCTGTTCCGCCAGTTCCGCATCATGCCCGCCGGCGTGGATCTGGGGCCCTTGTTCGAAGAGGCCCGTCTGCAACTGCACCGGGAGACCGATTACCAGGCCGAAGCCGAGTCCCTGAAGGCCTATGGCGCCATGGTGGGGGATGATCCGAACCTGTTCGTGCCCCGTCTGCATGATGACCTGTCCACGGAGAATATCCTGGCCATGGACTTTGCCCCCGGCGAGCCGGTGGACCGGATGATCTCCGGCGACTATCCCCGTGAAGACCGTGATCGGGTGGCCACCCTGCTCAGCCGCCTGGGTTTCCGGGAACTGTTCGATTTCGGGCTGGTGCAGACCGACCCCAACTTCAGCAACTATCTCTACGACATGGAGTCCGGGCGGGTGTCCCTGCTGGACTTCGGTGCTGCCCATCGGGTGCAGCCCCATTGGGTAGAGGTTTACCGCCACCTGGGTCAGGCGGCCTACTCACAGGATCGGGAGGACATGCGCCAGGCGTGCATCGAACTGGGGTATCTCAAGGAGGACTCGGATTCCGGTGACGTGAACGAGATGCTGGATCTGCTGCTGCTCTCCGGCGAGCCGCTGCGCCATGAAGGCCCCTATGATTTTGGTGCCTCGGACCTGTTCGAGCGGGTGTATTACCGGGGCAAGGACCTGTTCCTGGACGAGCGTTTCCGCCACATGCCCGAACCGGCCACCCTGTTCCTGCATCGCAAGTTCATGGGCATGTTCCTGCTGTGCCGCAAGCTGCGGGCGCGGGTGGATATCGGCAGGATGATGTCGCCTTACCTGGGCCTGGAAAAGCCATAGCGAACTTGAGTTCCGTGCTCAACTTCAACCGCAAACCTCAGTCGCCTGCCTGAAACAGGGGGGCGACATGCAACCGAGCCAGGGACAGACCCGAAAGCTCTCGGGTCTTTGGGGAGGGGCCTAGTACCCCCTCCCCAGCCTTTAACCTTTATAGTGTCAGCCGTTTTTTCAGAATAAGCGCCGAACGCTAACCCATAGGCCCCGGACAGAGGCCTGTGTCATATCTACACCAAATTGGCGCCCTACGCAACCTACCCCCAGCCGAAAAGTGCGCTGTGGGCAAGCCTGTCAGGCTAAAGGGAAGGTAGAGAGTTTGTGGAACGGCGGAGTTGTTGCATATTCGTCTCCATATACTGCAGCGTCATCCTGATATGTGAGTGACCTAAAAGCTCCTGAATGGCCTTGATGTCAGGATTGGGTGCGCGCATGAGTTCGGTGGCAAATGTATGGCGCATGCCGTGGGCAGTTATCCTGAAACCAAGCTTTCTGGATAAGCGGCCGAAGAATCCCGAGATTTGATCTTCATAGATCTCGCCAAGAGAATTGGTAGCATGGTATTTTGGATTGAATAAGCCGATCGCAAACACCTGTCGGTTCATTAAATCGACTTCGGTAGCGTTAGTGATTTCCAGGGTTTTTCCGTAGACTATTTGTAGTTGTTCATCGAGTGTTGGTAGTATCGGAATTGACCATTCTTGATTTGTCTTGCTCCCATCTAATGAAAGCCGCATCACTCCAGTATTGAAGTTGATGTCTTTCCAACGTAGATTGACGAGCTGCCTTCTTCTCATACCTGTAAAGTAGAGAGTTTTGAAGAGCGCTAACCAAAACCAACCAGGCATAAAGGCTATGTGTCCGGTTTGCCCAGGGCTCGGATAGTCAGGTATTTTCTCAATAAAATCTACGATAATCTTGCGCTGATCGTAAGAAATGGTGCGTTTTGGTCTCCTGCCAACTCGGGTGGTCTTGACGTGTCTCAAGGGGTTTTGCTCGATCCATCCAGCTGCGACTCCGTGATTAAATAGGGAGCACATTCTGGTTCGGTACGAGTTCCAACTCGTGGGTGCATGAGTGTCGAGTACCTTCTGGCGCCATTGCAGGGTTAATTCCTTCGTGATATCAGTTAGGTAAATATCGTCGCCTCCATTCCCGCAGTACTGAATAAATACATTAGCTGCACTCCGGTAGGACTTGATGGAGTCTGGGCGCAATAGGGTTTCGCCAATGTGTAGCTCCAAGAGCTCCTTGACTGTGTGTCCTTGTCCAATATTGATTAAAATCGGTTTGTGCATCAGGTATCTCCTTGTATCCGTTACCTTACGCGAATAGATATATCGGTAAGGTGGACGATGACTAAAGGGACCCTGGCGCCATTGATTATAGGATATGTGAGTCAATTCACGAATTGGCAGCTTTCAGATGGCGATTCGGAGGCGGTACTTGTTGGTCTGCGCCCCAGATGACCGATGGGTCAGGGAGCAGAATTCCCTTGACGTGCGATGTGTTTCGCTCGCCGCTGACCACGTACCGATGTATGTTGGTGCCATTTTCAAGTCGTTGATGTAGCTTCATTTTCATGAAACGCTTCTGCACATGCCCCCAGTCCCCGTCGGCGGGATAACTATTCGCATAGTCCTTGAACAGGGCCGGGCTGATCAGCAATACGCCTTCTTCCACCACGTGCAACCGGGCGGTGGGGTGATTGACCGCAAGTTGCTTTTGCTTGGCTTGTTGCTGAAGCCATGAGAGGAACCGATGGCCCGCGTCCGAGCTGTGGATTTCTGAATGGGTCGTTGTTTCGGGGGCGTTCGGTGGCGTTGGCGCATCCGTGGTTTCATGTGTCGGGAGGGACGGTTGGGCGCTATGACTGTCCAAGGAGGATACGTCGTGGTGCCCAGTGTCATCCGTGGGTTGGGTCTCGGACACTGGGAGATCGGGCAGGGGTAGCGCATCTTCTTCATCGCTTGCAGCCTGGGCGTTGGCAACGGCGGCTGTCTCTGGCACAACGCCAGGTGTCGCCTCGATTTCTGGATCAGACGATGCTTCTTCTGGCCCTGATGGCGTGGGTGTCTCGGTGGGCTTCACTTGGCCTGCGAAGTCCGCAGGTCGATCTGTCGATTGTGGCCAAATGCGGTGGATAGGGAGTCGAATCAGGGTGAGTTCGTGGGACCAGCCGTCACCGGATACTGTGGCCCGCCAGATGGCTCGGTCCCCGCATGGGGTCAAGATGCCATGTTCCTGCAGGGTGTCGTAGATCCGATCATTGGAGGAGGGGATCCCTGAATGCCCCTCGGCGACCAGGTGGGCACGCAGCGCGTCAATCGTGCGTTTGGACACCATCCAAAGGTCATCCCCGAGGGTCCACCCCGCTGCACCGTTGCGATTCAGCGGTAGTTCTCCCTCCAGAATCAGGTGTCGCAAACCTGTCAGCAGTCGTTCCCAGAGCGACCTGGCCCGCGATGGGGCAGCCCTGCTAGATGCATCAGCGCCAAGGTTTCTGGCGACGGACAGTCCGTCCGCCTCCTGAATGATCTCTCCCAGAGGTCCTGCCTCATCCATGTTCCCGCCAATGGCGGCCAGCCATTGCGCGAACACCTGCCGTTCCGATGCGATCCAGGACAGCCCTCGCGGCGGCACGATGTGATGAACCAATAAAGGGGCGGCGCGCTCATGGAAGCGGTATTGCCGGCCCCGCAGGTAATCCAGCGTGTAACTGTGGCAGTCATCCAGGCGGGTCATGGGGCCTGCCCACGGATCCCAGGTACCCGCGCTCTCTCCGTTGCTGTGGTAGAGCGTCACCTTCTGGTCCACGGCCGGCTTACCCAGATCATGAAGCAGGGCGGCGGTAGCCACTGCATAGGTCCAGATATCTTGCTGCTGAGCGATCTGCTCGGGTTTGCCGCCAATGGGTAGTAATCGGCCGCGACGGATCAAAAGCGCCTGACACAGCACCTCCAGTCCGTGCTCAAGCATACCCCCGAGGCTTGCGTGGTGATGCGCTTCTGAAGCCGGCAGCTGCTGCACGAACACCGCATAATTCTGGATGGCCGCGCGCACCAAGGCGGCGTGGTGGCGGGGGGGAAGCCTTGTGAGCCCTTCGATCTGGTGGAGTATTTCCCGCCGATGAGGAGGGGCGAGTAGGGTGCCCGCGTCCTGAATGGGAATGGCCCCACTGGCAGGAGCGGTGGGGGTGTTGGGCCGCTTTGCCCCGTGGGCCATGGGTTGCCGAAGCCAAGCCATCAGTGCGCGCATAGCGGGTAGCCTACCCCGTGGCCCGCATAACCGGAATCGTTTAAGGTATATCTACGGAGTATCGGTTTTCGCCGCCAACAATCCACGTAAGTACAAGGATCGTCAGTGACCGAGGTAGACGCATTCATCACCCGCTGGACCGGCACCGGGGGGAGCGAACGGGCCAACTACCAGCTGTTCCTCACCGAATTGTGCGCGCTGCTCAGCCTCCCTCAGCCCGACCCCTCCAGTGATGACACCGCCGACAACGCCTACGTGTTTGAACGTCGGGTTCGGATCTGCAACCCGGATGGCACTGAGGGCTTCGGCTGGATAGACCTCTACAAACGCGGTTGTTTCGTCCTGGAGGCCAAAGGCACGACAAAGGCCCTGGACTCCCACGGGTGGGACAAGGCCATGCTGGCAGCCCATGCCCAGGCCGACCGCTACGTGCGCTCGTTACCCCAGGATGAGGGGCGTCCGCCCTTCATCATCATCGTGGATGTGGGCCGCTCGATTGAGATGTACTCCGAGTTCACCCGCTCCGGGGGCACCTACGTCCCGTTCCCCGACCCCAGCAGTCACCGCATCCGGCTCCAGGATCTGAATGATCCAGAGATCCAGAAGCGGTTGCAGTGGGCATGGATCAGCCCGGACAAGCTCGATGCCAGCAAGCACGCTGCCCGTGTCACACGCGAGGTCAGTGCCCAGCTGGCGATCCTGGCCAAATCCTTGGAGCAGGAGGGGTATGAGGTGGATCGGGTAGCCCACTTTCTCAAGCGGTGCCTGTTCACCATGTTCGCCGAGGACGTGGAACTGCTACCCAAAGGGAAATTCACCGCTCTCCTGGAGCGTCTGGAGCAGAACCCCGAGGTGTTCCCCGATGCCATGCGCTCTCTCTGGGAGACCATGAACACCGGGGTTACGAAGGCCAGTTGATGCACAAGCTGCAGCGGTTCAATGGCGGCTTGTTCCAGGACATCAATCCCATCCCGCTCTCCGCCAAGCAGATCGGCCTGTTGATCCAGGCAGCCAAAGCCGACTGGAAGTTCGTGGAGCCAGCCATCTTCGGCACCCTTCTGGAACGTGCTTTGGACCCCCGGGAGCGTCACAAGCTCGGTGCTCACTACACGCCCCGGGCCTATGTGGAGCGCTTGGTGATGCCCACCATCATTGAGCCGCTGCGAGAGGAGTGGAACACGGTTCAGGTGGCGGCAGAAGCCTGGCTGCAGCAGAACAAGCCGAACAAGGCGCTCAAGGAACTGCGGGAGTTCCACTACCGCTTGTGCCAAACCCGGGTGCTGGACCCCGCCTGTGGCAGCGCCAACTTCCTCTATGTGGCCATGGAGCACATGAAGCGCCTGGAAGGGGAGGTGTTGAACCTGATCAGCGATCTCTCCGGCGGCCAGGCGACTTTTGATACGGAAGACTTCACCGTGGATCCACATCAGTTCCTGGGGATGGAGCTGAACCCCCGGGCCGCAGCCATTGCCGAGATGGTTCTGTGGATCGGCTACCTGCAGTGGCACTACCGGTTGCATGGCCGGCTTTCCTTGCCCGAGCCGATCCTGCGCGACTTCAAGAACATCGAGGCGCGGGATGCGCTGATAGATTATGACAGTCGGGAACCCTTCCTGGATGAGCAGGGCCAGCCGGTGTCCGTTTGGGATGGGATCAGCTACAAGGAGAGCCCCACCACCGGGGAATTGATCCCCGACGAGACCGGACGCACCCAAGTCTACCGTTACCACAATCCCCGCAAGGCCCAATGGCCGGATGCGGAGTACATCGTGGGGAATCCACCGTTCATTGGTGCCTCGACCATGCGCCGTGCCTTGGGAGATGGCTATGTTGATGCCGTGCGGGCCGTCTACAAGGGTGGGGTGCCGGATTCGGCGGATTTCGTCATGTACTGGTGGCATATCGCCGCAGGAAAAGTGCGCCAGGGGCAGGCCCAGCGGTTCGGCTTCATCACCACCAACAGCCTGCGGCAGACCTTCAACCGGCGTGTCTTGGAGCCGCACCTGAATGACGCCAAAAAGCCCCTTTCGCTGCTGTTTGCCATTCCTGACCACCCGTGGGTGGACAGCAGCGATGGGGCGGCGGTGCGGATCGCTATGACGGTTGGTGCATATGGGGAACGGGCAGGCGTATTGCGGCAGGTGACACAGGAGCAGGAGACCGATGAAGATGCCCGGAGCGTGAGCCTGTCCCATAGAGATGGCCGAGTATTTGCGGACCTGACCATTGGAGCGAATGTGGCAGGGGCAGTGTTTTTGCACGCCAATGGCATCGTGAGTCAAAGGGGGTTCGAGTTGGGAAACTCCGGCTTTATTGTAACCCCTGACGAGGCCAAATCATTGTGCTGCGGTGGCCATTTACCTATCACAGAAGTCATCCGAGCGTATCGTAATGGTCGGGATCTCACTCAGAGTCCACGCGGGGTTATGGTGATCGACCTGTTTGGGTGGTCCCTCGACGAAGTCCGCGAACGATACCCCGGTGTGTATCAGTGGATATTGGAGCGGGTTAAGCCCGAACGTGAGCACAATCGCGATCCGAGGCTCAGAGAGAGGTGGTGGCTGCATCGTCGTTTACGTGAGGACTTGCGAAGCATGCTGAGGGGCATTACCCGCTACATCGCCACTGTTGAAACCACAAAGCACCGCGTTTTCACGTTCCTAGCCGCCGATATCCTGCCGGATAACAAGCTCATCAACATCGCATTGTCCGATGCTTTTTATCTTGGCGTTTTGTCGAGTCGCATCCATGGTCGGTGGGCCATGTCTGCGGGAAGCTGGCTTGGAGTTGGGAACGATTCGGTGTATGCCAAAACACGCTGCTTTGAGACCTTCCCATTTCCCGAGGCCACTCCCGAACTTATCTCTCGCATTCGTGATCTGGCAGAGCGTCTGGATGCACACCGCAAGCGTCAACAGGCTGAGCATCCGGACCTGACCCTGACCGGTATGTACAACGTCCTGGAGCAGATCCGCTCCGGCGCGACCCTTACGCCCAAGGAGCGCAAGATACACGAGCAGGGCCTGGCCTCTATCCTCCAGGAAATACACGATGATCTGGACCGCGCCGTGTTTGAGGCTTATGGCTGGGAGGATCTGGCTGATTCTTTGGTGGGCAGGCCCGGCGCGACCGCTCCGTTGATAGATAAGCCAGCGGATCAAGCAGAGGCCGAGGAGGAACTGCTGACCCGCTTGGTGGCACTCAATGCCGAACGCGCTGCGGAGGAGGCCCGTGGGCATGTCCGCTGGCTGCGTCCTGAGTACCAAGCGCCGGATGCCGCCCAGACCAGCGCCATCCTGGTGGATCGACCTGATTTAGAGAAGGGGGCTGCAGCCGAGCCGGCCAGCAAGCCCACTTGGCCCAAGGGGATGGCCGACCAAGTGCAAGCTGTGCGTCGTCAATTGGCCGTGGGGCCGCAGACCACCGAGGCCCTGGCTGGTCAGTTCAAGCGCAAGCCGAGCAAGTCGGTGAATCAGGTACTGGCAGCTTTGGAAGTGCTGGGTCAAGCGCAGGAGGTGGATGGGGTGTGGCGGTTGGTTTAGGGATTCCTTGTAGCGGTCTTTTGTTAAGATAACGTAGTTCATTCGTTTGTATTACTGGCATATGCATCTGGGAAGATAAAAAGGTATTAGGGAGAGATATTGATGCAAAATTACCGGGATAAGCGATGGGTGGATTTTCGTGAATCTATTCTTCAGATGGATGGATATGCGTGCGTGAAATGCAATCGATCCATCCCGGAAGTGGTATTGCAGGTTCACCATAAACGTTATGAGCCCGGTAAGCCACCCTGGGATTATGCCCCGGGATTGTGTGAAACTCTTTGTAAAGGATGCCACGCAAGAGAGCATGGGAAGATTCGACCCAATGAAGGATGGTCGCTATATGATGAAAGCGATCTTGGTGGGTTATACGGAGAATGTGAATGTTGTGGTACGTCTCTAAGGTATATTTTCTATATCCAGCACCCGAATTGGGAGCCAATGGCTGTTGGTACAAACTGTTGTGATAATTTGACTGGTACTTCTGTGGCTACGAATTATAGAAAAATGCTTGGTAGGAGAAAGCGTTTTATTAATTCTAAGCGATGGAGGTGTACTCCAAATGGAATGTTAATTCAGCAAGGGCGTTTTTTGGAAATCGAAATACGCCAAAAAAGTGGTGCGTATATAATTTATATCAATAGTGTGGGTGGGAAAAAGCTTTTCAATTCTGAGAGTTCTGCTAAAGAGCATGTTTTTGATATTATCGAAAGCGGTGATGCGAGTAAGTTTGCATGCAGGCACCCCCTTCAAAAAAAGGACTGACATTAGTGGGGATTATGGAGCACCATGCGTTGGGTTGTTGTAGTACCACTTTGGTCTTACCGGTTGGATTATAAAGATCGGCATGAGTGTTTTTTGCTGCACTGGAGCAGGCCCCTCGAAGATATGACTTAGGAGGCTGGCGGACACGTCTTATGACTGGGTATGTCCGGAAAATCAGACCCTGAGGTGTGGCGGCGGCGTTTGATGGGTGGTTTAGTGAGGTTCCCTTTGAAGGCCCTTTCACAAACACTAGATGTGTGCGTAGCCCTTTTGGGTAGGTCCCTTGCCATTCATGACCCCTTCCATTCCAGCCTTTTGTTCCTTTGTTCCTTTGTTCCTTTTGGGGCACCTTAATCTTGGTGAGGTTGACTTAAAAACGACCGTTTTTGAGACTACTTCAAGTACCCATGCGTTCCGAAGGGTTTTTCCCGGAGTGGTTGTCACATAACTACCTGTAGGCACCCTTTGCATGCCATAGAATACGGGACAGGTTAAGGGACACTTTTTGACGGTCGGGGTGATCTGGATCACACTGTCACATAATCGAACGTATAAGTGACGGGTGAAAAGGTGCTGATAGGCTACATGCGGGTATCGAAGGTGGATGGATCTCAGTCCACCAATTTACAGCGTGATGCACTCCTCGCCGCGGGAGTCAGCCCTGCTCATCTCTACGAGGATCTGGTCTCAGGTAGGCGTGATGATCGACCAGGGCTGGCAGGTTGCCTGAAGGCACTTCGCGAAGGGGATACGCTAATCGTGTGGAAGCTCGATCGGCTTGGCCGTGATTTGCGTCATCTGATCAACACCGTACACGACTTGACTGCCCGTGGCGTGGGATTGAGGGTCTTGACCGGTCACGGCGCCGCAGTCGACACAACCACTGCCGCCGGCAAGCTCGTGTTCGGAATTTTTGCTGCGCTGGCCGAATTTGAGCGTGAGTTGATTTCTGAGCGAACGGTGGCCGGGCTCGTGTCGGCACGAGCACGCGGCAGAAAGGGGGGGCGCCCATACAAGATGACAGCCGCCAAGCTTCGGCTGGCAGTGGCCAGCATGGGGCAACCGGAAACAAAGGTCGGCGATCTCTGCAAAGAACTTGGGATTAGCCGGCAAACTCTCTACCGGCATGTGTCGCCAAAGGGGGATCTGCGGCCAGACGGCCTCAAGCTGCTTTCCCGCGGTTCAGCCGCGTAGGTGTAACAGAAGTGTTGGCCGGCACTTCGACGCCGACAAATGGTTCTACAGTTTGCATGGTATATCTATTATCCTCCGTGGTGCTTGGGCGATAACTAAAACAGCTGAGGTGCCTCGTTCTGGGCGTCAGCGTCAATGGATCGTGATTGGGTTCCGGCTCGTTCTTATTCGTAGATGGTCGATTCCGCCAGTCATTAGGATCGGGAGCAGACATGAAAGACGGCGCCCACCATCTGGCTCATAGCGCAGCCCACCTACCTTCGGTGATCTTTCAATACGTACTTGGAAATGATGGCGATTTTCATTTCCGCTATATCAGCGAGGGGATCGAGGAGATCTTTGGCCTGTCATCGGACCAGGCTATGGCAGATGTTGAGGCGGTTTTTTCTCGGATACACGCAGATGACCGAGACCTGGTCCGTCATCGATTACATCACTCAGCCACCACGCTGACCCCTTTTCAACATCAGTACCGAATCCATCATCCAGATCATGGCTTGCTCTGGGTGGAAGAGCATGCCAAACCAGAGGCGTTGGCTTCGGGGGAGATACTCTGGCATGGCCAGGTGTTCGACATCACCGACCACAAGACCATGCAGACCGAGCTTTCCATCAGTCGCGCCAAACTGCAGGAGGCCGGTCGGCTGGCACGTCTGGGGCATTGGGAGGCCGATCTGACGACCGGTGAGTTGTGGTGGTGTGATATCACCTATGACCTGTTCGGCTATGACCCATCCAACTTTTCACCGAGCCTGGACAATTTCTGGAGGCACGTTCATCCGGAGGATATCGCCAAGGTGAGGGCGGCTCAGGATCTGGCACGTCAGGCAGGCCGGGCGGATATCGAGGCCATCGAACACCGGATCCTGCGCTCGGATGGATCTGAGCTCTGGGTGAACTGCAAGGCGCGCCTGCGTTTCGACCGATACGGCCATGCGGTGCAGATCTTCGGGGCCATTCAGGACATCACGGAACGCAAGGCACTGGAACAGGCGATTCTGGATGCCAAGGCGGCTGCGGATCGGGCCAATCAGCACAAGTCGGATTTCATCCTGGGCATGAGTCACGAGCTGAGGACCCCCCTCAACGCCATTATCGGTTTTGGTCAGTTGCTGGAACACGATGGGGACCTCAACGCTGAGCAGCAGTCGAACGTCGAGGAGATTCGCAAGGCGGGCAACCATCTGCTGATACTCATCGATGAGATCCTGGACTTGTCCAAGGTGGAGGCAGGACGGGTGGAATTGGCCATGTCCACCATTGACTGTCGGGAACTGGCCGAGGAATGCATCAGCCTGGTGTCGCTCATGGCGCAGAAGCGGGATATCCGGATGGAACTGGATGTGGAGCCGGGGATTCCCCTGGTCTGTGACGCCACGCGTCTGCGCCAGGTCATCATCAACCTCCTATCCAATGGAGTGAAATACAATCGCCCGCATGGGGTGGTACGAGTCCAGGCCCATCGATCCCACGATAGCGAAAGCCGCTCGGTGCACATCGATGTGGAAGACACGGGTTTCGGCATTCCCCAGGACAAGATCGATCGGCTCTTCCGGCCTTTTGAACGGTTGGGCAGGCAAGACGTGCAGGGCACAGGGATCGGCCTGGTGCTCAGCAAACGACTGGTCGAGGCCATGGGAGGCACCTTGTCGGTGGCGAGTTCATCAGGACAGGGCACTTGTTTCCGTATCGCGTTACCCGTAACTCGGATGCCAGGGGTGTCACAGCAAAGGCAGCACAAGACCGTGTCTGACCTCAGTCAAGCATCGGGACTGGTGCTTCATATCGACGACAATCCATCCAACCTGAAACTGCTGCAGAGTGTTGTGTTGAGGCTGGGGCAACTGGACTTCATGGGCGCCCCTACGCCGTCGCTGGGCATCGACCTTGCGGTCGCCTACAAGCCCCGGCTGATCTTTCTGGATCTCAACCTGCCGGGCATGAGTGGATTGGAGGTTCTCAAGCGTCTGCGATCCATGCCGTCCACGCGTCAGATCCCAGTGGTGGGCCTGACGGTACGGGCGTCGCCAGAAGAGATGCGCGAAGGGCTCCAGTGCGGATTTGATCGCTATCTGACGATGCCGTTCGATTTCGACGAAGTGGTGGCGATCATCGGCGAATTCACTTGTGACGTGACAACCCATGGGCCGAGGGACTAGATCCTGCCATGGAGAGGCCGGGGGATCCATCAGGGGACTGAAGTGGGGCCGGGGTAACGTCGCTTCCACCTGCAACTGGACCAGGTCACAGCCCCTGAGCTTGCTGTCGATTGCCAGGTTGAACAGGGCGAGTTCCCGGATTTTCCCCGCCAGTTCCAGTCGAGTGCGTAGGGCCCAGATCTCTCGATAACCCGCCTCCAGAATACTCGGGTTGGTTCAGTACTCTTTACCCGGTGTGGGCCTGAAGTCACCAAGGCTGGCGGCCACTATATAGATATCGCGGTGGATGACGCACACGTGGACGGCAACTTGGTCACGGCACCCGCCTGGCCCGCGCATCCCGCCTGGTTGGCCCGCTTCCTGGAAGTCCTTGGGACGCGTATCGAACCTTGACAGCATGAGTGTGGCATCTGCAGGTAAAGCGGGCCAAGCCGAAGTGCAGGAACGGGGCCAGGATGGCAGGCAGACCTACCTGGTGCCAGAACTACGCAGCAGGGGCTGGTCCAGCTTCCGGACGTCCCGGAAGGTTGCACACCGTGTGTACATCATGGGGTTTCGCCTGATGTGCGCCTCGCCTTGTCCGGCCTCCTGCGCTCGGCCCTCACCGGCAAGGGTGAGCCTGATTGCGACGTGGGGTGATCGGATTCCGCTTTGATTATTTATAGCGAATGAGTTGCAAAAGCGTTACCATTCCTTCTTTATTCTTCTGGCCGCATATGGGCTCCGTGAGATTCTGCCCACGAATCCAGACAATACAGCACCCAGCGGGATTCTCCATGGTCTGCAGTCTGCGGTTGATCTGCGTGGCCCGTGGTGGCCCATCCTGCTGATCATGTCGGTGGTCGAGCTAACCGTCATCCTTGTCAAGATAAGGCAGTTCAGCTGGCTACGTCTTGGGAAGCAGAGCAGCCTTGATGAAGCGTTGGCTGTCGCACTGGTGTCATCACCAAGGGTGATGAGGCGCTTCAATGCGTCTTACACCAAGGGCCGGGGCTCGTGGGCAGAGCCACCAGTTCCGCTTCCTTTAGGATTTCCCAACAAAAATTGTGGTTATTGTGTTTTCGCAATGATATCCATGCCGTGCGGGGTTCATTATGGGCTCGGGCAAGACATGCATGCGTGCATGCAGATGACCGAAGGGGTAGGTGGGATGCAGGAGTCGCACTCTTTAGCACGCAGCGTGTCGTGTCTGCCGTCGATGATCTTTCAGTACCGAATGAACCCGGATGGGATTTGTCGGTACGAGTATGTGAACCAGGCCATCGAGGCGATCTTCGGGCTCACCCCTGGTCAGGCCCTGGATGATCCGATGAAGGTGTTGGACCGGATGCATCCTGACGATGCTTCCCAAGCACGACGCTATTACGGTCATTCCGCCGCCACCCAAACCCCCCTCCGCTATCAATACCGAGTCCACCATCCGGAACAAGGCTTGCTCTGGGTCGAAGAATATGCCCAGCCCGAGTCGTTACCCGATGGGTCGGTGCTCTGGCATGGGCAGGTTGTTGATATCACGGAGTTCAAGGTCCTGGGGTCTGAACTTTCCCTCAGTCGCGCACGGCTGCGGGAAGCCAGCGAATTGGCTCAGCTAGGTCACTGGGAAGTGGACCTGCGAAACGATGATGTGTGGTGGTGCGACGCCACCTTCGAGATGCTTGGGCACGATACGTCTGATTTCAAGCCCACGGCTGAAGAGTACTGGGGGCGTGTCCATCCTGATGATCTGGAGCGCGTGAAGGCAAATCATGAGAGCGCTTTGCAGACCAGACGACCCGGGATCAAACCCATTGAATACCGTATCCGCCGATCCGATGGTGAATTCATCTGGGTGAACCACTGGGCCCGGGTTCGCTTCGATGAAGATGGTGAGCCTGTACAGATTTTCGGCACGACGCAGGACATCTCAGAGCGCAAACGGATCGAACAGACCCTGATTGAGTCGAAGAAGGCGGCAGATCGAGCGAACCAGTTCAAGTCGGATTTTGTGCTCGGAATGAGTCATGAGCTGCGCACGCCGCTCAATGCCGTGCTGGGTTTTGGTCAACTGCTCCAGTACGACCCCGACCTGACGCCCGAGCAGGCCGCCAACCTGGAGGAGATCCAGAGGGCAGGCCAGCATCTGCTGGGGCTGATCGACGAGATCCTGGATCTGTCGAAGGTGGAAGCGGGGCGCCTAGAGCTTTCCACCTCGACCGAAGACTGCAAGGCCCTTGCGGAGGAAGCTTTCAGCTTGGTCACCGCCCTCGCGGAGGCGCGCCGCGTGAGGTTGGAGTTGGATCTGGAGGATCATGTTGCGGTGGATTGTGATCCCACCCGGCTGCGTCAGGTCATGGTTAATCTGTTGTCCAACGGCATCAAATACAATCGCCCCAACGGCGAGGTGAAGTGTCAGTGTCCGGCGGCAGGGTGATGGCGAGCAGGAAAGCATACGGATTGATGTCAAGGATACGGGGATTGGCATTCCGCAGGACCGAATAGCCGATGTGTTTCGGCCCTTTGAGCGACTGGGGCGGGAGCATGTAGAAGGCACCGGTATCGGCCTGGTCATCAGCAAGAAGCTGGTGGAAGCCATGGGCGGTAGCCTATCCGTGGAAAGCGTCCAGGGGGTGGGCAGTCGGTTTTCCATTACCATGCCCCTGGCAGATGGCACTCAGTCCTCCATGCATGCGACGCGATCGGTGACTGTCAATGCCGAAAAGGCCCGGGGGCTGGTTCTGCACATTGACGATAGCATGACCAATCTCAGGCTGTTGCAGCGTGTGCTGTCGCGCTTGAAGGATGTGGATTACATGGGATCGCCGACGGCGTCTTTGGGGCTGGATCTGGCCACTGCCTACAAGCCCCGCCTGATCTTTCTCGACCTCGAGCTCCCCGATATGCATGGCTTCGAGGTGCTCGAACGTCTCAAGTCCATGGCGGCAACGCGTCATATCCCGGTGGTGGGTTTGACGGCCCGAGCCTCGGCTAATGATGTTTGCAAAGGCCTTGAAGCCGGCTTTGATCGTTACATCGGCATACCCTTTGATATCGACGAGGTCATGGGTGCCGTCCATGCTTACATGGCCCAGGATGAGGGGGGGCAGCCATTGGGGTAGAGTGGCGGGCTACCTTCTAGAGATGGATGTCGGCCCGGCTGCTCTATCTGGTGATGTTCCTGTGCTCGTCCCTCTTCGACGCCCCGGGAAAAGCGTATCCACGACACGAGCTCCGCGATGAAGGCTGGATCGTTGAACTGGGCGATGTTGCCCTCCCGGACGAAGCGGATCATCGGCTCGACGTCCGGATCGCCGACGTTGAACGCGCGTACTTCCAGGGCATCGCGGCGGCTAGCCGCCAGAATCCGGGCAAGATCGGAAGCAACGATCGCTCGCCCGTCGTAGGTCCCCCGATTCGACTGCCGTTCGGGAATCGCTCGGAACAATACACCTGTATCTTCGCCTGCGTCAGCGCCCGCCGACAGCCGAACCCGCAGACACTCCTGTGGTTCATCGGAGGGGAAGTAGTCGACGCTGGCCGCAAGGCCGTGTTGTGAGGCGGCGACGACGAGGTTTTCGAGCGCGCAGCCGAGGCTGATGAACAGTGCGTGATTGTCCGGGTCGACCACCGGCAGACGTCGGGACAGGTCGGGGTAGATCCGGATCGTGTCCTGTTCCACCGAGAACTGCCACGGCTGGGTGTTATGTCCGGATGGCGCACGCACTGCGAAGGAGATCAATTGCCGTGCAACGGCGTTCATCACCAGGGTGCCTTTGTTCAATCGGCTTTCGGCTCTGACCAGCTCGTCCATGGGAACGGACGCTCATCCGACTCACCCGTGAGTAGGTCAGTGTGGCCTTGGTTCGGCGCAGTGAGTGGGTGTCGTACTCCTGTGGATTGCCACCGATCAGGCCCTGACCGTTTGCAGGCGGTGGTGCCGGACACCGACTCGCTCCAGTCGGGTCTTCAGTGAGGGCAGGGATGCTTCCAACTCGGGCACCATGGTGGTGCGCACTTCCAGGGCCACGTTGGCAGCCAGGATGCGATCAAGGCTCTCCCAAGCCGCTTCACCGGAACCGGGTACGCCGGTAATTCGAGGGTAGTCCGAAGGCAGGCCCTTGATGTCCAGGCCCACCCAATCGGTGACGTGCAGTACCCGGCCCAAGCGTTTTGGATAGGCTCCGGCCGTATGCAGCCCTACCTTGAATCCCATCGCCCGTACCTGGGCCATGGCGTCGGCTAATCCCGCTTGCAAAGTGGGTTCTCCGCCACTGAAGACCACCGCATCAAGCAGGCCTCGCCGCCGATCCAGAAATGCCCGAACCTGATCCCACTGCATGATATTTTCACTTGTCATGGGCTGCAGGTGGGCATTGTGGCAGTAGTGGCAGCGCCAGGAACAACCCTGGCAGAAGAGCACAGCAGCCAACTGTCCGGGATAGTCGATGGTGGTCAGAGGTGTGAGACCGCCGATACGCAGGTTCGACTCAGCGGTTTGACGCATGAGCCTCGGGACTCGGTTCCATGAACTGGCAGCGTTCGGTGTGCTCGGATTGCTTGCCCCTGTTGAAAGCGGACACAGGGCGGTGATAGCCCATCACCCGGGTCCAGATTTCACATGGGGTACGTTCCTCGTCGCTCAGGGTGATGCCGGCCGGGGTTTGGTTGTTGCTGTTCATGGTGGGGACTCCTTGAAGTATGGTGTGTGTCAGCTCACCGATGCGGCCTGGGCCTGTTTGCGAGCGATGATCTCTGCGTCGCACTTGGGACAGAAGGCGTGTTCACCGGCGATGTAGCCGTGCTTGGGGCAGATGGAAAAGATCGGGGTGATGGTGATGTAGGGTTGGCGGAAATTCTCCAGGGATCGGCGAACCAGGCGTTTGCAGGCCTGGTGGGAAGAGATTTGTTCGCTCATGTACAAATGCAATACGGTGCCGCCGGTGTAGCGGGTCTGCAGATCTTCCTGGCGGGCGAGTGCCTCGAAGGGGTCGTTGGTAAAGCCCACGGGTAGTTGAGAGCTGTTGGTGTAGTAGGGTGCCTCCGGGCTACCGGCCTGGAGGATGCCTGGATAGCGCTTGCGATCCTCTCGCGCAAAGCGGTAGGTCGTGCCTTCCGCCGGTGTGGCCTCCAGGTTGTACATATGACCGGTTTCTTCCTGAAATTCGACCATACGCTGGCGCACGTGATCCAGTAGGCGCAGGGCCATGGCGTGACCCTCCTCGCTGGTGATGTCCTCAAGATCATCAGTGAAGTTGCGGATCATCTCATTGATGCCGTTGACGCCGATGGTGGAGAAATGGTTGCGCAGGGTGCCCAGATAACGCCGGGTATAGGGAAACAGGCCGTCCTCCATATGTCGGGCGATGACCTTGCGCTTGATCTCCAGGCTATTGCGGGCCAGTTCCAGTAGCTGATCCAGGCGGGCCAGCAGGCCGACCTCGTCGCCTCGATGTGTAAAGCCCAGGCGGGCGCAGTTGATGGTGACCACCCCCAGGGAACCGGTCTGTTCCGCCGAGCCGAACAAGCCATTGCCCCGTTTGAGCAGTTCCCTCAGGTCCAGTTGCAGCCGGCAGCACATGGAACGCACCATGTTTGGAGACAACTCCGAATTGAGGAAATTCTGGAAGTAGGGCAGGCCATACTTGGCGGTCATGGCGAATAGCCGTTCCGTATTGGGGCTCTCCCAGGGGAAATCCGGGGTGATGTTGTAGGTGGGGATGGGGAAGGTGAAGATTCGGTCCCGGGCATCTCCTTCTGTCATCACCTCGATGTAGGCCTGGTTGATCATGTCCATCTCTTCCTGCAAATCCCCGTAACAGAAAGGCTGCTCCTGGCCGCCGATGATGGGCACCTGTTCGCGCAGGTCTTCCGGGCAGACCCAGTCGAAGGTGAGATTGGTGAAGGGCGTCTGGCAGCCCCAGCGGGAAGGCACGTTGAGGTTGTAGATCAGTTCCTGCATGTACTGCTTCACCTGGGCGTAGCCGAGCCGGTCCACGCGGATGAAGGGGGCCATATAGGTGTCGAAGCTGGAAAAGGCCTGGGCGCCGGCCCATTCGTTCTGCAAGGTGCCCAGGAAGTTGACGATCTGACCTATGGCGGATGAGAAGTGACGGGGCGGGGCGGCCTCCACCTTGCCCGGCACACCGTTGAAGCCCTCCACCAGCAGGGTGCGCAGGGACCAGCCGGCGCAGTAGCCGGCCAGCATGTCCAGATCATGGATATGGTAGTCGCCGTCCCGGTGAGCCTGGCCGATTTCCGGCGGATAGACGTGGTTGAGCCAGTAATTCGCAATCATCTTGCCGGAGGTGTTGAGGATCAGACCGCCCAGGGAATAGCCCTGGTTGGCGTTGGCGGCCACCCTCCAGTCGGAACGGTCCAGGTATTCGCTGATGGAGGCGTCCACGTCCACCAGGGTGCGGCGGTCGGCCCGCAGGGCCTTGTGCTGTTCCCGGTAGACGATGTAGGCCCGTGCGGTGCGCAGGTGGTTCGCACTGATCAGAGTCTGTTCAACCACATCCTGAATATTCTCGATGTCCGGACACTGACCCTGGGCAAAGCGATGTGCCAATACCTTCACGCCCTGAGAGGTGAGAAGGGCGGCTTCGTGGTCCCCGAATTCCCCAGTGGCCTGACCAGCCCGGCGGATGGCGGACTCGATGCGGGCGGCATCAAACGGCAGACGACGACCGTCGCGCTTGACGACCTGGGTGGGCAACCCGGGGAGGTGGGAAGGAAGGGGTTCCATGGGGAATGATCCTGTGAGGGTCTATATATGGTGTTGCGCACTCTATCAGACACAATATTTTGTGCAATGGCCTTCTTGCTGCTGAGGCCTTCTGACTAACGCAGCCCCTGCCGATCACCGGCAGGGGCGGGTTGCCGTAAGTCGTCAGGAGGCCTCAGCGGATGTTAGAGCCTCACGCGAGACCTGGTTACGCAACACCTTGGCGGCCTCCACCATGCGAGCCAGGGCTGGCTTCACCTCGTCCCAGTCGCGGGTCTTGAGCCCGCAGTCTGGATTGACCCAGAGGCGTTCCGCGGGGATAAGAGCCATGGCTTTTTGCATCAGTTCGATCATGTCCCTGGTCTCCGGCACCCTGGGAGAGTGAATGTCGTAGACACCGGGTCCGATCTCGTTGGGGTAGGTGGATTGCTCAAAGGCATCCAGCAGCGCCATGTCCGAACGGGACGTTTCAATGGTAATCACATCCGCGTCCAATCCGGCGATGGCGTCCATGATGTCGTTGAACTCGGAGTAGCACATATGGGTGTGGATCTGTACATCGTCGCCTACGCCACCGGTGGCCAGGCGGAAGACTCGGATGGCCCATGTCAGGTAGGCGTCCCAGTCCCCGCGGCGCAGTGGAAGACCCTCACGAAAGGCGGGCTCGTCCACCTGGATCGCCGGGATCCCGGCTGCGGCAAGGTCATTGATCTCGTCACGCAGGGCCAGTGCGATCTGCAGGGCGGTCTCTGACCGGGGCTGGTCATCCCTTACAAAGGCCCATTGGAGCATGGTCACCGGGCCGGTGAGCATGCCCTTGACCGGTCGGTTAGTGAGTGACTGAGCCTGGCGACTCCACTCCACGGTCATCGGGCGGGGGCGATGGACATCTCCATAGATCACGGGCGGCTTGACGCAGCGGGAGCCATAGCTTTGCACCCAGCCGTGGCGGGTAAAGGCGTATCCGGCCAGCTGCTCACCAAAGTACTCCACCATGTCATTGCGCTCTGGCTCGCCGTGAACCAGCAGGTCCAGGCCCACCTGTTCCTGATAGCGGATCACCCGCTCGATTTCAGCCTGCATGGCCTGCTCGTAGTCCGCTGACGTGCATTTTCCACTACGGAAGGCCTTGCGAATACGGCGGATATCATGGGTTTGTGGGAAGGAGCCAATGGTTGTTGTGGGTAATGGAGGCAGATTCAGGCGCGCTCGTTGCGCGGCGGCACGAAGCGGGTATGCAGATTGACGGCGGGTCTGATCTTCGGTGACTCGCCGGGCGCGATCCCGCACCTCTGAGTGATGAACCCGAGTGGAGCGCCAGCGCGCCTCCAGGGCAGCACGACGCCTGGCGAGCGGGCCGACCACTGCCTCCCTGCCTTCCACCAGCCCCAAACGCAGCCATTGAATCTCCTGCAGCTTCTGTTTTGCGAAGGCCAGCCAGCCTTGGATCTCGCCATCCAGCTCGCTTTCTAGGTCCAGATCCAGCGGCACATGCAGCAGCGAACAGGAGGAGGACACCCAAAGTCGTTGTCCGAGTTCTTCGGACACAGGTGCCAGGCGTCCCAGGCTGGTTTCCAGGTTATTGGCCCATACGTTACGACCGTCCACGATGCCGACCGACAGCACCTTGTCCAGCGGTAATCCGGCGACAACCGGATCGAGTTCTCCTGCCCCCCGAACCGCATCCACGTGCAGTCCCGCTACAGGCAGTTGCAGTACCCAGGGGAGGTGCTGACCCAGCGAACCGAAATAGCTGGCCAGGAGAATGCGTGGGCCTCCGCCCTTGAGCGCTTGGTAAGCCGTTTCGAAGGCCCTCTGCCAGGCACAAGTAAGATCAAGGGCCAGGATGGGTTCATCCACCTGCACCCAGGTGACGCCCTGGGTGGCGATGTGTTCGAGTAATTCCTGATAGATCGGAATCAGCTTGTTGAGAAGGTCCAGCCGATCCCCCTGGCCCTTGACTCGTGAAAGGTAGAGGAAACTTAAGGGTCCGAGGATTACCGGTTTGGGCTCAAGGCCCAACGCCTGCGCTTCGCGAATCTCCTCGACCAGCGTATGGGGTTGGCAGAAGAACGATTGGTCCGACGTCAGTTCCGGTACCAGATAGTGATAATTGGTATCGAACCATTTGGTCATTTCCAGGGCAGGGACATCCGGCAGAGTGGGATCACTGGATCGCCCACGGGCCATATAGAAGCCTTGATCGAGGCGATGCTGTGTGGCGGCGTTCTGAAATCTTGAGGGCAGTACCCCAAGGGTCTGCGCCATGTCGAGCACATGGTCATAGAAGCTGAAGTCGCCCACCGTTACCCGGTCCATCCCCGCCTGGGCCTGCCATTGCCAGTGACGTTGCCGCAACGCCCGCCCCGTATCGAGCAGTTCTTCGCGAGGAATGTCCCCACGCCAGTAGGACTCCAGGGCGTGTTTCAACTCGCGGCGGGCACCGATGCGGGGAAATCCCAGGACATGGGTTTGAACGGATGACATGACGGGCTCCTTGGATTGAATCGATGCCAAAGAGTTTGGGGCGACCATCTGGATGAATCAAACGAGTTAAATTTGGCATCATCATGAATTATGTTCATGTGGAGATCATCATGCTGGATATTCGTCACCTGCGCGCGCTCAAGGAAGTGCAGCGCACCGGCAGCATCACCGTGGCTGCGCAGACCTTATGCGTGACCCAGTCCGCCCTGTCTCATCAGTTCCGCCAACTGGAGGAGCATCTCGGGATGACGTTGTTCGTGCGCAAGTCCCGACCCGTGCGGCTGACAGCCGCCGGGCAGCGCTTGATGAGGGCGGCGGAGCAGATCCTGCCCGAACTGGCGGCGGTGGAGCGGGATCTGGCGCGCATGCGGCAGGGGCATGGTGGCCGGCTATTCCTGGCCCTGGAATGCCATAGCTGCTTTCAGTGGTTGATGCCTACCCTGGCGGCCTTTCGGGAACACTGGCCGGAAGTGGAACTGGATCTGACCCTGAGCCACGGTTTCGCCCCCATTCAGGCTCTTCGGGAAGGTGAGATTGATGCGGTGGTGAGTGCTGATCCTGTGGAGGATCCGGCTATCGAGTATCTGGCGCTGTTCGAGTACGAAAATCGATTGATCGTCCCCTGCGGACATCCTTTGGCGGACGCGCCGTTCATCAAACCTGAGGATTTGTCCGGGGAGACTTTGATCACCTATCCGGTGGAGCCGGAGCGACTGGACATTTGCCATCGTTTTCTATGGCCTGCTGGCCTGGATCTGCCCAGGCGCACAACGGAACTGACCGCCATGCTTGTGCAACTGGTGGCCAGTCGGCGGGGTGTGGCCAGCCTGCCCGATTGGGCCCTGAGGGAGTTCACGGGACATTCCCAGGCCCCGAGACTCTCCAGCGGGTCAGGTGTGATCGATCGACCGCTGGGACCAAAAGGTCTCTGGAGTGTCTTGCGGGTGGGCTTGCGTCGTGCAGACCTGGAACTGAGCTATCTGCGGGACTTCATCGGCATTGCGAGAGATCAACTGCATCAGTTGCGCGAGTCCAGTTGATTGATTTTTGGCAAATAGGTCTCCTTTCCATTCGTGCCATCCTTCGCCTCGCTACAGGTGCCTGCTGGGATCGTCTCCCCCGGTGGGTTAAACGGGAAGACCGGTTCAATCGTCCGACGATGATCAAGCCGGCGCTGCCCCCGCAACGGTAGGTGGGTTGTTGCAGACCCGATGAGCCACTGCGAAGTTCTCGTCCTTCAAGGGCGGGCTTCGTGGGAAGGCGGACTGCGACCTTGAGGCATCGATGCCTCAGACCCACAAGCCCGGATACCGGCCTATGGCGTACCCGAGTACCGCGGGGCGCGGCAAGCCGGTGTGGGTGCTAAGTGCGCGCCGCCGTTGTGTGGTTGTGTCCTGCCTGATACTCCCCCCTTGCTGACTCCCCGCGGCCCATGGACCTTCCCTGCGCGCACGGGGTCGTGCGCGCCAAGGAGTCAGCTTTAATGAGTGATCGAGCCCTGATGATGGCGCTGATGAGTAGCGCCACGACCTTGTCCTTGCTTGCTGTCGGCTCCACCGCATCTGCCGAGGATTCCGCATATACCCTTCCCAAGATGACCGTGACGGCTGCCACCCGCACTGAGCGTAGGGTCGAACGCACGCCGGCCAGTACGCAAGTCATCATCGACGGTCGCCGTGTTGCCGGCACGTCTGGTCGTGGCGGGGAGTTGAACCGCCTGCCGGTCAGTCACATTGAGCGGATCGAGATCGTCAAAGGACCGGCCAGCGTGGTGTACGGTGCCGATGCCCTTGCCGGTGTGATCAATATCATTACCCGACGCCCCGAGTCCGGGTTTGAGGGCGGCATGGAGGCCCAGGTCGGAGTACCCACCCATGCTGAGGGTGGTCAGCGTCGCCACGGTACGTTGTATCTGGGGGGCGGTACGCGGGATACCCGAGTGCGCCTGTTTGCCGACGTCATGGAACGGTATGCCTACCATAAGCGGGCCACAGGAAACGTGGACACCCGGCCGCCCGTTGATGTGGCAGCCTACAACTTTGATCAGGACCATCGGGAACAGGCAGACGTCTATAACCTTCGGGCTGGGGTCAACCACTGGTTGACGGACAATCTGCAGGTTGAGATTGAAGGGGGATGGATGCAGGAGGAGCGGCAGACACGGTTCCTGCACGATACGCCTCCCGTCTCTACCGGACTCGAGGAAAGTGGTGAAACCGTCAAGGCCGGCAGTTTCCCCGCCCGCCGCAGCGAAGACAGTGGCCGCCGGGATCTGGCAGCGACCGCCGATTGGCTGGTCACCGATGCCCTGGAAATTCGCTATCAGATCTACGAGAGCCGGTTCAAGCTGAATCGCTCCAACGAGTTTCTGGATCCGGTCGGCTTTGGATTTGCGCCCGCAGCCGATAGTGAATTCGGACTACGGGAGGTCACGTTTCTGAACTGGATACATTCCGGGGTGAAATTCTGGGGTTAAATGGTGGCGCTCTGATCTTTGTATGTGCTGGCAAGTGGGTGTTTGCCCCAATGGAGCAGGAGCCTCAAAGCGCAACCAGCCATTGCAGCAATTCCTCGGGATAGGGCAGCAGCCAGATCAGTACCCCCAGGAGGATGCAAGCGGCAATGGAGCCCAGTGGGAAATCCGGCTGCAGGACCTTGAGGGCTGAGCCGAAGGAGCGCCGGATGCGGGCATTGTTGATGTCGACACTGTACAGCTCGTCCAGTACCAGGTGGATCAGGAACCCCAGGAAGATGGCGACGCCCTGAAGCCAGATCACCAGTACGTCCGCCGTCAGGCACTGCAGCCCCACGTAAACCCACCCCAGGCTCCAGCACAGGCCGACCACGAGGCTGTGGCACAGTCCGCGGTGTCGGCTGAGACGCTGGAAAAGCATGGCCAGGGGATAACGCACCACAAACCAGGCCAGCAGGGCCAGGGCGAAGATCTCGCATCCAATGGGCTCGATCTGGGGAAGCCAGTCCACCCGGTGGTTGTAGGAAGCGGGCAGTATTGCGACCACTGCGGTGGCAGCCACCAGCGAGAGCGCCCCGAACAGGGCTCGCTGGGGCCGCCCGCCATCCACGTCGATGTCGGGCAGAAGGGTGCCGGCCACCAGGAAGAGCATCAATCCCAGGGATTCCCAGCCATCCAGCCGCCCTGTGGCCAGGGTGGCGCCGGCCAGCCCCGTCGCGAACATCCCGGCGACACTTACATGCGTTGCGAAATTGGCCATTTAGTGTTTGTTGTTATTAAAAATCGCATTCATTCAGAATGTTATCATCAAAGCTGGATGAATGGACAGAGGTTGGGTTGCCCATCGCGCCTCACGTGGTAGCCTGACTCCCTTATGGATGAGACATACTCAAGGACAATGTTGCCCCCTTCTCCCCTGAGGGGGAGAAGGGCTGGGGATGAGGGGGTGCGGGCGGCACTGTGTCCAGGGTTTTTTGCACCACTCAGACGCTCCTAACACAGTGGTTATGCACACGGCAGCACGCGCCTATCGTATCCCCGCAGGGGTTGTCAAGATTTCCGGCCTGTTATTTCCTCTAATTCTAACTCTTTGAAAATAATTGATTTAAATCTAGTGGCCAATTTTCGTACAACTTGAACACAAGGACCACAGCACGGGCATTCACGACGGTTTCGTACAGTCTGTCCACAATGTTATCCACAGGTTCTGTGGATAGTGGGGGTTTGGAGGCTTCTCTGGCGCAGACCCGTTGCGTTGCCACGGGGGTGGGGCTGGTGCAGGCTGGTTGCCATGTTTCATGACGGGGGTAGGGAGCCGATGTGGGCAGGCATGAACCGTGAGCCGTGGAACGCCGGGCAGCGAGGTTGGGCACTCGCGGGACGGGTGATGAGTCTGTGCCTGATGTTGGCCCTGCTCACCGGCTGCGGCGCCACCATCGTCAAGCCGGATTCACCGCCCGAGGACCCGGTCACGGTGCTGCTCCTGGACCATGGGCGTCACTCCAGTCTGGTCCTGCCGGGGCCCGACGACTCCACCATGACCCGATATTCCTACGGCGACTGGTCCTACTATGCCGAGGCCGAGATGGGCTGGAAGAGCGGATTCAGGGCACTGATGTGGCCTACCCAGGCCACTCTGGGGCGTCGTGTGCTTGAAGGCCCGCCGGATGAGACAACGGTGCGCTCCCGAGTGCGCGTGGGCATTGCCGAGGTCATCCCCCTGGAGGTGGCTTCCGGCGAGGCACGCTCCCTGCAACAAGCACTGGACGCAGTGTACGAAGAGCAACTGTCCACCCGCCTCTACAACGCCCGATTCGACCTGGAATTCGTGGAGCACCCCCGGGATTACAGCCTGAACTCCAATTCCAATGGGATGGTGGCCGACTGGTTGCGGGATCTGGGCCTGGAGGTGAGGGGGCAACCGGTCTGGTCGCGCTGGCGCGTTGAACCGGCGCCTTGATGGCTCCGGTTGTCCCTTGGTCGACAACTGGTCGACTTGTCATCTGCTGGGTCCTGCACAAATCTGGGTACGTGGTTCGGGTAGAACCCGAGCGTGTTCCATACCAAGACCTTACAGGTGATTCTCATGTCTCGATATCTTCTGAGCCTGATCTTTTTCGGCGCTGGCTTTCTGATGGCCTCACCGGCTCATGCCCTGGATTCCAATCGTTGTTACTGGGGCAAACTCCCCAATGGCGATTACCACGTGGCCTGCGACACGGCGGCCCTCACCGGGCGCGGTATCCTCCAGAACCGCAATGCCAGCGAAATCAACGGCCCCCGCTCCTATGACGAGATCGTGAGCCGCTTCTGCAGCCAGTCCCAATCTCCCTCTCCAGGCAACTGGCGCACCAACTTGCCCCGTCGGGGCAGCTGTAACTGATACCTGATCAAGCAGGGGTCGACATGAGCGGAGCGAGCGGTTTTCGTCGTCCAGGTGGCGGCCGGTTTGCGCGTCGCGTCCTGTGGCTGGGGGTTGCCCTGGCTGTCTCAGGCGTGCCGGTGTCGGTTCAGGGTGACGACACGGTTCCCATGGACCCATGGGCCGGCTTGCCCGCGGAATTGCGTGACCCTGAAAGGCTCACCCTGCGTGCCCTGCTGGCCTTCGAGATCATTCCCCGTTCATCCGTGGCGGCCTTGGGGGTCCTGCGGGAAGGGGGGGTGGATCTGCTGGGGCTGACGCTGGTGGAGCTGCGCGAGATCCGTCAGGGCTCAGCACGGGATCTGGAACCGGCGGTGAGGGTCGCGCTGGATGAATTGCTCTTTGAGATGCGCGGTCTGCTGGAAGAGGATGCCGTGGATGTTGCTGACGCGATCTTGCCACCAGCGTTCAGGCCGCTGCCCCCAATGCCCATGCCGCCGGAATTTCCCGTGGAGCAGATGAGTGAGGCTCAGTACACCGGCATGATCACCACCGCCATGGAGGCGACTCGGGTGTTGATGGGGCCCCTTTCACCTGAGGAAGAGGAACGTTTTGCCGCTTATTGGGGGCCCTATTTCGATTTTCCCGATGGGTCCATCATCGAACACTTTCGGCAGATGACGCCGTTGCTGTCGGAGTTCATCAATGTGCGTGAGGCACTGGACAAGGCAGCTGAGGCCTTTGATGAGGCCTGGGAGGAGGCCGTGTTTGCCGCCGAGTACGACAGCGAATCTCATACCCGGGCAGCACTCAACCGAGCCTTGATGCAGCAGGATTACATGGCTGCCCTGCAACAGCGGGCCGACGAGCTGGCAGGGGCCATCCAGGCACTGGGGGACGCGCCGGACCCGGTTCAGGCCAAGGAGGCGGCGGCACAACGGCACCAGGCGGCCATCGATGCCATGCTGGATGCGGTGGCGCCACCGGCCCCTTACGAGGGGGTATGGGTTGGTTATGCGGGGGTGGAGGGGAATTCCATACTCGACGCGTTGCCGGGTATGCCCCTGGTTTTCCTGGTGTATGCAGTAGGCCCGGCGGAGGCCCCTGAATATCGCGCTTTTTTTCTTCAGGAAGGGGACGATGACGAGGGTCCACCGGTTCTGGTGGATGTGTTCCCCATGCAGCAGGGCGAGCATGATTATCTTCCTGGCCTGGGACATGGCTTCAGGGAAGACCGTTTCCGCATCCGTACGGAGTTGATGGATGAGGATGACGAAGAACCGGCCATCCTGGTAATGCAGGCTTCTCGCGCCAGTCGCCTGGATACTCCCTTGGATTATCCATCGGTGGTGAGTCCGGCAGCCTTCGAAACCGCCTTCAATGACAGAATGGCCAAGCTGCAGGAGCGCAAGGATGAGGTTCAGGCGGCTGCGCCACAGCGCAGTGGAGATGCGGCCGAAGATGCGGCGGACCTGGTGTCTCGCTCGGGGGTGATCCAGCGCATCCTGATGCGGATCACTGAAAGCACTTATAACGATGCCCGCATGATCTTCCAGCATACCCCCGCGTTCCAGCGGGCGGCCCGGGAGTGGCTGGAGACTCGGCCCTGGGATGAGCACGGTCATGTGCGGCAGGATCTGGCCCGTTTCCAGACCCTTTTCGCCTCAGCGCTCGGTGATGTGCCTCCTCCCCTCGATCCACCTCAGGAGGACCCGGTGGATGTACTGCTGGCGGATCTGGCCAAGGCGCGGGAGGCCCTGCGAGAAGCCCGTGCCGCTGCGGAAGCGCAGGCCGAGGTCGAAGCCGAAGCGGCACTGGAGGCAGTCCGTCAAAGGGCCCGCATCGAGACTCACGAGACCAATATTGCCTTTATCGAAGGCACTCTGGAGCGCGACCAGGAGGCGCTGGCCGTGGAGGAGGATCCGGATCGGCGAGCTGAACTGGAGTTTCGCATCATCACCGCCATGGCCGATCTGCAATCCGAACAAGACCGGATCGCCTCCATCCAGACCGGCCAGCCGGTGCACACCCGCAGCGTCTTTGACGACTATGCTCATCAGGGCATGATTGCCAACATCCGCAAGACCCAGCGGCGCCTGGAGGACTTCGATCGGGCTGTGGATTCGGTGTACCAGCTGGCCACGATGCTGCCCGAAACGGAGCATGAGCGGGCGCTGAGTTTCATCGAGAATCAGCTTACCCCTGAGGTCCGCCGTGAGTTAGACCATGACACCCTGCAACGTATGGCCTCGGCCCTGGGCAACCAGGTGCAGGGGTATCGCGAGGCTGAACTGGCCGCCGCCGAGGAGAGCCAGGCCTGGGCTGAACTGGCCCACGATGCCGTGGACAATATCCGCAAGGGCGCGAACCACAGCATGATGGTAGCCTCGCTGTTTGGCGGGCGCCCCGTGAATCTGGCCTACCAGTCGGTGACCGGCTATATCGCCGGTGGGCCCATGGAGGCGGTGCTGCAGACGGCCACCTACATGGGGCCCAAGGTGACTGCGGCAGCGGAGGCCATGCGCGGTTATCGGGAAGAGGGGATCAAGGGGGCCTTGTGGCGCGGTTCCGTGTCCTTTGCAACATCCAAGGCCATGGAATACGGCTTTAGTCAGGTGCTCAGATCCCGGGCAACGCCGACTCAGCGGGCTCAGCCCGTGCGGACGGGTTCGCAGGCACCTGGGGCCCGGGTGACGGCGGCCGAGAGTCGGGCGCTGGCAGAGTTTCGCCGGGGGCGTCAGCAAGGGGAAAAGCTGGTGCGCGACTTCCAGAATACCCAGCAGCAACTTCAGGCAGCCGGACGGGCGGGGCGCTCCGCTGAGGAGATCCTGTTGTTGCAGTCCCGGGTCCGGCATCACGCGACGGCTATCAATGGCAATCCCCACGCCAAGAACTTCCTGAAGTTTCGTGGAGCCTACGGCACCCAGTCGGCCTACAACGCCCATCTCAGGTCGGTGCACGCTGAGGTGGAGGCGAATTTCCATGCGGGCATGCAATCGCGGGGATGGAATCAGCAACCACTCAGGGAATTCCGCAATGCCGCCAGTGCCGGATCGGTGGGCATGGATTTCGACATCGGGCTGGATGAGCGCATGGCCCGGACCCTGCGCAAGGGTGGCCAGCGTGCCAACCTGAATCAATGGCAAACGGACGCACAGCGAAGCTGGGATCAGGCTTATCGCAAGGTGACTGGACGGCCCGCCGCCCAGGCCTGGGAGAACGTGACCACCAGCGTCCATGCGGAGAGTTATCGGGATGTGGCCTGGCTGTCCTCGAATCGATCGAACATCTCCCGGGGCTGGGGGCAGCAGGCCTCGGATGTGACCCGCTACAAGGCTTTTCACACCCTGAATGACCCGCGCCTGGACCGCTTTACGAAGCTTCAGGAAGTGAGCCGCACGGCCGCGAAGGACTTCCACAAGCTCCCCCCGGTGACTGCCTCGTCAGCTGCTTCGGAAGCTGCTTTGCGCAAGTCTCGTCAGCATTGGGGGCAAGTACATGAGGTGCTGGAGCGGTTCGGTGAGAACGGCATGGACCCCATCTCGGCTACCCGGGAGATCGAGCGGCTCACAGGGGGTAGGTCCATCCCCGAGGTGGTGGATGACATGGCCACCCTGATGGAGGCCATCACGAAGTTTGGTCCACGTTGAGCGCAGGGTAATCCTGAGAACAATGAGGAATGACAGTCGCTCGAGCCCCATTTCCCGTGTGCCCAGAAGATCACTGCCACCGACAGATAGTATCCCCATCTGATAGCATCCCGAAGCCACATCGGGGAAATCGAAGCATGCGCACAGTGATTGGTATCCGCCCGACCAAAACCGGCCGACTTCATTGCCAAGGCGGACCAGACCTACCAGCTCACCCAGCGCGAACGCATCGCCCTGGGCCTATTGGCGCAGCACGACGCCATGGACCGCCCGCGAACTGGCCAACGTACTGGAACTGCCTTCCGTCGAAACGCTGCAACCTTGGATCAAACGGCTGCTGGAGTGGGATCTGATCCAGAGCGCGGGGCGCACGCAAGCTACGCGCTATTTCGTCGATCCGGGGTTGCTACGCCATCTCGATTTTGCCGGAGAAACGACCCTGAAGCGGATCGAACCGCACCGCCTCGCGGCCCTGATTCTGGAAGACCTCAAGCGCTACCCCGAATCCGCGATCGGCGATATCCGCCAGCGCATCGGCAGCGAAATCCACCCAAGGCAGGTCAAGCGTACGCTGGATGGTCTGATCGAGAAGGGCGAGGTGCGCTTTGCGGGTGACAAGCGCTGGCGGCGCTACTGGGCGGTGTCATGAGTGGGCTATCGGACAAAGCGCGCCCTATCGGCAATAGCCGGGTGATAGAAAATGGGCGATACGCTGGCGCAGATCAAATAAATCAAAGCCTTATATCGATCATCGCAGGTGCGGCATGGTCAATAGCGGCAGAACAGAATCCCTTGAACTTGACCCGGGTCAATGCGCTGAAATGACCTCGCCATGGAAAGCCAATAAGAATTATTATTGAATGCATTAAGGTTCAGTTACGGTAGAATTGGGCCCGAACACGGCCCCCGGGAGATTTCGCCCCGGACCCTTTTCCATCCTGTATCCCCAAAGGAGTCTCCTGTGAAGAAATACTTGATGATCGCTGCTCTCACGGCCGGAATGGCCATGTCCTCCACCGCAGCGTTGGCGGATCGGGTTGATCATTTCAAAGGCAAGTCCGCCGATACCCTGGAGCAGGCGCTGGAAAACTTCGTGGAATACAACCGCAAACTGGAAGCGGCGCTGGCCGGGGATGAATTGACCCCGGAGGCCGTGGCTCACATCCACGAACTCACCTACACCCTGGAAAACGCGCTGGAGCGCATGAAACAGGATCTGGCCGAACTGGCCGATACCCTGGAAGAGGTGCACCTGGCATCGGAAGTCAACGATGTGGAAAGAATCCGCGAAGAAGGCCGCAAGTATCTGGATGTGGCCAACAAGATCGCTCGCTGAATACTGAGTTGTTACCTTGCCCCTGCAACTCCCGGCAGGGGTGGGGCCCGGCAGTTTGCTCCCCCATCGCCTGCGCCCAACCCATGAATCAACGCCCATAGCCCTGCGCCCGTCCGCACATCCATGGATTCCCCAAGGGTGTTGGCGCTATCCTCATGCGATTGCCAGGAAGACAGGACAACAGCATGAGCCGATTTGTCTACGCCGACCCCGACTCTCTGCCGCACCGCGATCGACAATCCATCAGCAAGCTGTATCGGGCCGATGAGGCCGTGGCGGCGAGGATGCTGCTCGAACGTCTGCCCCAGGATGAGGAGAGCGGCACCCGTACCCGGTACCTGGCCCGTGGTCTGGTCAAGGGGATGATCCTCGCCCAGAAGCGCCAGTCCGGCATGGCGGCGCTGATGCAGGAATATGATCTCTCCAGCGATGAGGGCATTGCCCTCATGTGCCTGGCCGAGGCCCTGCTCAGGGTGCCGGACAAAGCCACGGCGGACCGACTGATCCACGACAAGCTCACCGCCTCCCATTGGGATGCCCACCTGGGGCGTGATCGGCCATTCTTCGTGAATGCCGCCACCTGGAGCCTGTGGCTCAGCGAGCGCATCATCGATACGGATGATCGCCGACGTTGGTTGTCCAGGGTGGTGCATCGCATGCTGGCCCGTATTGGCAGCCCGGTGATCCGTACGGCCGTGCGCCGCACCATGGGCATGCTGGGGGACGGCTTCGTTCTGGGTCGAACGATCGACGAGGCCATGAAGCGGGCGCGTCGCAACGAAAAGCGTGGCTATCTGTATTCCTACGACATGCTGGGCGAGGCGGCCCGCACCGAGGAGGATGCCCAGGTCTATTTTCAGGCCTACAAGGATGCCATCGTGCGCATTGGCAAATCCGTGGACCCGCGCATTGCCATGCGGGAGCGCCCGGGCATCTCGGTGAAGCTCTCGGCCCTGGACAACCGTTACGAGCCCGGGCATGAGGAGCGGGTGCATCGCCGGCTGATGCCGCGCATCCTGGAACTGTGCCAACTGGCCCGGGACTATTACATCCCCCTGTGCATCGATGCCGAGGAGTCCTGGCGCCTGGACCTGTCGCTGGATGTGGTGGAACGCCTGCTGGATGAGTCCAGCCTGGAGAACTGGGAGGGTCTGGGGTTCGCCGTGCAGGCCTATCAGAAAAGGGCCTGGGAGGTGCTGGGCTGGCTGGAGAACAAGGCGGCCCTGAAGCGTCGTCAACTCATGGTGCGCCTGGTCAAGGGGGCCTATTGGGACACGGAGATCAAGGACTCACAGGTCCAGGGCCTGGCCGACTATCCGGTGTTCACCCGCAAGGCGGCCACGGACGTTTCCTACCTGGCCTGCGCCCGCCACCTGCTTCACGACTGTCCGCACCTTTATCCCCAGTTCGCCACCCATAATGCCCATACGGTGGCCGCTGTCATGGAAATGGCTCAGGGCAAGGAGTTCGAACTGCAGCGCCTCCATGGCATGGGTGAGGCGCTTTTTGATCAGCTGGTGGGGCGTGACACCCCCAAGGTGGCCTGTCGCATCTATGCGCCAGTGGGCAGCCATGAACACCTGCTGGCCTACCTGGTGCGCCGTTTGCTGGAGAACGGCGCCAACTCCTCGTTCGTGCATCGCATCCACGAGGATGATCTGGATCATCTGATCGCCGATCCCGCAGCGCAGTTGCGCATTTGCGAGCCGCTGCGCAACCCGCGTATTGCCCTCCCCAGGGATATCTATGGCAAGGCACGGCGTAACAGTGCGGGGCTGGACTTTTCGGATCGCTCCTTGCTGCTGAAACTGTCTGCTCAGATGACGCAGCTCGCCGGGAAGGGCTGGCGTGGTGGACCGCTGGTGGCCGGAGTCATGCGTACGGACCAGGCCCAGGCCGTGATGTCTCCAGCGGATGCCCAGCGCCAACCGGGCAAGATCACCTGGGCCGGTGAGCGGGATGTGCAGGCGGCCCTGGAAGCGGCGGATGCCGCCTGGCCGGATTGGGAGGCCACACCTGCGAAGGATCGAGCCGACATCCTGGAAAAGGTGGCTGATCTTTATGAAAAGCACCAGGCCGAACTCATGAGCCTGTGTGTGGAGGAGGCTGGCAAGAGCCTGCGCGATGCCCATGCCGAGGTGCGCGAGGCGGTGGATTTCTGCCGCTATTATGCCGCCCAGGCCCGTCGCCTGTTCTCGCGGTCTGCCGTATTGCCGGGGCCCACCGGAGAGCGGAACGAGTTGAGTCTGCGTGGGCGAGGCACCTTCCTGTGCATCAGCCCCTGGAATTTCCCCCTGGCCATCTTTACCGGGCAGGTCACCGCCGCGCTGGCAGCCGGTAATGCCGTGGTGGCCAAGCCCGCGGAGCAGACCAGCCTGGTGGCCACCCGGGCCGTGACCCTGATGCATCAGGCCGGCATCCCCGTCAACGTGCTGCACTGCCTCCCCGGGCCTGGTGCGGAGATCGGGCCGTTGCTGGTGAGCGATCCTCGCATCAGTGGCGTGGCCTTTACCGGCTCGAATGAGACGGCGCGGCTGATCAACCAGGGGTTGGCGGAGCGCGAGGGTCCCATCGTTCCCTTGATTGCGGAGACCGGCGGCATCAATGCCATGATCGTGGATTCCACTGCCCTGCATGAGCAGGTGGTGATGGACATCGTGCGCTCGGCCTTCCTCAGCGCCGGTCAGCGTTGCTCGGCCCTGCGGCTGCTATGCGTGCAGGCAGATATCGTCAAGCCGCTTTTGAAGATGCTCAAGGGGGCCATGGATTCCCTGGTGGTGGGAGATCCCCGCTGGCTGGTGACGGACGTGGGCCCGGTGATTGATGCCGAGGCCCTGGAGCGGCTCGAGGCCCATCATCAGACCATGGAGGAGCACGGCCGCGTCCTGCACCGTGCACCACTGGGTGGGGACTGTGAGCAGGGCTTCTTCATGGCACCCTCCCTGTACCGCCTGGAGAGCATTGAGGAGCTGATGGCCGAGGTGTTCGGCCCCATGTTGCATGTGGTGACCTGGCGTGCCCGGGAACTGGATTCCCTGGTGGATCGGATCAACGACCTGGGGTTTGGTCTGACCCTGGGTATCCACAGCCGGATCGATGCCCATGCCGAGGCCGTGACCCGCCGGGCGCGGGTGGGCAATGCCTATGTGAACCGGGATATGGTGGGGGCGGTGGTTGGTACGCAACCCTTCGGTGGTGAAGGGTTGTCAGGAACGGGCTTCAAGGCCGGCGGCCCCCATTACCTGTTGAAGTTTGCCACCGAGCGGGTGGTGACGGTGAATACCGCCGCAGTAGGTGGTAATGCCAGTCTGTTTGCCATGGCAGAGGGGGATGGTGGCGGTGGTGCCAGTGGCCATGATGGGGGCAATGGGCAGAAGCGACTGCCGGCGCCGCAGTCGGCAGGGCGCCGGCGATCATGAATGCGTCAACTACCTGCTCCTGGGGATGAGGGGCGGGCGCCCCATGCTTCAGGAAGTGCTGCTGCCCCCGGAGGTGCTCTTGCTCCGGGCCCGGCTGCGACGTGCGCGGGGCTTGGGTGCGGGCTTCTCCTCGTATTCCTCTTCCATCATCAAAACCGGGTCATCCTCGTCCCGCCGTGACTGGCTGCTGGGCCAGAAGCCATCCCGGGCACGCTGCAGCCAGGCGTTCACGTATTCTTCGATGGCATCCTGGGTGTCCAGCGGCAGGTCCCGGAAGATCAGGGTACCGACCAGGGCGAGCACCATCAGGCCGCCAAGCAACGTGAGCAGCGGTTGCAGAAAGACGATGGTGATCAAGGCGGCGATGCTGAGCAGGATGATGCGTGTTCTTGCGGGCATGGTCTCTCTCAAATGATGTTGTCGGCCCAGGCTATTGGGCGGATTGTCAAGGGCAGGGCGGTACGATAGGGCAATATTTTGCCCCAAGCGCCCGCTGAAGAATACCCCTTAGGTCTGTGCGGACAAGGAACGTGAGGCCTTGGCATCGATCACCTGCTGAGTCACCCGATCCCTTCCGCTGCGCTTGCTGGCATACAGGGCCTCGTCGGCGATGCGGATCATGGCCTGGCGCGGCGGGGGCGGGGTGTGCGCGGGGCAACTGGCGATCCCGATGCTCACAGTGACCGGGATGTGTGTGCCGCCAACCTCCACCGGATTATCCTTGATCTCCTGACGCAGCCGCTCGGCCACCATCAGCGCCCCTTCCGGGCCCGTTTCCGGCATGACGAGCAGGAATTCCTCGCCTCCGTAGCGGGCGGCCAGGTCCGGTTGTCGGGCCAGGTCGGTGAGGATCTGCGCGATATGGCTCAGCACCTCGTCACCCACCGGATGCCCATGGGTGTCGTTCACCTGCTTGAAATGATCGATGTCCAGCATGAGCAGGGAGAATGAGTACGATCACCCTTACTGAGGGTGTTTGCGGGTGGAATGATCACGCAGGGTGAGGTTTGAGGGGGGATCCCCCTCGGGGAGCTTGAACGAACGCGCCCTTTGGGGGAGTCTCTGGTTACCAAGCCAAGAGACACTCACAGTGTGCCATGTTCCGTTGTCCGATCCCCAGTTTTTCCGGTTTCTAATCCACATCGATGAGGCATTGGCGGCCGAGGCGCAGGCGGCCGGGTGCCCGTGTGGCGGCGTGCTACACCGCGCCAACTATCCACGCAAGCCGCGCGGCTGCCCGCCTGCGTTCCGCGCTGAATACGCGACGCGGCTGAGTTTCTGCTGCAGCCAGTGCCGACGTCGGACGACCAGCCAGTCGGTGCGTTTTCTGGGGCGGCGCGTATGGCTGAGCTGGGTGGTGGTGCTGGGGTCAACCCGGCCGGCCGGGCACGGCACGGCGGCGGCTGCGTTGTGTGAAGCGTTATCGATTCCCTGGCGCACCCTGGCACGGTGGCGGCGGTGGTGGCGCGAAGACTTTGTGCGGACCTCGCTGTGGCGGGTGCTGGGTGCGCGGTTCCTGCTGCCGGTGGCTGCGGCACGGTTGCCGAACGGTCTCCTGGAGCAGTTGCCCGGCCAGGAACACGAACCGCTGCGGTGCCTGCTGGCCTTGCTCACCCCACTCACGATCACGGCGCCCGAGGGGCGCTGAGTTCCCGCAGAGGATGCCAATGGTCGAACCGATTCCCGCTGCGTAGCCTTCTCTCCCGGTCGTGGTGCCGCCGGCACCGCGCATATTGGGAGACGAACGTGCATCCACCGAACGATCCTCTGTTGCGTGATCGATGGGCGCGCTTGCGCTTCTCGATCATTGGTCCCTTGTTCGCCGCACCGCCGGAACCGGGAGCATTGCGGGCGGCACTGGCGGCGTTGGCCGAGCGCGTCTGGCGCCATCCCGTCACCGGCACCGAGGTGCGCTTCGGGGTGTCCACACTGGAGCGCTGGTATTACGCGGCACGGTCGGCCCCCGACCCGGTGGCGGCACTGCGCAACCAGCGCCGCCCGCATGGCCACTTCACCGCCATGACGCCGGCCGTGATCGCCGCCCTGGTGCAGCAATACCGGGAACATCCGGGCTGGACGGTGCAGTTGCACTTCGACAACCTGTGCGTGGACCTGGCCGACAGCGAGGTCTGCATGCCCTCGTATCCCACGGTGCGGCGCTATCTGAAGGCGCACGGGATGTTCCGCCAGGCGCGGCCGAAGTGTGCAACCGACGGCGCGATCCTCGCCCGCGACCGATTCGCAGCGCTGGAGGTGCGCAGCTACGAGCTGGACCATGTCTGTGCGCTCTGGCACCTGGACTTCCACCACGGTTCGCGCAAGGTACTGACCCGAGAGGGCGCCTGGGTCAAACCGTACCTGCTCGGCATCCTGGATGACCGCTCGCGCTTGATCTGCCACCTGCAGTGGTACCTGGACGAGACGGCGCAGAGCCTCGTCCACGGCCTGTCCCAGGCACTCATGAAGCGCGGGTTGCCGCGTGCCCTGATGACGGACAACGGTGCAGCGATGATCGCCGAGGAAACCGTTGCCGGATTGCAGCGCCTGGGTGTGCTGCACCAGACGACGCTACCGTATTCTCCCTACCAGAACGGGAAGCAAGAGTCCCTTTGGGGGCGTATCGAAGGTCGCCTGATGCCGATGCTGGAGGGACAAACCCCACTCACCCTCGATGTGCTCAACCAGACCACGCAGGCTTGGGCCGAGCAGGAGTATCACCGCACCCGCCACAGTGAACTCGACACCACCCCGCTGAAACGCTATCTGGCCGGGCCGAACGTCAGCCGGGACTGCCCGCCGGTCGCGGCACTGGCCGATGCTTTCCGTGTTGAGGTCACCCGCCGCCAGCGACGCTCCGATGGCACGGTGTCTCTGGAGGGGCAGCGCTTCGAGATCCCCGCCCGCTACCAGCACCTCGACCGGGTGTCGCTGCGCTACGCGCGGTGGGATCGCACCCGCGTCGACTTGGTCGATCCCCGCACCGGCACCGTCCTGTGCCCGGTGCTGCCGCTCGACAAATCCGCCAACGCCAACGCACAACGACGCGTCCGGCCACCTGCGGCACGCGCGCTCACGCCACTGCCACCCTCGGGGATGGCGCCGCTGTTGCGCCAGTTGCTGGCCGACTATGCCGCCACCGGCCTGCCGCCCGCCTACCTGCCCACCCCAGACCCCGAAGAGGACTCCGCATGAACTCGAAATTACTGGCCCTCTATGGGCTGAAGTGGAACCCATTCGCCACCGAAATCCCGGTCGAGGCGCTCTATGTGCCCGCACGCGTCGAGGACTTCTACTGGCGCATCGAACAGGGCCTGGTCCGCGAAGGCGGCTTCGCCATGATCAACGGCGACCCCGGCACCGGCAAGAGCGTGGTTCTGCGCCTGATCGCGGAACGCCTGGCACGGCTGCCCGATCTCACCGTCGTCGCCATCCATCATCCGCAGAGCCAGTTGGCCGACTTCTACCGCGAGATGGGCGATCTCTTCGGCGTCCCCCTGCGCCCACACAACCGCTGGGGCGGCTTCAAGGCCTTGCGCGAGAACTGGTTCGCGCATCTGGACACCACCCGCCGGCGCGCAGTGCTCCTGATCGACGAAGCCCAGGAAATGAGTCCCGCGGTCCTGTCCGAACTGCGCCTGATGGCCAGCGCCCGCTTCGACTCACAGACGCTCTTGTGCGTGATCCTTGCCGGCGATGCCCGCCTGCCCGAGAAGCTGCGCCGCGAGGAACTGATCCCGCTCGGCTCCCGCATCCGCACCCGTCTGGTCACCGAAGCGGCCAGCCGCGAGGAACTCCTGGCTTGCCTGCAGCATCTGCTCAACACCGCCGGCAACGCCAGCCTGATGACGCCCACGCTCCAGCACACCCTGTGTGACCACGCCATCGGCAACTACCGCCTGCTCACCACCCTGGCCGCCGAACTGCTCGCCGTGGCCGCCCAGCGCGATCTGCCGCAGCTCGACGAGAAACTCTACCTCGACGTGTTCGCCCCCGCAGAAAAACCCACTCCGCGCCGTGCCGCCGCAAGCCGTTGAACCCCTGGAGACCCTCATGCCCGCAACCCTCCATCCGCAATCCCTGCCCTGGCCCGAACTCAGCGACGACGCTGTCGTCGAGTTGCAGGCCCTGCTCCACGACTTCCTGATCTTGTTCGAATCCCACTACCTGGGGCAGATCCACCGCTACCACGACGAACGCTCGCAGGAAAATATGACCCAGCTCAGCTTACTGTCCGACGTCCCCCTCCCGACCGAGGACCCAGACAACCCTCCGTTCTGACGTCCTCCCAAGACCTACGCCCAAGACGCCGCCGAACTCCCTCCCGGGCGCCGGCGGCGTCTTGCTGATCAGGCCCCTTAACGAACGTGATCAGGAGGACATCAATTCGGGTGATCACACTCAGGAGAAGGCGTTGCGATAGCGGCGGCTGCGCTGAATCTCCCTTTCCACCAGTTCCTGCATATGGGCATGGTTGAACAGACCCGTCATGCCATCCCGCTGCGCCCGTTCCGCCAGGCCGTGGGCCTCGACCAGTGTTCGGATAATGGGGCGCAGGGTCGCGACGGTCAGGGCGAAGATCACCAGCACCAGGAGCCCGAGTATCAGGGTGAGGCGACCCAACTGTTCGTTGGTCTCCGCGAAGAAGCGCTGCTCGTTCACCACGGCGAACAATTGCCAGTCCGTGCCCTCAAGGTCCAGGACGCGGACGAGATGGCCGGATGCCTGTTCTTGCCCCTGTCGAAAGCGCTCCAACGCCTCCAATGAGTCCATCGGTGCCTGGGTTCGTGGCCAGAAGAGAATGTCCCCGGCTGGGCCGGCCAGGCCAAAGGTCATGGTGCGCAGGTCGCGTTCCTGGGGTCTCTCGATGACTGCTTTCAGGGCGCTGGCGTTCACGTAGAGCAGGTCCGAGCCCACCCAGCCGGCGGCAGGGTCGATGATGGGGGAGCAGTAGACCAGCACCGGGTATTCACCCAGCGGCATGGGCTCAAGCAAGTGGATACCTGAATCCTTCCGTGCCAGACAGGCTTCGGCGGGGCTTTCGTCTGGCAAGAGGCCGACCTGCAGAAACCGTTCCCCCGACGGGCCAAGGCGCTCGATGCCCAGTAACTCATCATTGGCAATGAGGGCGTCGGCCAGCTTCGGGTTGCTGAAACCACGCAGTGCTGCCAGGGAGAGGCGTCCTTGCAGGTGATCCACCTGCTGCTGGCGGATCGCGGTCCGGCTGGCGGTCTGGCGTGCCAGGGCAAAGTGTCGGTCGAGAACCCCCTGTACCAGCCACTGGGACGCTCGCATGGAGAAATCGATCTCTGATTCATGTCCCGACCGCAGGCGATCCGCCAGGGGCTTGAAGCCGCCCAGATAGAAGGTGGTCGTGAGCAGCAGGCAACTGAGGCCCGCCACCAGGTAGACCATGAGTATGTTCGGCTTGACGGTGTGAATCACGGATAGGTGTCAGTGCATCCCCACGCCGGGGCTGCTTCCCTGGCGGAAATCAAAGTGAGAACGTCGTTTTTGTCAGAGGCAGTCGACCGGCATTCCCCGTGATCCGATTTGGCCGGGGTGTTATATTCACTGCAAGTCTTTTCCATGATACCAGCCTATCGCCCAGACGCGGGCCCCTCGCTATGCCCCAGACCTACAGAGAAACCGGCCACCACGTCCTTGTAGTAGAGGACAGCCGGTCGGTGGCCGGGCTGCTGGCCAACAAGATCGCTGAGTTGCCGGATCTTCAGGTGAGAGTGGCCGGCTCCCTGGGCGAGGCCAAGGCTGCACTTGAGGAGGGCGCCGAGCAGTTTTTCCTGGCCGTGCTGGACCTGAACCTGCCGGATGCGCCGGACGGGGAGGTGGTTCCCTGGGTGCTTGATCAGGGCATTCCGGTTCTGGTCCTCACCGCGGGCGTGAGCGACGATGAGCGGGACAGGCTCATCGATCTGGGCATTATCGACTACATCAATAAGGACAATCTCTCCGAGATCGACCATGTGGTGCGTTCGGTCGGGCGTATCCATCGTAATCGCAACATTGGCGTGCTGGTGGTGGATGATTCCACCTCTGCTCGGGCCTACCTCATGGCTCTGCTGCATCGCTATGGCTACCGGCTGCTGGAGGCAAAGGACGGGCAGAGCGCACTGAAGCTGCTGGAAGAGCGGGGCGATCAGATTCACCTGATGCTGTGTGATCAGCACATGCCCGGCATGGATGGCATCACCCTGATCACCCGTGTTCGCCAACGTTATTGCCGCACCCGGCTGTGCATCATCGGCATGTCCAATCATGGCTCGGGCATCCTCTCAGCCCGTCAGCTCAAGGCCGGGGCCAACGATTTCATTACACGGCCCTTCCTGGAAGAGGAGTTCTTCGTGCGGGTAAACCAGAACGTGGCCCTGATCGAACTGATCCAGGAGATGGAAAGCGCCGCCAACCATGATCCGCTGACCAGCCTGTTCAACCGCCGATACCTGGCCGATGCCGGACAGATGCTGCACGAGGCAGCACGCAGGGGTGGGCGTGGCCTGGGTGTGATCCTGATGGATCTGGATTTCTTCAAGCATATCAATGATCGTTTCGGTCACTTCGGGGGGGACGAGGTGCTCACCCAGGTGGCCAAGGCGCTCAAGGCCCGGGCGCGTGCCTCGGATATCCTGGTACGCTACGGCGGTGAGGAGTTCTGTCTGGTGGCGCAGGACGTTGATCAGAAGGCTGCCATCGCGCTGGCCGATAGCCTGCGCCAGGCGGTGGCCAGCATGGAGTTCTGTCTGGACAGCGAGTGCGTCAAGCTCACCTTGAGTGTAGGGGTGACCACCCGCCTGGGAAGCAGCCTGGAACAGATGCTCCACGACGCGGACAACGCCCTGTATCAGGCCAAGGAATCCGGTCGCAACAGGGTGGTGGCCACCCCGGTCACGGACTCAGGGGCACAGGACCGCACCTGAGGTCGATCAGAATTCCCCCACCCAGGTCACACCCAGGCTACGGCCCGGTGCCCGCAATTCCTGCACTCCCGGACCACTGGCCAGGCGTTCGCTGGTCATTTCGTTGACGTGCTCCCGGTAATCCCGGTCCGCCAGGTTGGTCACAGCCAGGGTGAGTTCCTGTTCGCGGAAGCCGCCGCCAGGGCCGAAGCGGTAGCCCACCCGGACATCGGCAGTGGTGAAGCCGCCGGTTTCGCGTTCACTTGAATTGCTGAAGCGTTCCGCCACGCGGTCCTGTGAGGCGACCGCTCGGACCCGCGCCTCCCATTGCCAGCCTCGGGGTGCACCACTGAGCAGTCCCAGGCTGAGTTCCGACGGGGGCATCTGGTACAGGGGTTCATCAAAGCGTGAATCCCGATTATCCCCGCGCAACCAGGTGCCGCTGGCCAGTGCCGTGAGCCGGTCCGTGAGGTCGTGTTCCAGGCTGAACTCGGCGCCACGGATACGGGCTTCACTCAGGTTGACGGTTTGCTTGGTCGGGGCCTGTGCACCGAGAAGGACCTCTCCTCCAATATAATCCTTGATGCGGCTCTCATAGATCGCCACGGTGTAACGGGTACTGCCCAACTCGCCGCGGGCGCCGATCTCCAGGGTGCGGTTGCGTTCGGGGTTCAGTTGGGGATCACTTTGCCAGCGGAAGCCGTCGCTGTATGCATAGGTCAGGTAGCGTTCGAGCAGTCCGGCGGAACGAAAGCCTTCAGACAGGCTGGCGTAGGGGTTAAAGGCGGGATCAGCGTGCCAGATGGCACCCGTGGACCAGGACAGGTTGTAGTCGGTGCTCTCGAGCGGCCCCCCAACCCTCAAGGCTTCGCGGGCGCGGCCATGCACCTCGTCGTATCGCGCACCCAACGACAGGGTCACGTTATCCAGATGGATATCATCCTGAATGAATAGGCTGCGAGACTCGAGTCTTCCGCGCTCGATCAAGGGTGTGCGTGATTCGGGATGGAAATCATTATTAGCGGATCCCAGATAGGACACTGGGCTGGCCCGGAGTTGCCAGCCCTCGATACCCGCCACGAGCACGTGATTGGGAAAAGGGGACGTTTCCCATTGAATACGCAGCCCATCTGTCACGAAATCCGTATCGGAGGTGCGATAATCACTTCTCAGTTCCCGGCTCCAGTCGTAATTGCCGCGCTCCAGCTTTTGGCGGTAAACCGATGCGGAAAGCAAGCTTTCCCAGGCATCGCCCACGTCCCAGTCATAGGTGAGTTCCAGCAGGTCGCGTGTCTGTGTGGGTGTGTAGTGGGTGTTCAGGCCGGCGGGTGCTGCTCCGCCCTGGACCTCCGGATCAGCAGCAGTAAGAAAACGCCGCGACGCCAGATACCACACATCCTCCCGTCGATCCCGCTGTGCCCGGAACTGCAGTTCGTGGCCGTCCGCCACCTGCATTCGGTAACGCAGGTGCAGCGCCTGTTGCTCCGTGCCGCTGTCCTTGAGCCTTTCCCCCTCCCCGGTGCGATAGTCGTCTGTATCCAGATAGGCGGCCGACACATCCAGCACGCTGCGCGGTCCCGAGACCGACGCCCCCAGGGAGCCGCGAATCCCGGTGTCCACGGACGAGTAACCCAGGCTCGTCCAGCCCCGGGTCTCGGGCTCGGCGGTCATGCCGCCACCGCGGGTGATGATGTTGATCACCCCTCCCATGGCGCCCGCCCCGTAGAGCACCGAACTGGGGCCACGGATCACCTCGATGCGCTCCACCAGATCCATGTTCACATACGAGGCCAGTGACCCCCGGGCCGGCGGCTGCATGGCATTGATGCGAACCCCATCCACCAGCACCAGTACCTGATCACGCTTGAGCCCCCGGATGATGGGGTCCACCCCCACCGAGCCGTCCACAGCCACCGACACGCCCGGCTCACCCCTGAGTACATCTCCCAAAGTGCGACCCTGGCGCCAGCGCACGGCATCTCCCTCGATCACGTTCACCGCGGCAGCGGTTTCCGTGATGGCGGCTTCATAGCCCTTGGCCGTCACGGTCATGGGGGGGAGGGCGACCGACGTGTCCGCCAGGAGTGTAACGGGGAGGGCAGAAGTGGTGATCAGGGCAGTGAGGGCACGCAGACGCATGGATTCTCTTCCTCATGGTGGTTTGTCTTCATGACCCGCTTCTTCGGCGCCAACGGGCAGCCAGGCGGGCTTATGAGTCGGAATCATATGCATTTATCATGGAGATTACACGAGTTGATCCGTAGGGTTATCCCGTCCTTCTCTCGCCGGGAATAGAGCGTCGAGCCGGTGATGAGGAGCGAACATGTCACATGGCATGGGAACCCCCACCACGAGGACCGCAAGACCCATGAAATTCATACCTGCCCTGATAACAACCCTGTCGATTGCGGCTCTCATGATGGGATGTGCCACCCGCTATCCCCTGGACATCCCGGAAGAACAATGGGAGACCATGACGTCGGAACAACGTCTGCAGGCCCGCCAGCAACAGGCGGCTCTGGATCAGGCCCGTGCCGAGCAACGGGCCGCCCAGGCCCGGGCCCGTGAGGAGGAGGCCGCCCGGCAACGGGCGGAACTGGAGGTTCGACGTCAGGAAGCGGGATTCGGCGAGCGGATTCAGTGCGTGCTCAGCGATGCTGAGGCTTATCTGGGCGGCAGTTGGCGGAGCGTGCAGCCCCTGGCACTGGATCTGGTGCAGGGCATGGAACTGGGCTTCGAGATGCAGGCCGTGGAAGATGGCCGTGTGCGTCGACGTGGCACGGGGCATGCCTATTTCGACGGCACGCGCCTGACCCTGTGCCCCCGCTCAGGGCAATACCAGAACCAGGCGTCCGCCTGTGCCCAACTGGTGGGTACCACCAATGACTATCGTCGCGGGCTGCGCGAGCAGGTGGATGGTCATCGATTCCTGCGGGGGCAGCTGCGGTGCGACCTGCACCCTGCCAGTGCGGTGCCCCGCCGGCGGAACTGAGCCGGGAGAACCTCATCCCGCTCCCGCAAGTCGCTCTACATCAATATATCCGCAAAAAGTTCCCGGATCCTGCCTGATTACGTTTGACAATAAGATTGATTATCAACAACAATGACGCCACTGCCTTGGTGGTGTTTGGCGACAGCGGGCGCTGCCGGGCTCCAAGCGTTGTCAAGACGTCTGCGAGAGTCTCCACATGAACGAGCACAAACCCAGGCATCCGGCCACGCCCGATGCCGTTCGAGCACAGGAGGGAACGGCAAATGCCGGCCTCTCCCCGGGTGGTAAGGACCCGCTGTCCAGCCGATGCCTGCTGAAAGGCCGTCGCCAGTTGCAGATCGAGCACTTGGGGGAGATCTACACCCTGCGTCTGACCAGTAAGGGAAAACTGATCCTGACGAAATGATCCACTGCCCGGGGGATGGGCATCGTCTCTCGGGTCGTTATCCGCCAGCCAGCCAGAAGTCCCAGGGCTTCAAGCCAGCCAGTCAAAACAGGTCGAGTCCATAGGAGTCCCGTTGTGCCAATGATTGAAGCCAAACCACCCCGCATCCACCGATGCACCCTTGCCGTCAGTATTGCCCTGGGGTCCTTTGCTCTGGCGCCGCTGGCCGCGTCGGCCAATCAGAGTGTCGAACTGGCACCGATCGCCGTGACAGGTGCTGGTTTTGAACAGCTGATCACCGAGACCCCGGCGAGTATCTCCGTGATCACCCGTGAGGAGTTGCAACGCCGGCAGGTAAGCAGCCTCGCCGAGGCCCTTGAGGGAATCGAAGGCGTCAACGTCCGCTCCCTGGATGCCCGGGATGGCAAGACCGGCAACCAGTCCATCAGTCTGCGCGGCCTGCCGCGGGAATACACGCTGATCCTGATCGATGGTGTACGACAGAATCCGCGTGGTCTGGTGACCCCCAACTCCTTCGATGACACTCAATCCGTGTTCATTCCGCCGGTAGCCGCCATCGAGCGCATTGAGGTCATTCGTGGCCCCATGTCCACCTTGTATGGCTCTGATGCCATGGGCGGTGTGGTCAATATCATCACCCGCCGTCCGGGAACCGAGTGGAATCGTTCGGTTTCGGTAAGCAATACCTTCCAGAGTGATTCCCGCTTTGGCGGAGAATCCACGCTGGAGGGTTATGCGGCGGGTCCGCTGATTGAGGATCGTTTATCTTTGCAGGTTTACGGGCGTCTGTTTGAGCGCGGCGAATCACAACTCCGGATTCCCGGTGTGGATCCATTTGATGATCAGCGACTTGTGGAGAGCGCCACCATGGGCCAAAACCCTGTGGGTGCGAATGTCTCCACTGTGGGTGGCCAATTGCTGTTTACGCCGAACCAGCGACATGAGCTGACTGCCACATTCAATTACTCCGAGCAGGAGTATAATAATGACCGTGGGCAGATTGGTGGTTTGCATAGACTGCAAGGTGATGAGGGTCCTTGCGCCTCGGGAAGTGTGAATGACCCGAATTTCTGTCGTGGCTATGAGCGGGAACTGCAGTTCAACCGCTCCCAGTTTACCCTTGGGCATCTTTGGGAACTGGATTACGGATTTCTCGAAACCCAGTTGACCCGGGATTTCCTGGAGACGAGGGGGCGCACCATCGCGGCCGGTAGCGGCTTACCGCTGGAGCAGGAAGGGGGACCCCGCAAACTGGAACTGGAAACCTATATTCTGGATACCCGCCTAGTGAGCTTTTTAGGCGATCATGTGCTAACAGTAGGCGGCCAGTATATTGATCCGGAACTGACTGATGGCGTGTTCGGTGGTGGATCCGTGAACGTGTCCCAGTACAGTCTGTTTGTGGAGGACGAGTGGTCTGTAAGGCCTGACCTGACTCTCACAGGAGGATTGCGTTACGATAATAACGACGCTTTCAGCGGCCGCTTCAATCCCCGTGCTTATGCGGTTTGGAGTGCAACGGATGAGTGGACATTCAAAGGTGGTGTGGGCCGTGGATTCCGTGCTCCGCAAATCCAGGATTTGACCGATGGAGTCATTGGTTTTGGTGATCGGGGTAGCACTCCGATCCGGGGTAATCCCGAACTGGAGCCAGAGATTGCCACCAACGTGGAGGCCTCCGCACTTTACGATAATCAACAGGGATTCAGAGCCCAGGCTACGGTGTTCCGCACTGAGGTCAAGGATCTGGTGGAGCGGGGTACCGGTGCAAATGAAGGCCGATCGCTGAACATTGGTGAAGCGGTGATCCAGGGTCTTGAGCTGGAAGGTTCCTACCGCTTCAATCCTGCCTGGACTCTTTCCGCTAACTACACCTATACCGATAGTGAGGTGACCAAGACCCAGCTGGATACCGGGGAACGGTCACAAAGAATTGCCAGCAAGGAAGGTGACCCCCTGACGAGTGTGCCTGATCATATGCTCAACGCCACTCTGGCTTGGCAGGCGACCCCACAACTTGAAACCTTCCTGTCTGCAGAATATCGCAGCAGCGCATTCCGCCCGCGCAATTATCATGAGCCCATGACTGGTGGCAGTTCGCAGGGGGCTGTGGAGGAAGGCTGGCGTGACAGTAACAAGGTGATCGGGGATTTCTCTGGCTACACGCTGTGGAACCTGGGCGCCAACTATCGCGTCAACGACAATGTTCGTGTCAATGGCGTGATTGCCAATCTGCTCGACAAGGACTTCAAGGACTACAAGACGTATGACCGTTGTCAGGGCGGGGGTTGCACGGTTGTTGAAGATGGTGGCTTGAGCAATCGCTACAACACCATCCTGCCCCGCCGTGCGCTGTTCGTATCGGTGAACGCCGACTTCTGATGGCGGCCTGGCAAAGCCGAGCCCGTTGACCCGGATGGGTCTTGGGCATAAAAAAACCGGGCCCGCCATTCACTTGGCGGGCCCGGTTTTTATTGCGTGTCAGTCAGGCATGACACGCATGGAGCCTGCTTACTTACCACGCTCCATCGTGCGCTCCATGCGCTGCATCATTTCACGCAGGCGGGCATTTTCTTCCAGCGCACGGTCGGCCTTCTGGTTGGCTTCGTTGGCGGTGCGGTTGGCGCTGTCAGCGGAGGACTGGGCCTGCTCGGCGGTGCGCAGGGCCTGATCGGCCGTCACGCTGGCATCGTCGATCTTCTGGCGTTGTTCTTCCATATTCTGGGTGGTAGCACAGCCGGTGCCCAGCACCAGTGCGAAAGCGGCAGCGGGAACCACGGCAAATCTGATCATACCTTTACGCATCGTAACCTCCATTACATAGAGTCGTTGTTTTTTGGGGGGGATCGCTTGAGCATGGGGTGCCCCAAGGCATTTCTGCCATCACCCCAACGGCTGAATTCTGCAAGGATTCGAGCGGTTTGAGTGTAACAGGTCAAGTGGCATATCAGTACAGCCCGATTGCCAGTCTTGTGACCCGTTCACAAAACGCGATATTCCGCAGTGCATCATCAGTGCGCGGCATCGTCAGCAGGTGCACCCTTGTGGTGCGGGTCAGCGGAGAGGGTCGATTGATAAGTCATTTTAAATCAGTGACTTATGATGTGGCATGCGGTTTGCAAATTCATGGTTGTCTGGCAAGTCTTGCATCACCGCCTTGTCGGTCATCTCGTTCACTCCTCCTGCTTGCGGGGTATCTCAGGGTACCCCGTTTTTTTTGGGTTTTTGGGCTGCTTCAGCCCTCGCGTTCCAGACGGCTGACGGTTGCCACCGGCGAGCCGGTTTCCACCAGCGGGTTGCGGCGAATGGAGGTGAGCAGGCCGCTCACCGGGGTCTTGAACTCCTTGATGAGGGCTCCCGTGTCCCGGTCATAGAGGTAGCCGATGAGGTCCCCGCCATGGAGCCAGCGCCCGGGGTCCTGCCGGAAGACGAACAGGCCTCGGGCGTCGCTGGTCAGTTCAAAGATCTGGTTCTGGCAAAAGTAGTGCAGATCATCTTCTTCTTCTGCGAGGCTGATCTCCTGGATCACTTCAGCATGGGTGAGGAAGTTGACCAGGGCGCGGAACAGGCGCTCACACAGGGCGGGCTGTAGTTCACCGACGCGTCCGGCCTTGAGGTAGAGGTTTTCTCCGCCGGCCTCCTGCCAGGCGGGCAGCCAGGGGGAGTCGTCATTCATGCGCCCTGAGTGCTCAATCACTGCGGCCAGGCCGAACAGGCAGGCAGAGGCGCGTTCGTCGTCGCTGGGATCCATGAGGGATACCTGCGGCAGGGCATCCATGCCGTCCGTCCCATGACCGACCTCCACCCGGTAGAAGGCCTGCCGGGTCTGTTCGGCCACGGAGTCGGCCTGATCGGCATGCGGACAGGGGGCGATGAGGATCCTCTTGCGCAGGCGGCCCCGTGCGGATTCGCCCGCTTCAAGGCTTTTGAGGAAGGCACTGAGGCGGCCCAGGACGAATTGGCCATTGACGTTGGCCTCGCCCCCAGGGTTGACCAGAGCGACTCGGGGTCGTCGGTCGGCGGGCCCCAGATCGTGAACCGGGTTTGCGGGTGTGTTGCTTTGATCTGCCATCGGCATCCGATCCTTCTGGGTTGCATGTGGCCCAATAGGCCGCATCCGTTACAATCGCGGGTCTCAATCCTGAGTGCAAGAGTGAGCTGCCATGCCCCTGGGCCCCGTCATGCTGGATCTGGAGGGGACCACCCTCACCGCCGCTGAGAAACGCCTGCTGTGCCATCCCATGGCGGGCGGGGTGATCCTGTTCACCCGTAATTTCCAGTCAGTGGAACAACTGACCAACCTGGTGACCCGGATCCACGCCCTCAGGGATCCACACCTGCTGGTGGCCGTGGATCATGAGGGGGGCAGGGTACAGCGTTTTCGCGAAGGTTTCACGAAGCTGCCTCCCATGGCCCGCCTGGGCAAAGTGTACGACAGGAACCCCACCGAGGCACGTCGCAGGTCCCGCCTGCTGGGCTGGCTGATGGCGGCGGAGTTGCGTGCCACGGGAGTGGATTTCAGCTTTGCGCCAGTGCTGGATCTGGCCCACGGCTGCAGCGGTGTGATTGGTGATCGCGCCTTTCATCGCTCGCCCCATGTGGTGGCCGATCTGGCTGTGCAGTGGATGCGGGGGATGCGCTCGGCGGGGATGGAGGCGGTGGGCAAGCACTTCCCTGGCCATGGCGGCGTGCGCGCCGATTCCCACCTGGAATTGCCGGTAGACGAGCGACCGCAGCGGGATATCCTGACCGACGACATGCTGCCCTTTGAGCGCCTGGTCGAGCAGGGCATCGCCGGGCTCATGCCCGCCCATGTGGTGTACTCCGGGGCCGATGGGCTTCCGGCGGGTTTCTCGCGTTATTGGTTAAAGGACATGCTGCGCGGACAGTTGCGCTTCCAGGGGGCCATCTTCAGTGATGACCTGAGCATGGCGGCCACCGAGACCTTCGGGGATTACGGCGAGCGGGCGCTCAAGGCCCAGGCTGCCGGTTGCGACATGATGCTGGTATGCAATCATCCCGAGGGCGCGGCCCAGGCGCTGGATGCCCTGGCAGGGCACGAGGCGCCCGTGGCCATGGCCAGGCTGGCAAGGATGCACGGTCGACGGGCACCGGACTGGAAGGCACTTCGCAGCGATCCGGAGTGGGAGGCGGCCGTGGCCCTGGCGGGGGCGATGGATGATTCCTCGAACATGGAATTGCCGGTGTGACAAGGGTTTGGCTGATCCTGGGATAAGCCGGCCTTATACATTGGCGGGAGTGGAATAGCCTGCCTATAATGCCGCCTGAACCACCAAAGGAGTTAGAAAATGGCCGACAAATTACTCATTATTATGGTCAATACCGATCCCAAGAACCCTTCCGAACTGGGGGCCCCGTTCTTTCAGGCCACCGTGGCCGCAGCCATGGAATATGACGTGGAAGTGGTCATGACCGGCCGTGCCGGAGAACTCGCCAAAAAGGGCGTGGCCGAGAACCTGTTCGTTCAGGAAGGCAGCCCCAAGTCCGTGTACGACTTCATCAAGGATGCCCACGAGGCGGGCGTCAAGTTCAAGGTATGTACGCCTACGCTGGATCTTTGGGGGGATGATATGATCCCGGAGGTGGACGAGACCGTGGGTGGCGCCTATGTGATTGGCGAAGCCATGGATGATGATACGGTGACGTTCACCTACTGAGCGGTTTCGCTTGTCTCCTCTCCCCGGTGGGAGAGGGGGCGAGGCCTTCAGTGGCTCACTTCATTCACCAAACACAAAGGGTTGTCATGTCTGTTACCCCGGAGCATGTCGCACAGGTCTACGCCGAAGCCGATTGTCTGGTCTCGAAACAACAAGTGGAGGCGGCAATCGACCGCATGGCCGAAGCGATCACCCGGGATATGAAGGATCAGAACCCCTTGCTGCTCTGCGTGATGACCGGTGGCGTGGTCTTCACCGGCCATCTGCTCACCCGCCTGCATTTTCCGCTGCAGGTGGATTATGTGCATGCCACCCGTTACCGAGGCGAACTCAAGGGAGGCGACACCCTGCACTGGATCATGGAACCCCAGATTGAACTCAAGGACCGCACCGTCCTGGTTCTGGACGACATCCTGGATGAAGGCCACACCCTGGCCGGCCTCCTGGAGTATTGCCGTCGGCAGGGAGCCAGCGTGGTTCGCAGCGCGGCCCTGGTTCTCAAGCATCACGATCGCCGCGTGCCCGGCCTGGAAGCCGACTACGTGGGGGTGGAAGTGGAAGATCGCTATGTCTTCGGTTATGGCATGGACTACAAGGAGTACCTGCGCAACGCCAACGGTATCTACGCCGTGAAGGGCTGTTGAATCGCCGTGTCCTGACCGTATCCGTGCCGCCATCGGGCGGCCTGAATGTTCCCCAAAGTACGAGATATCCATGACTGACAGTACCATTGCCATCATCGGTGGCACCGGCCTGACCTCCCTCAATGGCCTTGAAATCACCCGTCGCGAGATGATGCACACACCCTATGGTGAGCCCTCCGGACCCATTACCCATGGTGTACTGGCCGGACGGGAAGTGATGTTCCTGGCACGCCATGGTTACGGGCATACCATCCCGCCGCATCGCATCAACTACCGGGCCAACCTCTGGGCATTGAAGAACGCCGGCATCAGCCGCGTGGTGGCGGTGGCCGCCGTGGGTGGCATCACCCCCGAGATGTATCCGCCCCGGATCGTCTTCCCCGACCAGATCATCGACTACACCTGGTCCCGCGGGCATACCCTGTTCGAGGAAGACCTGAGCCACGTGACCCATGTGGATTTCACCGAGCCCTATTGTTCGGAGTTACGCCAGTGTCTGCTCGCTGGCGCCAAGTCCATCGGTCTGGATGCGTATGATGGTGGCACCTACGCCGCCACCCAGGGTCCGCGCCTGGAAACCCGGGCCGAGGTGGACCGCCTGGAGCGGGATGGCTGTGATCTGGTGGGCATGACCGGCATGCCCGAGGCGGGCCTGGCCCGGGAACTGGGTTTGGGTTACGCCACCTGCGCCGTGGTGGCCAACTGGGCCGCTGGTCGCGGCGAAGGCGCCGGGGAGATCTCCATGGAGGATGTGGAGAAGAATGTCAGTGAAGCCATGGTGAACGTGCGTCGTCTGTTGGAGGCGGTGATTCCGACCATGTAGGTCCGGTGGGTGATGAGGGTTGTGCCCGCCGCCCCCCTCATCCCTGGCCCTTCTCCCCACAGGGGAGAAGGGAAACCCGTCCCTCAGGGCAGCACGCCCCAGAACGGTTGCACCTGCACCGTTTCGCCCGGCGCCACCTGGTTCTGCTCCATCTCCAGCACAATGAAGCAATTGGCCTCGCTCATGGAACTGAGCACACCGGAACTCTGGGATGGGGTCGCCCGGACCTGCATCCCACCCACGTCATCCAACTCCAGCACCCCTCGCTGAAACTCGATCCGCCCCGGACGCTTCTTCAGCGGGCTCTGGCAGATCGCCGGGAACAGGGGGGGCAGCCCTGGTTCGGCAATCCCCATCATCCGTTGCAGCATGGGCTGCACCAGTTGATAAAAGGTGACCACCGCCGAGACCGGGTTGCCCGGCAGGCCCACGAAGACGGCCTCCCCCACGCGACCAAAGGCCAGCGGACGCCCGGGCTTGATGGCCACTTTCCAGAAGTCCACCTGGCCTACCTGACCCAGGATGTCGCGGATATAGTCCGCTTCCCCCACCGAGACACCACCGGTGCTGATCACCACATCGGCACAGGCCGACGCATCCTCGAAGGCCGCCTTCAGGCTCTCGCGGGCGTCGGGGATCACCCCCATGTCCAGCACTTCCACACCCAGTGCGGTGAGCATGCCAAAGAGGGTGTGGCGATTGCTGTCGTAGATGCCTCCCGGTGGCAGGGGCTGACCCAGGGGTGTGAGTTCGTCGCCCGTGGAGAAAAAGGCCACCCTCGGGCGACGGCGCACGGTGACTTCCACCAGCCCCAGGGAGGCCAGAAGGCCCAGGCGCGCCGGGGTGATCGCCGCTCCGGCGTCCAGCACCGTCTCACCCTGTTGGACATCCTCGCCGGCACGGCGGATATTCTCGCCGGCACGCGGCCCGGCGGGGATGATGATCTGATCGCTTTCGCGCGTGACCTTCTCCTGCATGATCACGGTGTCGCAGTCTTTCGGCATCATGGCACCGGTCATGATGCGCACGCATTCGCCTGGTCCCACTGAGCCGGTGTAAGGCTTGCCGGCCCAGGCGGTGCCCATCAGTTCCAGTCGTACTGATCCCTGCCCGGGCAGGTCTGCACCGCGAAGGGCGTAGCCGTCCATGGCGGCGTTGTCATGGCCGGGTACGGCAATGGGGGCCAGGACCGGTTCGGCCAGCACCCGCTGCAGGGCGGTGCGCAACCCAAGCCGTTCGTGACCGGCCACCGGGGCCACGGAGTCGAGCATCCGTTGCCGGGCCTGGTCCAGCGTCATGGAGTCCGGGTCATGGTCATCGTGACAATGAGCGGGGGCAGGCGTATGGGCTTGGGTCATGGCAGGCGTCGCAGTCGTGTTGAGTTCAAGGAGGTGTTCGGTCATCCGCCGGTCACGCTCATGTGTCTGAGGATCACCGGCTTGACGCTCAGATCGAAGGTATGTCCCTGTGGCTTGATCTGCATCGCGTCGATGATGGCCTGGGTCAGCGCCCGTGAATCCCCGGGGTGCTCACGCACCACACGGCGCAGATCCACCGAGTGCTCCTGGCCCAGGCACAGCAGCAGGCGTCCCTCGGCGGTCAGCCGCACCCGATTGCAGTCCCCGCAGAAATTGTGACTGTGGGGTGAGATGAAACCCACCCGGGTGGGGCCATCGCCCAGACGGAAATAGCGGGACGGGCCGCCCGTGGACTCGGTGGTGGGGATCAGCGGGTAGTGCGCCTCGATATCGGCTCGTACCCGATCGCTGGAATAGAACACTTCGGCCCGGTCGTGATCCGGATTCATGCCCAGGGGCATTTCCTCGATAAAGCTGATATCCATGCCCCGGTCACGACAGAAGTCCACCAGATCGATGATCTCATCCTCATTACGCCCCTTGAGGATCACACTGTTGATCTTCACCCGCTCCATGCCCGCCTCGCGGGCTGCATCAATGCCATCCAGCACCCTTTGCAGGTCGCCCACCCGGGTGATGCGCCGAAAGCGCTCCGGCCGCAGGCTATCCAGGCTGATATTGATGCGTCGGACGCCTGCGGCCCGCAGCGCCGGGGCGTGACGGGCGAGCTGGGAGCCATTGGTGGTCAGGGTGAGTTCCTCAAGGCCGGGGAGGTTGCCCAGCCCCCGGAACAGACTGGTGACACCCCGCCGTATCAGGGGTTCGCCACCGGTGATGCGGATCTTGTCCACGCCCAGTGCCACAAAGGCCTGGGCGATCTGCTGGATCTCTTCCAGCGTGAGTACCTGGGTTCGGGGCAGGAACTGCATGTCTTCGCTCATGCAGTACACGCAGCGAAAATCGCAGCGATCGGTAATGGAAATCCGCAGGTAGTTCACGCGGCGTCCAAACCGGTCGACGAGGGCAGGTGAGGGTGTTGGACTCATGAGGCGCGGTCCTCCAGCGGGGTGGGCATCCTGGGTGAGTGCGCGGCGGCGGGGAGCGTGGCAGCCAACGAACGATGCTCTTGAGGTGTATTGATGTTGGTGAAGGCCCGGGCGCAGTGAGAGAAGTCGGCCAGGGCCGCGTGATGGCGCTGGCACCAGATCCGGGCCTTGCGTTCGCCGGCGCTCAGAAAGCCCTCAAGGTCCGGCAGCAGCGACTGGTGCACCAGGGCAAAGACGGGCTGCGGGCGTTCACCGTCATGGGCGATGGCCAGCCTTCCACCCTGAGCCTGGAGCGCCTGAGACAGTCGTTGCAGCAGGTCGTTGGGAAGCTGTGGGCAATCGCAGGGGGCGGTGAGTATCCAGGGTGTGGCGGCGGCACCCAGCGCCGCGGCGATGCCCGCCAGGGGGCCGGCAAAGCCGGGTTGGGTGTCGGCCACGACGGGGGCACCGAAGCTTGCGTAGGCATCTGCATGGCGATTGGCGCTGATGATGAGCGTGTCCACCTGAGGCGAGAGCCTGTCCATGACCCAACGCACCATGGGTTGTCCGGCGAGATCCACAAGGCCCTTGTCGCGTCCGCCCATGCGCGCGCCCCGGCCACCGGCCAGGATGACGCCGGTGACGGAGGCTGGGTCTGGGGCTGTGGGCGCGAGTGGGGTCATAAGGTTATATCGGAGTGTAACCCGATCGGGCGGAGTTGAGTAACCGCAACTTTGAATGGAGTGAGTGCCCTCCGCGCCCCCTCATCCCCGGCCCTTCTCCCCGGCGGGGAGAAGGGAGTTTGATGCTGAGCCCGCCTTTTACTGAATCAACAATAGCCACAAGGGCAAGGTGATGGCCGCTACCAGGGTGTGCGTGGCGATCAGGGCGGCCACGATCTGCCCGTCACCCCCCATGCGTACCGCGAGGATATAGGCCGAGGACGCGGTGGGCAGGGCGGCCAGGACCAGGGCAGCGGCCAGATAGACACCGCTGACACCGAAGAACATGGCGGCGCCCACGGCGATGGCAGGTACGGCGATCAGCTTGACCACGGTGAGATAGACAATGGCCGGGGCATGCCGGCCCACACCCGCCAGCCGCAGACCGGCCCCCACGGCAATCAGCCCCAGGGGCAGGGCGGCCTCACCCAGAAAGCCCAGGGTGGTGTCGATCATCGTGGGCAGAGGCCAGCCAGTGATGGACCAGGCCAGGCCGGCAAAGGTGGAGAGCACCAGGGGGTTGCGGGCCAGTTCCCGCAGCAGGCCGTGATTGCCATGCCGGGCCAGGGCCCACACGGCACCTACATTGGCCAGGGGCACCATGAAGCCGGTCAGGATGGCGAACACGGCCACGCCCTCGGCCCCATGCAGTCCGCCGAGAATGGCAAAGCCGATATACGAGTTGAAACGGAAGCCGCACTGGAATGCGGAGGCAAATTCCCGCTGGCCAAGGCGCATCCATCGCTGCCCCAGATAGCCCAGTGCCATGCCGGCCAGCATGAAGATGAACCCGGTGTAGATCATCCCGGCGGCGCTCTGGAGCTCCAGCGGGTGCCGGGCCAGGGAGCCAAACAGCAACGCCGGGAAGAGGATGTAGTAGATCAGCCATTCCAGGTCGGACCAGAAGCCCTGGTTGAAGCCGGCATGTCGTTTCAGCAGGAAGCCCAGAACGATCAGGGCAAAGGTGGGGATGAGGATCTGCAGTGTGGTCATGAGGCAAGGATATCGGCAATGTGCCGCCACGGGTCAGCGGCATGGATCGCCCCCGATGACGGGGGCTGGCAGGGCCGGTCAGGGCCTGTCATGTGGGAGCGGCGCCAGGCCGCGAAGGCCTTGAACAGGTCTTAGAAGCTCACTTCAACCGCCTGATCTCCCGGGGCCTCGATGCCACGGCGCAGCAGCAGCGTGCCACTCTGGCGATAGAGTTCGGTCAGGGCCTGGCGATGACGGATGATCGCTTCAGCCTCGTCCAGCTGGCTCTCCAGCAGATCCCGCTGGGCCTGGGACAGGGCCAGGGCGGTGCCGGTGCCCACGCGGAAACGGGCCTGCTCGCCCCGCAAGACCTCCTCCTGAAGCTCGCGGGTGAGCTGCGTTGCCTGAATCTGTTCGCGGGTGCGGCTGGCCTCGAACCAGGCATTTTGTACATCCAGGGCAGTGAGTTGCTGCAGGTTGCCCAGGGCCTCCAGGGCCTGCTGACGACTCAGGCCCGCCCGTTGGGCGTCGGCCCGGGCTGCCCGATTACCGATGGGATATTCCAGTTGCAGACCTACGCTGTAGTCATAACCCGGGCCATCCACTTCCCGCCAGGCATCGCCAAAGGCAGAGGCATAGCCGCTCTGACCCAGGGTGACGAACAGATCCAGGCGGGGCAGCAGGCCCTGGCGGGTGCGGATCACTTCCAGCTCACCCCGCTGTACCCGCAGGCGCGCCTCGTTGAGGGCAGGGCGCAGTTCCCTGGCCAGTTCCATATGGTCGCCCACCGGTTCCAGGGCGGGTACCTGTGGATCAGGTTCGTCCAGGGGGGTGACCTGTGTGCCCCAGTGGGCCACGGGCGGGTTGATGAGCTGCAGCAGACGAATGCGTGTCTGGGCCCGCTGCGAGCGGGCATCGATCAGGCCCTGACGGCGCAGGGCTTCCTCGGCACGGGCGGAGATTTCCTCGCTCTCGGGCCGGTCACCCACGCGGATGCGCTGACGGGTCTCTTCCAGCTGCTGACCCGCCACCGCCAGGGATTCCTCGAAGATCTGGGTGCGGCGACTGGCCAGGACGTAGTCCCAGTAGGCGGTTTCCACGTCGGCCACCAGGGACTCGGTGAATCCCCGGAACTCGTACAGGGAGCTTTGTGTGTCCACCCGAGCCTGACGCAGACTGGCCAGGTTGGAATCGATGCGGGCACCGCGTAGCAGGGCCTGGGTGAGGGTGAGGCCGGCACGGGAGGTGAACTGTTCCTCGGTCCGGTCTGAGTCGGCGCGCACGGTGCGCAGTGACAGTTCGATGTCGGTACCGGTGGGCAGACTCTGGCGCAGACCGGCCTCGGCACGATCCCGCTGAGAGCGGGTGACCTCATCCGGTCGCTCTACCACTTCGGTGAACTGCCTTACCGTCTCGTCCTCGGAAAGCCGTACCTCCCCAAACACCACGGGATCGAACACCGCGCGTTCCACCGCCTCGAAGGTACCGGTGATCAATGGCTGCAACTGCTCCATGGTGAGGGAACGGTTGTTCTGCAGGGCCATGAAGACAGCGTTCTCCACCGACAACTCCAACTGCCCGGATGCCACCTGTCCAGGGCCGGGTGACCAGGCCTGAGGTGCGTGTGGCTGAGGAGCACCCTCGGGCAGGGTGTCGGGTGCCGGACCCCAGGCATCCAGACGCTCTTCCAGCCAGGGCGGGGTGGGCAGGTCATCAGCCTGAGCCTGGGTGGCAGGCAACAGCATCAGACCGGAGAGGGCCAGGGCCAGGAGGGCGCGGCGCGGGACTGTGGTTGGGGACATCATGTCGACCTGATCGGGTTGGCAGCGGGAGCGCCCGCCTCTTCTCGGTGGAACAGCGTATAGAGTACCGGCATCAGCAGCAGCGTGATCAGCGTGGAACTGAACAACCCGCCGATCACCGCCCGGGCCATGGGTGCCTGGGCCTCGCCGCCCTCACCGATGCCGATGGCCAGCGGGATCAGGGCCAGGATGGTGGTCAGCGAGGTCATCAGGATGGGCCGCAGGCGCCGCCGGGCCGCCTCGCGCACGGCAGCATGGGGCGTCATGCCCTGGCTGCGGTGCAGCCTTGCACTTTGATCCACCAGCAGGATGGCGTTATTCACCGAGATGCCCACCAGCATGATGATACCAATCAGGGACTGGGCGTTCAGGGTGGTGCCCGTGGCCAGCAGCATCGCCACCACGCCGATCAGGGCCAGGGGCACGGAGAACATCACGATGAAAGGATCCCGCAGGGATTCATACAGACTGGCCATCACCATGTACACCAGGGCCACGGCCATGAGCAGGGCCAGGCCCAGTTCCGCGAACGCCCGTTGCTGTTCCTCCACGTCCCCGCCGAAGGTGATGTCCACATTGCGGGGCAGGGGCATATCCGCCAGTTCCGCCCGCACGTCGGCCACGATGGAACCCAGGTCCCGGTCGGCGGTGTTGGCAAACACCTCGTTGATGCGCTGCTGTTCCTTGCGTTCGATCTGCAAGGGAGCGATCGACGGCTCCAGGTCCACCAGGTGGCGCAGGCTCACCGGCTCTCCGTCGCGGCCAGGCACGGTGATATTGAGCACCTCCTCAATGGTCATGTGCTCGGCATCCCGCAGTTGTACCCAGATGCGGGTTTCCGTGCTGCGATCCCGGAACTGACCGGCACTACCGCCGCTCAGGGCGGTTTCCAGGGTGCGTGCCACCTGGGCAACGCTCACGCCCAGGTCGGCGGCGCGGGTGCGATTGATGCGCACCAACTGTTGTTCGCGACCCTCCTCGCGAGCCAGGCGCACGTCGGTGATGCCTTCGATCCGCTCCAGTCGTCTCTCCAGCTCGGCAGCCACCTGGTCGATGGTTTCCAGGTCGAATCCGCGTACCTCCAGGCTCAGGCTCTCATCGTTACCCCCACCGCCGATACGGCCCATCATCATGCCGCGGCTGGGGCGCACCCGAATGGTGGCGCCGGGCATGTCGCCCAGTTGGCGGCGCAGATCGGCCGCGATCTGGTCGGTGCTGCGGCTGCGTTGATCCTGGGATACCAGGGAGATACGCAGCGAGGCAGTGGAAGGCGAGGTGGAACGGAACGTGGACCCACCCACGCTGGTGACCAGGTTGTCCACCTCGGGAACATGCGCCTTCAGCACATCTTCCATGCGGCGTACGGCCTGGTCCAGGATCTCCAGACGGGTGCCGGGCTCCATCTCGATGCTGACCCGCAGTTCCCCCTCATCGGTGGCGGGCATGAATTCGGTGCCCAGGCGCGGGATGAGGGCCAATGCCAGCACGAACAGGCTCAGTGCCAGCACGATCACCGTCCAGCGATGGGCCAGCACGGCATCCAGCAGTCGCAGATAACCCGTTTCAATGCGCTGGACGATGCCGCCGGCCACGGCTGCGGCGCGTTGGGTCAGCGGGTTGCCCGGGCGTTCGCTCACGGTGCCCTTGCGCCCCATGAGCATGGGCACCAGGGTCAGGGCCACCAGCAGGGAGCAGAACAGGGCGAAGGCCACCACGAAGGCCAGCTGCTTGAACAGCACGCCAGCCATCTCCTGGGCAAAGAACATGGGCAGGAAGATGGCCAGCGTGGTCAGGGTGCTGGCGGTGATGGCCGCGGCCACATCGGATGTACCTTCGGTGGCGGCCTGTGCAGCGGGCAGTCCGTCCTCGGTGCGGCGTCGGGCGATGTTTTCGATCACCACGATGGCATTGTCCACCATCAGGCCCACCCCCAGGGCCAGGCCGCCGAGGGTCATCAGGTTGAGGGTGAAGCCGCCGAAGTAGATCAGGCCGAAGGTGGCGATCACCGAGACCGGGATGGCCGTGGCAGCCACCAGGGTGAAACGCAGATGGCGCAGGAAGAACAGCAGCACCAGAACGGCCAGGCTGCCGCCATAGAGGATGGAGCGGCCCACATTGGCAATGGAGCGTTCAATGAAGCGGGAGCTGTCGATGGCCGCCACGATATCCAGCTGCGGATTCTCCCGGTTGAGGCGCGCGATCTCTGCGCGCACCGCTTCGGCCACCTGCACGGTATTGGCATCGGCCTGCTTGCGCACGGCCAGACGCACCCCGGGAGTATCGTTGATACGGATCAGGCGGGTGATGCGCTGGTGGGTGTCGCGCACCTGAGCTACCTGATGCAGGTAGATCGGAGAACCATCCCGGGTGGCGACGACAGTGCCACGGATCTGGTCCAGATTTTCGAACTCCCCCGGGGTCTGCAGGCGCAGATCCATGCGGCCCCGCACAATCTCGCCGGCCGGCACCGTCACGTTGGCCTCACGCAGTGCCTGACGGATGTCCTCCAGATCCAGCTTCAGGGACTGCAGCCTGTCCTGGTCCACTTCCACCCGGATCTCCCGTTCCAGGCCGCCCCAGACGTCCACGGCCGCCACGCCGGGCACCCGCTCCAGGCGGGTGCGGATACGGTCATCAATGAGTTGACGCAGTTCGATGGGGTCCAGCTCGGCGGCCACGCCGATGAGCATCACCGGCAGGTCCGAACTGTCGAAGCGACGCACCCTGGGGCGGTCGGCCTCCTCGGGAAGGGCATTGACGATACGATCGAGACGGTCGCGCACCTCGTTGGTGGCGTCGTCCAGGTTGGTGCCCCAGGTAAAGGAAATCCGAACGGTGCTGGAACCCTCGGATGAGGTGGACGTGACTTCCTCCACGCCCGGGACGGCCGAAACGGCTTCCTCCACGGGCCGGGTGATCAGTTGTTCAATTTCCTCCGGGCCGGCATTTTCATAGGTGGTCATCACCGAAATGGTGGGAAAGGTGATGTCCGGCATCAGATCGATGGGCAGGCGGAACAGGGACATGAGCCCCAGGGTGACCACAATGGCTGTCACCATGGAGGTGAATATGGGGCGAGGGACGGTAAAGCTAGCGGGATTCATCAGCGTGCGCCCTCGGCACGTGCCTCGCCTTCATCGGCGATACGCAGCCGCACACCATCACTGAGCAGATGCTGTCCCAGGGTAACCACCCGACCACTGATCTCGGGATCGGTGATTTGCACCTTACCGGCTTCCTCAATGCCGGTGCTGACGGCCACGAACCGGGCAATGGGGCCATTGTCTGCTTCTTCCACCTGGAAGACGCCGCGCTGGCCGTCCCGTTCGAGCACCGCATCAATGGGCACCACAGTCACGTCTTCCACAGTGCGGGTGCTGATCCTGGCCTCCACGAACATGCCGGGCCGCAGGCGTTGGTCGAGGTTGGGCACCTGGATTTCCACCCGGGCCTGACGGGAAGCCTCACGGAACTCGGGGGCGACGCGGGTCACCTGACCTTCAAAGGTCTCGCCGGGATGGGCAACGGTGGAAAGCTGAGCCGACTGGCCGGGCGCCAGACGGGCGTAATCCCGTTCGGTGACGAACACCCGGGCACGCAGGGGTTGCAGATTCACCAGCGCCAGGATGGGGGTGTTGGCCTGCAGGATGCTGCCCTGATCCACCATGCGATCGGCCACCAGCCACTGGCCTTCACCGTTCTCCAGTCCGGCCTGGATGCGGGTGTACTCCAGACGGATCTGGGCATTGCGCAGGGCCGCCTGGCGCTGGGCGATCTGGGATCGGGCCAGGGTGACGCCCGCTTGCCGGGCCTCCACGTCGGTTTCCGCCGAATCCAGTTCGGACTGAGAGGCCACCCGCTGTTCCCGTAGATCCCGGGTGCGATCCAGGGCGCGCTGTGCCGAGGTCAGTGCCGCCTGGGCTTCGAGTAGATTGGCATTGGCCACCGCCAGTTCGGCGCGGGCCTGCTCCATTTCCTGCTGGAACGCGTCATCGTCCAGTTCTGCCAGCAACTGTCCCGGCTCCACCCGATCGCCAATGTCCACATGCAGACGCTCCAGACGCCCGGCCACGCGCGTAGCCACCTCCACCCGGTGAGCCGCCACCAGGGAGCCGGTGAAGAACGCACGGTCCGTCAGATCAGCGCGCGTGACGGTATCCACGCTCACGGCCACAGCCCCCTGGCCGGCGCCCGGGCCAGGCCCGGTGTCGGAATCGGATCCGGTTCCCCACCAGATGAGCACCGCCACCAGGATCAATGCCGGGGCGATCAGGATCGGGAGTCGTTTCATCGGGTCTTGTCCATGGCCGGAAGGGCGGGGTCGTGTGGGCTTGAACGGTGGCTGATCCAGGCCATGGATGCCACGCCGGGTGGCAGCCACAAAGGCCTCGAAAGGGGTAAACGCATGACGCTGCCATTCGTTGACAGCGAATTCGCCGACAGGGTGTGCAGTGATCTGCCCTGCGGATAGACACCATCGGTGGGCGCGGGTTTCATGCACCGGCCACGCGGGCGACGTTTGTCATGCAGCGGGCGCAGTATACTCAGTCCAGACCGGCAGACGCCATCCGGCCCGGCCCCCATTGCGACCGGCATCATAGTAGAATCCGCGCTCCCGCTGCCTGTTTCCACGTCATCCACGAGGGTCCCCCCGCCACCATGACCGCCCGTTCCACCGGTTTCCGGCTTGAGCGTCTGCCCTACCCGGGGGATGGGGCGCGGCTGTTTCAGGTGTTGGCGGATCGACCCTGGGCGGTATTTCTGGACAGCGGTGGCACCGCCGGTCAGCGCGGGCGCTACGATATCCTGGCCGCCGACCCCTTCGTCACAGTGGTCACCCGGGGCGGCGTGACGCGAATCCAGGAACGCAGTGGCGTGCGCGAAAGCGGGGACGATCCGCTGCGCCTGGTGGCGGACTGCCTGGGGCCGCGATTGCCGCCGGTGAGTGGTCTGCCCTTCGCAGGGGGCGCCCTGGGTTATTTTGCCTATGACCTGGCGCGTCGGTTTGAACACCTGCCATCGCTGGCCCAGGATGGCGAGAACCTGCCGGAGATGGCGGTGGGCATCCATGACTGGGCGGTGGTGGTGGATCATCAGGAACAAACCGCCTGGCTGGTGGGGCGCGGACTGGATCCCCATACGGCCCGAATCTGGCCGGAGTTGCTGCGTATGCTATCCAAGGCCGGCCGGGGACGGATGCGGTCGGGATTCAGGCTGCGTGGCGAGTTGCAGTCCAATATGTCACGGCAGGATTATCAGGCCCGCTTCGCCCGGGTGCAGGCCTTCATCCGCGATGGAGACTGTTATCAGGTGAACCTGGCGCAACGCTTCAGTGCCCTGGCTCAGGGGGATGCCTGGAGTAGCTACCAGCGCCTCAGGGACATCAGCCCGGCGCCCTTCGGGGCCTTTCTCAAATTGCCCGAGGCCAGCATCCTGAGTAATTCGCCAGAGCGATTTCTGGAGGTGCGCGCCGGCGAGGTGAGCACCCGTCCCATCAAGGGGACCCGCCCCCGGGGCGCCAACCGTATCGCCGACCAGACGCAGCGGGCGCAACTGGCCTCCAGTTCCAAGGATCGGGCCGAGAATGTGATGATCGTGGATCTGCTGCGCAACGACCTGGGCAAGAGCTGCGCCATTGGCAGCGTGACTGTGCCGGAACTCTTCAGTGTGGAAACCTATGCCACGGTGCATCACCTGGTGAGTGCGGTGAGCGGCCGCCTGGCGGCGGGGCGTGATGCGCTGGATCTGTTGCGGGGATGTTTTCCCGGAGGGTCCATCACCGGGGCGCCCAAGCTTCGAGCCATGGAGATCATCGAGGCCCTGGAGCCGCATCGGCGTGGGGTGTACTGCGGGGCCATCGGTTATGTGGGGTTTGATGGCGACATGGACACCAGTATTGCCATCCGCACCCTGGTGAACAGCCATGGGCAGGTCCGGTTCTGGGCCGGCGGGGGCATCACCTCAGGCTCCGATGGCGAGGATGAGTACCAGGAGACCCTGCACAAGGCCAGCGCCATGATGAGCCTGTTGCGTGGACCCGCGGGGTGATCACGGCGCGGGGGATTAAGGGCGGGGCATTAAGGAATGCCCGCTGGCGGCCGATAAGATGGATAACCGCTGGCCGATACCGGATGACCCAGGGCTTCAACAAGAGACGTCAAAATGCTGAATAATATAACGATCCAGGCAAGGCTGATTCTGTTCGCGGTGGTGGGGCTGACGGCCGTGGGGCTGGTATTCCTGCTGGTGTCCTATCACAGCATGTCCAATACCTCCCGTCAGTTGGTGGATCACAGCCTGCTGGTGAAGGCGGAGGGGGACCTACGGGCCGCCCGGGTGTATCTGGCGCAGTATTACGGCAGCGTTGGGGTCTCCAATGGGCGACTGGTGGATGCGGGTGGCGAACCCCTGGAAGGGCGTCACGAGATGGCCGATGCCATCAGCCGGGATCTGGGGATCGTGTTCACCATCTTTGGTCGCGATGGCAACCAGTTTCCCCGGGTGATCACCAGCGTGACCCGTCCCGATGGCAGGCGTGCGGTGGGCACACCCTTGGGCCGCGACACGCCCGCCTACGCATCGGTGATTCAGGGTGAACGCTACACCGGTGTTTCCGAGATCGTGGGGGTACCCCATCTGACATCCTATGAACCCCTGTTCAACGAACGCAATCAGGTTATCGGCATCATGGGACTGGGTATCCCCAAGGAACAGGCCGATACCATCGTGGCCCGGGGTGTCACCGAGCTGGTGGGCGGGATGCTGGTTGCTCTGATGATGGTCCTGGTTGTGGGTGTCGTGGGTGCGGTGTTCTTTTCCCGCATGATCGTGGGGCCCATCCGCGAGGCGGCACATACCCTGCGTGACATCGCCGATGGCGGCGGGGACCTGACGCAGCGACTCGTGGTGAAGGGCAGAAACGAGGTGGCCGACCTGGCAGAGGGTTTCAACCGCTTTGCCGACCGGGTACATGAGCTGGTGCGCCAGGTGGGTTCGGCCACGGCGCAGCTTTCCTCGGCGGCAGAACAGCTCTCCACTACCTCGGAGGAAACTCGCGAGCAGGTGAAGCGGCAGCACTCGGAGACGGATCAGGTGGCCACGGCCATGAACGAGATGACGGCAACGGTGCAGGAGGTGGCCCGCAATGCCTCCCACGCGGCCCAGTCCGCCCAGGAGACCCAGCAGGAAACCACCACGGGGAGTCAGGTGGTGAGGGAGACCATTGCCTCCATCGAGGAGTTGGCTCATGAGGTGGAGAACGCCTCTGAGGTGATTACCCGTCTGTCCGCCGACAGCGACGAGATCGGCAAGGTGCTGGATGTGATCCGTGGCATTGCCGAGCAGACCAACCTGCTGGCCCTGAATGCCGCCATCGAGGCGGCCCGTGCCGGTGAACAGGGCCGCGGCTTCGCGGTGGTAGCCGATGAAGTGCGTACACTCGCCAGCCGTACCCAGAGTTCCACCACCGAGATCCAGGACATGATCGAGCGGTTGCAAAGTGGCGCCAGCGGGGCAGTGCGCGTGATGGAACAGGGTCGCACCAAGGCCAAGGACAGTGTGTCCAAGGCCGCCAAGGCCGGTCAGTCACTGGACTCCATCAATCATTCCATCGTCAGCATCAACGACATGAATGCGCAGATCGCCAGCGCCGCCGAGGAGCAGTCAGCCGTGGCCGAGGAGATCAACCGCAACATCAGTACCATTAGTCACTCGGTGGATCAGACTTCCAATGGCGCCCAGGAAATCGCTGCCGCCAGCGAGCAACTGGCGCGACTGGCAGCGGATTTGCAGAATCGGGTGTCGGGTTATCAGGTGTAGGATTGCGGGGACTTACCCACGGTCCCCTTCGTCCAGCAACTGCTCGGTTAACGTCTCCAACGCCTGAGCGCGTGGCTTCGACTCCACGCCATCAGCCCGCTCATTCAACCGTGACCAGCGGGGATAGAGCCGCGCCTTGCGCACCGGGGCAGGCAACTTGCCCCGGCGCCAGGTGTTATCCGTGGGGGTGTTGAGTTCCAGGGCCTTTTCGGCACCATGGCCACGACGCGACAGGGCCCGGGCCAGCTGCCGTTGGCGCAGGGCCAGCAGGCGCAGCGTGGCGTCATTGACCCTCAGTTCCCGTTGCCCCCGCATGCGCTGACCCAGGCGCCGACCCAGGCCGACGCCGTTGCCCATGAGCGCACCGGCGGTGGCGCCCACAGCGGTGCCCGCACCCAGGGTAGTGCCCAGGGCCATCACGTCGATGGCCAGCCCGATGGCTCCGCCGACCGCTGCCCCCTCACTGCTACGCAGCCCGTAATGACGCAAGGCCTCGGTGGTGAACAGATCCATGCCCCACTGACCATCCTCCAGCGGTAGCTGGGTGGCCAGATAATCGCTGGCGCGAAAGCGATACAGGCTGAGCAGGGCATCCACACAATCCTGCTCCCGTCTGCGGATGAGACGCTGCAGTTCTTCCATGCCGGCCTCCGTGTCCTTGGGTTCGAGCGACACCAGCAAGGTACAGGCGGCAATGTCCAGCAGCATGTCGGCGACACTCTCTGCCGCGGCCCGCTCCAGCCATTGAGCCTCCCGGGTACGGGCCTCCATGAGGCGGCCCAGCGGTTCCCTGTAGGCGTCCAGCAGGCTGCGCAGCTTTTCGTGCAGGCGCAGTTCCCCCTGCAGGTCATAGACCACCGAGTCGAAGGTGATCACGGCATGCAGGCCCAGGTTGGCCAGGGTCTCCCGCCACTGTGGCTCACGGTTGTCCTGGGACGCGACGAAGTTCAGCACGGGGATCAGCGGTCTTGCGCACAGGCCCAGCACGGCCAGTTCGTCCCGGTATTTGCCCAGTACCGGTTCACGAGCATCAATGACATACAGGCCCACATCGCTGCTGCGCAGTTGGCGCAGTACCTTGCTCTCCTGCTCAAAGCGGCCATTGGCCTCGGGGGCCTGCAAAAACCGCTCCAGCGCTTCGGCCCCGGCGTGGCGATCCTGTGGGCCGGTCTCCAGCCAGTCCAGGATGCCGGAGGCATCCTCAAGGCCGGGGGTATCGAACAGGGCCATGACCGGCCCGCCGTCCACCAGAATCTCCGTGCCCTCCACGTGTCGTGTGGTGGCCGGAGCGTCGCACACCTCGCCAAAATCCGTGTCTCGGGATAGGGTGCGCAGCAGGGAGGTCTTGCCGGTGTTGGTGTGGCCGACCACGGCCACCTGCAATAGCGGGCTCATGACGCGTGATCCTTGGTATGGTCGAAGGCATCCAGCAGGATTTGGGCATCCCGATGATCGGCCTGGGCCGGGTCATCGGGCAACAGGCGATCCAGACAGGCCCTTTCCGACAATGCTTGCCAGGCGCGATACCGGGCCTCCAGGTCGATCTCCCGGCCCCGGGCGATACTGGCCTCGTCCAGCAGCAGCCAGACGGGGGCGGTGGTGCGGGAACGCAGATCTGCCAGGAAGCCTTCGGTACTGCGATCCGGGGTGCGGGCCAGGGAGCAGACCACCACCACCACCGAGGGTATGGGATCCTGCGCCGCCAGCGCCGCCAGGATGTCGCGGCGGGTATGGCGATCGTCCACCTGGCCCAGGGGGATGCACCGGGGATGGCGCGTGTTCTGGATCCAGTGATCCCGGGCGTGCTCCAGTTCGAAGCCTACCAGGGCCATGGGGGTGCTGGTGTCTTGCGTGTCCCGACGCGCCTGGGGGCGTGCCCTGGGGGGAGTGGGGCGGGTGGTGGATCGATCACTCCGAGGCGATGGTGGTCAGGTTGCAGGCGTGGGGCCAGGCGTGCATATCCCGGAGCCGTGAGATCCACGTGGGTGCGGGCCGCGGAACGGCGCGCCAGGCCAAGGCAGAGCAGGCCGAGCAGCACACGGGGTAACAGCCCGTAAAAAAGCAGGCTGCCCAGCAAAAAGCCCGACCAGGCAATGCGGCCGTCGGCACCCTCACCGACGCCCAGGCGGCTGGCGCGGATCAATTCCTCGTCGGGTACCGGGATGCCCACCCAGGCGGGCAGGGTGCCCAGGGTATGGATCAGGGTGATGAAATGGGCTTCGCTGAGCAGGGTGGTTCCCCAGGCGAAATCATACTGGCGCACGCTCAGGCTCCAGATGCACATGAGCAGGGCGCCGGCGCCGAAGGCGGCCCATAGCAGATGGGTCACGGCACCCGCCGACCAGCGGGCCAGTCCGCCCCGGCCCAGCAGGTTGAGCAGGGCGCGCACCGCCAGTTCATGGGCCCGGGCGCGGGACAGCCACCGAGCCAGGCCGCCACCCGCCCCCAGCACCCCATACCCCAGGAGTCCGCCGCCGGCTCGGGGCATCAGCAGCATGACCAGCAGCCACAGCAGCAGCATCAGGGTTTGTACGCCCAGAAGGCTGCCCAGGGTCCAGAAGATGTTGATACGCGAGGCATCGTCCATCAGTGGCGCGCCCAGAGAAGCACCGGCAGCGCCCACGCCCAGCAGGCCGGCCAGCAGCAATGCCAGTATGCCCATCCATGTGCCCAGGCGGCTCACCCCCTGCAGGGCATCCTTGACCTGTTCTCCCAGGCGGGTGGCAGCGGCCCGGGCCAGCACCCGGGCCTCCAGATCACCAGAGGTCTCGCGACCCACCTTCCAGGCCATGGCGTCATCAATGACACGGCCCTCGCGATCCTCGTGGATGCGCACCGCCTCGGCGACGAGGCGCTGTCGAAAAAGGGGCTGGCGGGGCACGTCTGGCTGGGTCTGGGTTGGCTTGTCCATGGCGTGGTCACTATAAGGCGCGTGCTGGTCTGCGCCAACCGGGCGAGCCCAGGGGCCTTGGGCCGGTCAGGCGGCCTGGCACACTGGCTGGTGCTCGGGCGAGACGGTAAAGTGGATGGCGCCAGAGGCGAGCAGGGCGTGTGTTCATGCCTGTAAAGCGCATGAAAAACGCGCGATTATAAAGTAAACCTTGTAAGGAATCTCATGCTTAGATGGCTCTTGATCATCCTCGGTAGTCTGTTCACGCTGGGACTCCTGGTCCTGCTGCTGGGCCCATTTTTGATCTCCAGTCAGCCCCTGAAAGGGCTGGAATCGGCCCAGGCGGTAGCCACCGAGGACAGTCGGTTCGTCACCATCCCCTTTGCAGGGACCGATGGATTGAAGCTGCATTACCTGGAGGCCGACGGTGGCAGCGAGGCGGATGCGCCTACCTTTGTTCTGCTCCATGGCTTCACCTTCAATGCCTATACCTGGAATGAGCTCCTGCCTGGCCTGGCGAAGCACGGACGGGTGGTGGCTCATGATCAGGTGCCCTATGGGCTGAGTGCCAAGCCCACCCGTGATGACTGGTCGGGGCCCAATCCCTTCACCAAGGAGGCGGCCTTGACGCATCTGCTGGCCTTCCTGGATGCCAGGGAAATCGATCAGGCCATCCTGGTGGGCAACTCCTCCGGGGCCACCCTGGCCATGGAGGCCGCTCTGGAGGCACCGGAGCGGGTCAGCGGCCTGGTCCTGATCAATCCATGGGTGTATGTGGATCGGCCCACCTTCCCGGATGCAGTGACCCAATTGCCCCAGATCCGACGTCTGAACCTGTTGCTGGCCAGACAGCTGGGCTCCCGTGGAACCCTGCTGGATCTGTCCTATCATGATCCGGAGGCCATCAGCGATGAGCGGCGCGCGCTCACCATGATTCACACCCGTGTGGAAAACTGGGATCTGGCCTGGGGTGAGCTTTTTGTGCGCGCCATGGCCAGCCCGGTGGATGTGAGTGCTCACCTGGGGGATCTTACGCAGCGCAGCCTGGTGATCATCGGGGATGAGGATCGGGTTGTACCCCCCGAGGATTCCAGGCGCGCGGCGCAGGAACTGCCCAATGCCACGGTGGCAACTATTCCCGGGTGCGGTCACGTGCCCCAGGAGGAATGTCCCGGCGCTGTACTGGAAGCGGTTGTGGAGTGGTTTTAGGCCCCCGCCGCTTGATGATCTCCACCCGTGGCGACCCCTCCCTGTCAGCGTGCAGGCGCAGCCTGAGTGCGGCCGGGGAGGGCTCCCGGGCATGTAGCGTGGGGCGATAGATGAAGCCGGTGGCGCGCCCCTGCTCCGCCGCCAGTTGCAGTCGGCGCAACTGCTGGGAGGTCAATCGTTGTGGCCAGGCCAGTGCCGCACCCACCGGGCCGGCACGCAGGATCTGCTCCATGGCCCAGAGGATCTCCGTGTCATCCTGGGGGGTGATCCACAGCAGGTGTCGAAGGTGAATGCCGGCCTGCCGAAGGGCCGGTGCGTAGGGCAGATAGGGCGGGGCCACCAGGGCCACGGCGCGCTCGCCCTGGGTGAGGGCTGCCAGGGCCGGGAGCAGCAGGGAGATCTCGCCGATGCCGTGCTGGTCCAGCAGCAGCTCCACCAGGGCCCCCTGTGGCCAGCCGCCGCCCAGACGTTGATCCAGGGCCGTATCACCGCTGGACAGGGTCGGCCTGTGATGGCCATCATGGCCGCTGCCACGCCAGATGTCCGCGCGTTGCAGCAGGCTCTCCAGGGTTGGAGTGGCGTCGCTGGTGGCCTGCGGCTCAGGCATCCTGATTACGGATGATGCCCACGCTGACGCCCTCCACGTTCAGTGCCTCCTGGCGCAAATCCACGACAATGGGTTCAAAGTCCGGGTTTTCCGGCAACAGGCGGGCAGTGTGCCCCTCCTGCTGGAAACGCTTCACGGTGACCTCGTCCTCCAGGCGGAAGACGGCGATCTGGCCGTTGCGTACCTCGGGGGTGCGATGGACGGCCAGCAGATCTCCGTCCAAGATGCCGGCACCGATCATGCTGAGCCCCTGGACCCGCAGCAGGTAATCCGGCTGTGGATTGAACAGGCGTGGGTCCAGCCGGTAGCGATCTTCAATATGCTCCTCGGCCAGGATGGGGGCCCCGGCGGCCACACGGCCCACCAGGGGCAGCCCCAGGGGTTCGCGCAGACGAATCCCGCGGGAAGTGCCCGCCAGGATATCGATGGCCCCCTTGCGGGCCAGGGTGCGTAGATGGCACTCCGCCGCGTTGGGGGACTTGAAACCAAAGGCACGCATGATTTCCTCCCGGGTGGGCGGCATGCCGCTGGTCTGCATGTAGTCGCGGATGAATGCCAGGATTTCCGCCTGCCTGGGGGTGAGCTTTTCCATACCGGTCCTCTGTTCTATATCTATGGACAGTATTTCAAGGCGGCGCGTTTGGCAAGGGGCAACACCCGGCAAAAGATCGGGTTGCTGGCGTCGCCGGCCCGCCACTTAGTAACATGATGGGTCAACTCAAGGGACGCTGCATGGATACAGTTGCTTTAACCGACGATTTCACCACTGCCCAGACCGCTGATGGACCACACATTGCCCGGGCCTGCCGTCTGCTCAAGCGCTACGATGGCCAGACGGTGGTGGACCACATCGATCTGGAGGTGCGCCCGGGGGAATGTTTCGGGTTGCTTGGGCCCAACGGGGCAGGCAAGACCACCACCCTGCGCATGATGCTGGGGCTGACACCCCCTGATGGCGGCACCTTGCATGTGCTGGGCGAGCCCATTCCCGCCAGGGCGCGTGAGGCTCGGGTACGGCTGGGTATCGTGCCCCAGTTCGATAATCTGGACCCGGATTTTACCGTACGGGAGAACCTGACGACCTATGCCGGGTACTTTGGCCTCAAGGGCGATGCGCGTCGCCAGCGCGTGGACGAACTCATTGCCTTTGCCAACCTGGGGCAACGGGAAAAAATGGGCATTGATTCCCTCTCCGGAGGGATGAAGCGTCGCCTCACCCTGGCGCGGGCGCTGATCAATCGTCCGGAACTGGTGGTGCTGGATGAGCCCACCACCGGGCTGGATCCCCAGGCCCGTCATCATATCTGGCAGTGCCTGCGGGGCCTGAAGCAGCAGGGTACAACCCTGATCCTCACCACCCATTACATGGAAGAGGCCGAACGTCTTTGTGATCGGTTGGCCATCATGGACCGGGGCCGGATCGTTGCCCAGGACAGCCCCAATGCCCTGATTGCAGAGCACATCGACCCTCATGTGCTGGAGATCAATGGCAACGCGGCCATGCGCTGGCTGGACGGTCAGACGGACGACCTGCCAGCGCGGGCCCATCGGGTGGGGGACATGGCCCTGCTGTACTGTCGTGAGGCTGCCCCCGTGCTGGAGCGCCTGGAGCGGGCCGGGCTGCGCTACCTGCATCGCCCGGCCAATCTGGAAGATGTCTTCATGAAACTCACCGGACACGAGTTGAGGGACTGAACCATGACCACTTCCCTGATTCCGCAGCTGAGCCTGCGGTTCATTCCCGTGTGGCGCCGCAATCTGCTGGTATGGCGCAAGATCATGGTGCCGTCCGTGCTGGGTAACTTCGGCGAGCCTGTGCTGTATCTGCTGGCCTTCGGCTATGGATTTGGCCAACTGGTGGGGGATCTGGGTGACCTGCCCTACATGGTCTTCCTGGCCTCGGGCATTATCTGTTCCAGCGCCATGTACACGGCCAGTTTCGAGGGCATGTATTCTGCGTACACCCGCATGTCTGAACAGAAGACCTGGGACGGCCTGCTGGGGGCGCCATTGAACCTGGACGACATTGTCCTGGGTGAGATCATGTGGGCCGCCACCAAGGCCCTGATGAGCGCCACGGCCATCCTGGTGGTGGCGGCTCTGCTGGGGCTGGTCAGCGACCTGCGGGCACTGCTGGCGCTGCCGGTGATCCTGCTGGCGGGGTTTGCCTTTGCGGCCTGCGCCATGATCGTCACGGCCCTATCACGCAGTTACGATTTCTTCCTGTACTACTTCACCCTGGCGATCACGCCCATGTTGCTGCTCTCGGGGGTGTTTTTCCCGCTGGATCAGTTGCCGGACGTGATCGTGATGCTGGCCCATCTGCTGCCGCTGGTGCATGTGGTGGAGGTGGTTCGGCCGCTGATGATCGGCGAATGGCCGGTGAATGTGCTGCTGCATCTGAGTGTGGTGGCCGCTTATGGGTTGGTGGCGTTGAGCCTGTCCACGTGGCTGCTGCGTCGTCGTTTGATGTGCTGAGCCCGTGCGCGGGTTGAACCTGACCGGGCTGAATGGGATCTCATTCAATGAATTGCTGGAGTCGATGATGACGTTGAAGGTGGGTTGTATCGGTTTGGGCATCATGGGTGGCCCCATGGCCCTGAATCTGCTCAAGGCCGGCTATGAAGTTCACGTATGGGCGCGGCGTCCCGAGGCCACGGAGGCCTTCAAGGACGCGGGTGCCCAGGTGGATACCAGTCCGGCCAAGCTGGCCCGCCAGGTGGATGTGGTGCTCACCAACGTCTCCGACACCCGGGATGTGGAGCAGGTGCTCGTGGGCAATAACGGCGTGATCGAAGGCGCCCAGCCGGGCCTGGTGGTGGTGGATCACAGCACCATCTCCCCCACGGCCAGCCGCAAACTGGCCACGGCCCTGTCAGATCGGGACGTGGACATGCTGGACGCGCCGGTCTCGGGAGGTCAGCAGGGGGCGAAGGAGGGCAGCCTGACCATCATGGTGGGCGGCAAGGCGCAGGTGCTGGAGCGGGTGCGTCCGGTGCTGGAGGTGGTGGGCAAGTCCATCACCCATGTGGGCGACCACGGGGCCGGTCAGATCACCAAGGCCTGCAATCAGCTGATTGTGGCCCAGACCATGACCGCGGTCTCCGAGGCCATCCGCCTGGCCGAGGCTGCGGGAGTGGACCCGAAGGCCATGCGCGAGGCACTGCTGGGCGGGTTGGGTTACTCCCGGGTGCTGGAGGTGCATGGCCAGCGCATGATCAATCGCTCCTACCCGCCTGGTTTCAAGACCCGGCTGCACGCCAAGGATATGGGGATCGTGCTGCAGACCGCCGCCGATCTGGGGTTGCCGCTGCCGGGTACGGCTCAGGCTGCCCAGTGGATCAACGCGGCCGTGGGACAGGGATATGGTGAAGATGATTCCGCGGTGATCGCCGAGGTATTGCGCCGCTTGACGCCGCCACCCAAAGAGACAGGAGACCACTGATGACGACCCCGGCCCCAGAGTCTTCCATCGACCCGGAAGAGGTGGCCCGCTACACGGCTCTGGCCGATTTGTGGTGGGACGATCAGGGGCCTTTCTGGGCCCTGCACACCCTGAACCGGGTACGCACCCGCTATATCCTGGAGCGGCTTTGCCATTATCTGGGGCGCGACCCGAATGCCGATCGCCCACTGGACGGTCTCACCATGCTGGATATCGGCTGCGGAGGAGGGATTCTCAGTGAGTCCATGGCAAGGCTGGGTGCTCGCGTGCACGGGGTGGACGTGACCGGCCGCAATATCGTCGTGGCGCGGATGCATGGGGAACACGCCGGGTTGCCGGTCACCTATGAGGAGGTCTCCGTGGAGACACTGGCGGGCCGTGACACCCATTACGATGTGGTGCTCAACATGGAGGTGGTGGAGCATGTGGCGGATCTGCCCGGTTTCATGCAGGCCTGCAACCGCCTGCTGCGTCCCGGGGGCTATGGCTTTATTGCCACCATCAACCGCACGGCGGCTTCCTTTGTGGCCGCCATCATTGGTGCGGAGTACATCCTGCGCTGGCTGCCCCGGGGCACCCATCAGTGGAAGCGCTTCCCCACGCCGGACGAACTCGAGGCCCTGCTCACGCCGGATGGTCTGGAGGTGATCGAACGCACGGGTGTACGGGGCAATCCGTTCAACCGCCGCATGAGTCTGGCCGGGTACATGGGGGTGAACTACATGCTCATGACGCACAAGCCCGGCCCCCGTCTATCTTGAGGCAAAATTGATGAATACCGCCGAAAACAGTTCCGTCTCTTCCAGCCCGTCGCAAAACGATGGCTTCGACGGCAGGCCCATGGTCTTCTACGATGGTGGCTGCCCCCTGTGTCGACGTGAGATCGGCCACTATCGGCGCCTGGACAAGGCTGGACGGGTCAACTGGCTTGATCTGCACAGTCATCCCGAGGAGCTGGATCGTCTGGGGGTGACCTGGGAGCAGGCCATGAAGCGGATGCATGCCTGCGACGCCGAGGGTCGGCTGACCACCGGTGCGTATGCCTTTGTCACCGTCTGGAGCGCCCTGCCAGGCTATCGCTGGCTGGCCAGGGTGGTATCGGCGATCCCCGGCGTGCTGCCGGTGATGGACTTTGGTTACGGCATCTTCGCCCGCTATCGTCGTCGGCAACCCGCGACCTGTGAGTTGCCCAAGGACTCCTGATTTCCATGAACAAGTTACCGGAAACCGTTTTCAAGGCCCTGTCGGATTCCACACGCCTGCGGTGCCTCACCCTGCTCAGTCAGGAGGGTGAGCTCTGTGTGTGCGAGCTCACTCATGCCATCCAGATGCCCCAGCCCAAGGTGTCCCGCCACCTGGCCCTGCTGCGCGAGAGCGGTCTCGTCGCCGATCATCGACGCGGTCAGTGGATCTTTTACCGGATCAATCCCAATCTCCCGGCCTGGGTGCGCGACATCCTTGAACGCACCGCCCAGGAGATTGCCCCCACCGAGCCCTTCGTCCGCGACCATGAACGCCTGGCCACCATGGCCGACAGGCCCGGAGCCACGTGTGTGGTGTGAGGGGCAGGGAGTCTCTTTAACACACCATCGGGTCGACTGACGCTGGGGGCTCGTGTGTGGGCACATCAGTCCTTGCGCTTGGGGCAATCCTTACAGCGTTTGCCCTCTTTGTACTTCTTGCAACATTTGTCCTTCTTCTTTTTTGACATCAGGGGGCTTTTCGCGCGGTTGGACTGTGGTGGATGTCGGTCATCCTGACTGTGAGGTCATCAGGTAAAGAGCCGGTCAGGCGACCGGCTCTTCCTGTTCCATGCTCTTTGCGGCGGCGGCCAGCTCGTTGTCGATCATCAGCAACCCTTCGCTGCGGTCGCCGAACAGGCGCAGCCGGCCGAGGATGTCGTTGACGGTGGCTTCCTCTTCGATCTGCTCAGTGACAAACCAGTGCATGAAGATGTTGGTGGCATGGTCCTTTTCGCTGAGCGCCTGGTCAACGATGTCGTGGATGGCTGCGGTGACCTGCTGTTCGTGCTCCAGGGTGCGCTCGAACATGGCCAGCACTGAGCCGGTCTGTGACGCTGGTGCGGCGATTGCGCCGTGGGTGACCTTGGCGCCCTGATCAAGCAGATAGCGAACCATCTTCAATCCGTGCGCCGACTCCTCGTGGTACTTCGCCAGGAACCAGGCCGCGGTGCCGCGCAGATTGGCGTTGTCGGCCTCGGTGGAGAGGGCGAGGTACAGGTATGCTGAGTAGAATTCGCGGTTGATCTGATCGCTGATCTTGTCGGCCATGGCGGTGGAAATCATGATGGAAACCTCGGGGTTGTGAAGTGGAAGAGCCTGACACCAGTCATTTTCCTGCAATGAACATGCCGAGACTGGTGGGCATGGAGGCCTGGCGGATGCTCTCCAGCTCAGACCCTATCGATGAGCTTGCCTTGGTGACATGTTAGTCTGAATGTTCATGCGTATCACCCTCCCCCATGAACAGCATGGAAAGGACAGCCGCCGTATCACTGCTCGTTGCGAGTGGTCATCGGGTCATGGGCTTGGCGTTACCTTGGGATCCACATTAGGTTTGCCCTGTAACTTCCTCACTGCCAACGGTGTGAGATGGTCATGAAGATCCTGGTCTTGCTGCATCGCTGGTTGACGCTGCTGTTGCTGCCGCTGTTCGGGCTGATCATCATCACCGGTGCCATCCTCTCTTTTGCGCCCATCATCAAGGACTTGGCCTCAGGCCCGGCGGCTCAGGAACCCGTTCCGGTGGATCGATTACTGCAGGTCCTTGCCCGGGTCGATCCCCAGGCCCGCTCCCGAGCGGTGGAGTTCGAGGAGCCGGGCATCGCCGTGGTGGAATTCAGTCGCCAGGGGCAGCGGGAATGGCAGGCCTTCGATTTGGGGTCCGGGCAGTTGCTGGAGCAACGGGCCATCGGGGCTGATTTTTTCCATACCGTGCAGCACCTTCATAAGCACCTGTTGCTGGACCTGGACATCGTGGTGGACATCGCCACCTACCTGATGGTGCTGGTGATCATCGTGGGCCCCTTGCTGGCCTGGCCTCGGCTACGCCACACCCTGGTGGGTTGGCATACGCTGCTGGGCTGGGCGGGATTTCCCCTGGTGCTCATGGTGTCGGCCACCGGCGTGATGATGGCCCTCTCTCTGGGTACACCGCAGTTCCCCGAGGTGGATCGCGATCAGGGGCACATGCCCATGGCTCAGGCCATCGAGCGGGCGGTGGAGGAGGGAGGTCTCACCCATGTTTGGGATGCCCGACGCATGCAGACCGCGGCAGTGGCCATCAATGGCCGCGCAGGAGAGGCATCTGCTGCCTTTGTGGTGACCCGCGATGATGTCACCCGGGTGGGCAGTTATCCTGGGCTGGTGGCGGAGCTGCACGAGGGGACCTGGGCCGGTGGCTGGTCGGGTGCCCTGAATCTTCTGGCCTCAATGCTGCTGATGGCATTGATGGTGACCGGGCTGGTCTCCTGGGGCCGGCGCGGACTGCAGTCCCGACGACGCACCGGCGATGCGGATGCCGACATCCTGGTGGCCTGGGCCAGCCAGACGGGCACGGCAGCACGCCTGGCGCAGGCCACCACCGAGGCCTTGCGCCAGGGCGGTGCCCGGGTCATGGGGGCCTCTCTGGCGGGCCTGAGTCCGTCCGAGCTCAAGGCGTTTCGGCGCGTATTCCTGATTGCCTCCACCGCCGGTGATGGCCAGGTGCCCGAACCGGCTCGAGGGTTTCTCAAGGCGCTGGAGGGAGCGAACCTGAAGGGCTGTCGCTTCGCCGTACTGGCCTTGGGGGATTCCAGTTACACCCACTTCTGCGCTGGTGGCCTTGTCCTGCATGATGCCCTGAAACGGGCTGGCGCCGAGGAATGCCTGCCACTGGTCAAGGTGGACTGCGACCCGACCGAACCCTGGGCGCAGTGGCTGCGGGACGTGGGCCAGGATGTGGGCGTGACCCCGGGTGCCGTGGAGGCGCCAAGAGGCGATCAGTCCGTCACGCTCACGCTGGAGCGGCGAACGCAACTCAACGACCCGGCCGATCCCGTCACCCACGAGGTCTGGAGCCTTCAATGGCAAAGCGCTGAACCCCTGGCCTTCCGGCCCGGCGACCTGCTTCTGGTTGCCCCCGGGGCAGGGGAGCCGGGACGCCCCTATTCCATTGGCAGCAGCAGCGAAGTGGATCCACATCGGTTGTTGCTCACGGTGGCCCTGACCCGGCGCCAGGATGCCGAGGGCAACAGCTGCTGGGGCAAGGCCTCGGGCCTGCTGTGCCGTGGCTTCAAGGAGGGCGATACCCTGGAGGCCACACTGCGTCCCCATCCGGACTTCAACCCGCCTGAAGATCCCAGCCGCCCCATGATCATGATCGCCGCTGGCTGTGGCGTTGCCCCCTTCGTGGGTTTTGTGGAGGAGCAGGCCCATGGGCTGCGCATGGGTCCCGCCTGGCTGATCTTCGGCAACCGCAAGCGTGCCGGCGATTATTTCCACGGTGAAAGACTGGAGCACTGGCGCGCCGACGGGGTGCTCACCCGCCTGGATGCGGTGTTCTCCCGTGACCCTGATGGGGGCGGGTATGTGCAGGATTGCATGCGTGCCGAGGCCCGATCCTTGTGGGAATGGCTGCAAGACAAGCAGGCTGTGCTCTATGTCTGCGGTAATGCCCAGACCCTGGGTGAGGGCGTGCGGGAAGCCCTGTGTGACATCCTGAGCGAACAGGGCGGGCTGGGCCCGGATGAGGCCCGAGTGCGCCTGCGGCAATGGGAGAGCGAGGGCAGGCTGCGCTTTGATCTGATCGACTGAGGCGACGACTCCAACGGGCGAACCATCGAGTCCGTGATTTACGATGATGGGCCGATGGATTGCAACCCGGTTCGCCCATCAAATCTCCCGTTGCTTCCAGATATCCTGATTGGCCTTGCGGCGATCCTTGCCGGAACGGCGTGGGTCCTTTTCCGGCTCGAAGCGGAACATTTCCCGGCGGTCTTGCTGGCTCTTGCGGCGCTCGCCCTTGCGGCGCTCAGGGCCGATGTAGGGCTGGGACGGGGCTTCGGTCTTTGGGTCGTCTTCGCTCATGCCGGAGTCCTTTGCAATAAATGTGTGATCGAGTGGCGGGTTAACCCGGGCCGGATGGGCGGTCGCTGGAGATCTCCTTGCGCAGTTCCCGGATCTCCTGGCGCAGTGCCTTGAGGTCCTCGTGCAACTGCGTGTTCTCGGCGTGGACCACTTCTTCGATGGTGTCATGCTCGAACTGCTGCTGATCCTCCTGCATCGACTGCATGGTGTTGACGATGATGGCGATGAACAGGTTCAGGATGGTGAAGGTGGCAATCAGGATGAAGGGCACGAAGAACACCCAGGCCCAGTTGTATTCCTCCATCACCGGTCGGGCGATGCCCATGGACCAGCTCTCCAGGGTCATGACCTGGAAGAGGGTGTACATGGATTGCCCCAGGTTGCCAAACCATTCCGGGAAGCTCTTGCCGAACAGGCCTGTGGCGATCACCGCAAACACGTAGAACAACAGGACCAGCAGGCCGAGGATGGACAGGATGCCCGGTATGGCCTTGAGCAGGGCCTCCACGATGAAGCGGAGTTTGGGCATCATGGACACGAGGCGCAACAGACGCAGCACCCGTAGCACGGCCATGGGCCCGGAGGCCGGGACCAGGGCGATGCCCACCACCAGGAAGTCGAACACGTTCCAGGGGCGTCGGAAAAAGCCCCAGCCCTGGGCGAATAGCTTGAGCAGGATTTCCACCACAAAGATGCCCAGAATGATCTTGTCTGCCACCAGCAGCCACGGCCCCACCGTGTGCTCCATGACGGTCGGCGAGGTCTCCAGGCCCAGCACCGCTGCATTGATGAGGATCAGCGCGATGATCCAGCGCTGAATGCGGTCGGATTCGATAAAGGCGCCCACACGGGCGCGTGGACCGGCCACGGCGTGCATTTGAGGATTCCTTGGGTAGTTCAAGCCATTAAAGCCCTTCTGCCGGATGGGTGAGAAGGGGGTCCAGGCCCGTTGACGCGGGCCGTTATTTTGTCAATCGATGGACATGCCCTTGAGGTTGTCCCTCAGGACCTGTGCCGAGGCCTGCATGCCCTTGAGCTCCGCATCGTTGATCAATGGCGCCACGCGGGATTCAATGCCGTCCCGGCCAACGATGCAGGGAATGCTCAGGCAGACATCCTGCAGGCCATAGTCTCCTTGCGGGTCCACACTCACCGCCAGAACGCTCTTCTGATCCTCCAGGATCACGCGCACCAGGTAGGCAATCACCAGGCCAATGGCGGTGTTGGTGTAGCCCTTGCGCGAGATGATATCAAAGGCGGCGGTCTTTACCTGCTGAAATAATCTCTCCATGGCCCGGGCATCGAAGTGCCGGCCGTTGACTGTCTGCTCGAACAGGTTCAGCCCACCCACCTTGGCGCTGCTCCAGATGGGGACCTCGGAATCACCGTGCTCGCCCATGATGTAGGCATGCACCGAGCGGGGGTTCACGCCATAGTATTCACCCAGCGCGGCGCGGAACCTGGAGGTGTCCAGCATGGTTCCGGTGCCGATCACGCGTTGGGCCGGTCGTTGCGTGAGGCGCTGCATCACGTAGGTGAGGATGTCCACTGGATTGGTGGCAATCACCAGCACGGCGTCGGGCGCGTGGCGGTCCAGATGACCGGCGATCTCGCGGAACACGGCGGCGTTGCGGTTGAGCAGTTCCAGGCGCGACTCGCCAGGCTTCTGGTTGACGCCGGCGGTGATGACGATCACGCTACAGTCGGCCAGGTCGGCATAGTCGCCGGCGCGGACCATGACCCGTCCCACCAGGGACTGGCCGTGCATCAGGTCCATGGCCTCGCCTTCGGCACGCTGATGATCCCGGTCCACCAGGATCAGATCGCCTGCGATCTGTCGTTGAAAGATGGAATAGGCCGCGGCAACCCCTACGTTGCCGGTGCCGATGATGCCTACACTATTCTTGGCCATGGCAGAACTCTCCTGGGCTGGGGCCCCGTCAAAAGGGGCAATGTATCTGCTGTGGTATGGCAACGCTTGTCATGATGACTGATTTTGGTAAAACATCACACAAAGTCCGCAGGTTTAACGGCATAATCATGGACTGGTCAGGGCCTGTGTCTCTTCAGGCCTTTCAAGAGGATACGCGGCATATGACAGCTAATTCAGGCGACGATCACGAGGAACGCTCCCCCACGCAGCGGATCAGTGCGGAGAGGATGCATGCACTCTATGATCTCAATGCCCGTATGGTGTTCGGTTTGCACGGGGCGGAACACTGGTTCACCGCAGGTGCCCGCGTGTTCGTGCTGGGGCGCAGCCATGACTGCGACCTGATGGTGTCGGTGCCTGTGGCCTCAAGGCATCATGCCCGGGTGATCTACCGCAAGGGCAAGTTCGTGCTGATCGATCAGAGTACGAATGGAACCTATGTGCGTTTGCAGGGCAATGATGAAATCTGCCTGCTCAACGGCGAGGAATTGCCGTTGGTGGGGGAGGGGTTGATCAGTCTGGGACGCCCGGTAGCCGAGGACGACACGCACCTGGTGAGCTTTACCGTGCCCCACTGAGCGGGCGCCGGGACCGGCGCCCGCCTGAGCCTACACGACATTGAGGCCTGCCCGCTCCATCATGGTACACAGGCGGATGAGCGGGAGCCCCACCAGCGCTGTGGGGTCGTCTCCCTCCATTACCTCGAACAGCGCGATACCCAAGCCTTCCGACTTGATACTGCCGGCACACTGGTAGGGCTCTTCCTTGCGCAGGTAGTTCTCGATCTGCTCGGCGCTCAGTGAGCGAAACCGTACCTTGAAGGGCACCACGTCCACCTGCGCCTCTCCGGTGACGGCATTCAACAGGCACAGGCCGGTGTGGAAGACCACCGTGCGGCCCGAAGCGGCCCCCAGCTGTTCCACGGCCCGTTGGTGGTCGCCGGGCTTGCCCAGTATCCGGCCATCCAGCTCGGCGCACTGGTCGGAGCCGATGATGAGGCTGTCGGGTTTTTGCTCGGCACCCGCCCGGGCCTTGGCCTCGGCCAGGCGGGCCACCATGGCGCCCGGGGCCTCTCCCGCCTTCGGGGTCTCATCCACCTGGGGTGAGCAGGTATCGAAGGGCAGGGCAAGGCGCTGCAGCAGTTCGCGGCGGAACGGCGAGGTGGAGGCCAGGACGAGTCCGGGGTTCATCAGCTGCCCTCGATCTCCACCAGGGCATCATCGGGATTGACGCTGTCGCCCTTGCTCACATGGATGGCCTTGACCACACCACCCACGGGTGCCTGGACTTCGGTTTCCATCTTCATGGCTTCCAGGATCAGCACCCCGTCACCGGCCTTGACCTCGTCGCCTTCCTTGACCAGCACATCGATGATGGTGCCGGGCATGGAAGTGCTCACGTGGCCGGGCTTGGTGGCACGGGGGCGACCGCTGCCCCGCGGGCCATCGCGCCGGGCACCGCCGTCGCCATCCAGGGCCAGTTCGTCCAGGGTCTCGACGACAATCTCTTCCGGCATGCCGTCCACGGTCACATAGAAGGGGCGCTCGTGATCCCGCTTGTGGCCGGTGCCGGTGACCTTGATGTGGTAGGTCTCGCCATGGAGGGTGGCCTTGAATTCCACCGGGGCGTTCTTCTCCTCGGCCTTGGCGCCCACAGGCTCCAGGGGTTCGGGCACCAGCTTGCCATCGCGGCGATGCTCCAGGTACTCGCGGCCCAGGTCCGGGAACATGGCGTAGATCATCACGTCTTCTTCAGACTGGGCCAGGTCGCCCACCTGCTTGCGCAGGGCGTCCATCTCATCCTGCAGCAGGTCGGCAGGTCGGCATTCGATCACCTCGGCATCACCGATGGCCTTGCGGCGCACCACGGCGTTCACCTGGCCTGGGGTGCGGCCGTAGCGACCCTGCAGGTAGCTCTTCACCTCGTTGGTGATGGTCTGGTAGCGCTCTTCGGTGAGCACATTCATCACCGCCTGGGTGCCCACGATCTGGGAAGTGGGGGTGACCAGCGGCGGATAGCCCAGATCCTCGCGGACCCGGGGGATCTCGGTCATCACCTGGTTCACCTTGTCCAGGGCCCCCTGGGCCTTGAGCTGGCTGACCAGGTTGGAAATCATGCCGCCGGGTACCTGGGTGGTCTGTACCCGGGTGTCCACGCCGGTGAATTCACTCTCGAACTGGTGATACTTCTTGCGGATCTCGCGGAAGTAAAAGCCGATCTCCTGGAGCGCGGCCAGATCCAGACCGGTGGTGTACTGGCTGTCATGCAGGGCCGCCACCATGCTCTCCGTGGGGGCGTGGCTGGTACCGCCGGCAAAGGCCGACATGGCGGTGTTGATGTTGGCCGCACCGTTCTCCACGGCCTTGAGGTGGCACATCTCGGAGAGGCCCGCCGTGGCATGGGTGTGCAGGTGGATGGGCACGGACACCGCATCGGTGAGGGCGGAGACCAACTCGCCCGTGGCATAGGGCGTGAGCAGGCCGGCCATGTCCTTGATGGCGATGCTGTCACAGCCCATGTCCACCATCTCACGGGCCATGGTCACGAACTGCTCCGGGGTATGCACCGGGCTTGTGGTGTAGCTGATGGCACCCTGGGCGTGCTTGCCTTCCTTCTTGACCGCCTCGATGGCCACGCGCACGTTGCGGGTGTCGTTCATGGCGTCGAAGATGCGGAACACATCCATGCCGTTATCGGCACTTTTGGCGACGAAGCCGCGCACCACGTCGTCGGCATAATGGCGGTAGCCCAGCAGGTTCTGGCCACGCAGCAGCATCTGCAGACGGGTGTTGGGCAGGGCCTCGCGCAATTGGCGCAGGCGCTCCCATGGGTCTTCCTTCAAAAAGCGCAGGCAGGCATCGAAGGTGGCGCCGCCCCAGACTTCCAGGGACCAGAAGCCCACCGCATCCATCTTCTCGCAGATGGGGAGCATGTCCTCCGTGCGCATGCGCGTGGCGATCAGGCTCTGGTGGCCGTCTCGCAGGGTCAGGTCGGTGATCGTTACCTTGGACATCAGTGCATTACCTTCTGGTCAGAGACCCTTGTGAGCGGAAATCGCAGCGGCGATCACGGCCGCCAGTTCCCGGGTGGGGCGACGAACGGAATATTGGGTGAGTTCCGGGTGGGCATCCACGTAACCCGTGTCGAAGCTGCCCTTGCGGAAGGCCTCGCTGTCCAGGATCTCCAGATGATACGGGATGGTGGTCTTCACGCCGTACACGCCCATGTCGTTCAGGGCGCGGCGGGCCCGAGGGATCAGGGACTCCCAGTCCAGCGCCCAGACAATGAGCTTGGCGCACATGGAGTCGTAGTGGGGCGGGATGTGGTAGCCGGTGTAGATGGCGCCGTCGGTGCGCACCCCCGGGCCGCCGGGGGCGAAATAGCGGGTGATGCGACCAAAGCTGGGCAGGAAATCGTTTTTCGGGTCTTCGGCGTTGACACGAAATTCTATCGCGAAGCCGCGGCAACTGATCTGATCCTGGCTGTAGCGCAACGGCTCGCCGGCGGCGATACGGATCTGCTCCTGGACGATGTCGACACCCGTGATCATCTCGGTGACCGGGTGCTCCACCTGCAGGCGGGTGTTCATCTCCATGAAGTAGAAGCTGTCGTCGGCATCCATGAGGAATTCCACGGTGCCGGCGTTCTCGTAACCCACGGCCCGGGCGGCGCGTACGGCCAGTTCGCCCACGTATTCACGCTGCTCGGGGGTGAGCTGGGGCGAGGGGGCGATCTCCACCAGTTTTTGATGGCGCCGCTGGATGGAACAGTCCCGCTCGTAGAGGTGGATCACGTTGCCGTGGCGGTCGGCCAGGATCTGTGCCTCGATGTGGCGCGGGTTGACGATGGCCTTTTCCATGAAGATCTCGGTGCTGCCAAAGGCCTTGGTGGCCTCGGAGCGCACACGGTCATAGTTGCGGCGCAGGCCGGCCTCGTCATCGCAGCGGCGGATGCCACGGCCGCCGCCCCCGTTGGTGGCCTTGAGCATGACCGGGTAGCCGATGTCGCGGGCCAGGCTGGCAGCCTCCTCCACATCGGAGAGGTTACCCTCGCTGCCCGGGATGACGGGCACGCCGGCTTCGATCATGGCCTCGCGGGCGGCGACCTTGTCGCCCATGCGACTGATGACATTGCTGTCGGGCCCCACGAACTGGATGCCGCGCTGGGCGCAAACCCGGGCAAATTCGGGGTTTTCCGAGAGAAATCCGTAACCCGGGTGGATGGCATCGCAGCCGGCCGTGCGCGCCATGTTCACCATGCGGTGCACGTTCAGGTAGCCGGAGAGGGAGTCGGGGCCGATGGAATAGGACTCGTCGGCCTTTTTCACATGCAGTCCGTGGCGGTCCGCATCGGTGTACACGGCCACGGAGGTGATGCCCATCTCCGCGCAGGCGCGGATGATACGAACGGCGATCTCACCGCGGTTGGCGATCAGAAGCTTCTTTATCACGAACAGGTCCCGCGCCTGCGCTGAGGCGATTGATTCATGGGTTGGTGCTTGGCCGGGTCGGGACAGGATTCGCTGCCCGGGGCCTGGCCCGTGCGCCTTGAAATAGCCGACCCTCGACCCAAGCATGAGAGAGAGGGGCGAGCCGCGTGCAGCCCGCAGATTGTCATCAAACCGCCAGTATCCGTGAACGAAGCACGGTTTTTCAAGTCGGGGGCGCGAATTCGTTTTGACAGTCCCGCGATAAGCCCTTTAGAATTGCGCGCTTATGTCCGAGACCACCCTTCCCGAGCGGGTCGACCCGTTTCGCCTCGCCGGTAACACGCGCCCTCTGGAGGGCCTGCTGGAGGCATCGAGCCTGCCGCGCCTTGGTGCGGCGGGTATCGCGCTGGCCGCGCCCGCACGGGTGTCGCTGCGATTCGGGCGGGAGCGTGGCGGGCTGGTCAAGGTGTCTGGCAGCGCCCAGGCTGAGCTGTCCTTGCAATGCCAGCGCTGCCTGGGACCCATGACCTGGCCGGTGGATACCACCTTCGAGGGCGTGGTGCTCGATGAAGGGCGCTCCATCGAGGAGCTGCCGGTAGAGATCGAGCCGGTCATGCTGGAAGACGGGCGGATTTCTGTCTGGGCGCTGGTGGAGGACGAGTTGCTGCTGGCGTTGCCGACGGTCCCCATGCATGCGGATGACCGCTGCCCTGATCAGTCATTGAAAGAATTTTCGCAGGCGGAGGTGGATACCCTCCGCAAGCAGGAAGACAACCCGTTCGCCGCCCTGGGTGCCCTGAAGGGGCGCCTGGACGACGACGGTTGATTAACACGGCCGCCGGTGGGAAACCCCGGCGGCATTGAACGCTTTATCATTGGAGAGACATCATGGCTGTTGCACAAGGTCGTACCACCCGCTCCCGTCGCGGCATGCGTCGTTCCCACGACGCCCTCACCGGTCCCACCCTGTCCGTTGAGCCCACCACCGGTGAGTTGCACCGTCGTCACCACATCAGCGCCGACGGCTTCTACCGTGGTCGTCAGGTGATCAAGGCCAAGGATCTGGAAGAAGACGAAGAGTAAGATCCGGTCCCGGGCTGCCGGTGATGTTGATGCATGACCCTTGGAACACCGGTATCACGCCGGTCAGGGGTATGAGTCGACAGACTGCTGGGCAACCGATGAGGCCATTGCCGGTGGGCCGCTTGGCCCTCCGCTCTCGACCTCGTGGGGTGATGTATCCCGCGAGGCTTTCCTGTGCAGATCAAAAAAGAGTTTGTCCATGAGCGGTCTCTTTACCATCGCACTGGATGCCATGGGGGGTGATCACGGCCCCCATGTGGTTGTTCCGGCGGCACTCAAGGCACTGGCCGAGTTTTCAGATATCCACCTCATCCTGGTGGGCGACAAGGCACGGCTGGAGAAGGAACTGGCCGCCGTCGGCAAGGCGCCCTCGGATCGGCTGCGTATCCACCATGCCGCCCAGGTGGTGGGTATGGACGAGCCCCCGACACAGGCCCTGCGTAACAAGAAAGACTCCTCCATGCGGGTGGCCATCAACCTGGTCAAGCACCAGCAGGCGGATGCCTGCGTCAGCGCTGGCAATACCGGTGCCCTGATGGCCACTGCCCGCTACGTGCTCAAGACCCTCCCGGGGATCGATCGCCCCGCCATCATTACCGCCATCCCCGCCATCAAGGGCCACACCCACATGCTGGATCTGGGTGCCAACGTGGACTGCTCGGCCAGTCATCTGTACCAGTTTGCGGTGATGGGTTCGGAGCTGGCCAGTGCCGTGGATAATGTCGCCAACCCCCGGGTGGGTTTGTTGAACATTGGTGAGGAGGATATCAAGGGCAATGACCAGGTGAAGGAGGCGGCTCACATGCTGGAGCACAGCCACCTGAACTACATCGGTTTCGTGGAAGGCAACGACATCTATTGCGGCGATGTGGATGTGGTGGTCTGCGACGGTTTTGTGGGCAACGTGGCGCTCAAGACCAGCGAGGGCGTGGCGAGGATGGTCTCGCACTACATGCGGGCCGAATTCAAGCGTGGCCTGTTCAGTCGCCTGGCCGCCCTGGTGGCCATGCCCGTATTGCGCAAATTCCGCAGCCGCATTGATCCCCGGGCCTACAATGGGGCCAGCCTGCTGGGGCTGCAGGGGGTGGTGATCAAGAGCCATGGTGGGGCCGACGCGGTGGCTTTCGAGAATGCCATCCGCATTGCCCGTATCGAGGCTCGCAAGCGGGTACCGCAGCGCATCGACAAGCGGCTGGGAGAGCTGCTGAATGAGGAGTCGGCATCGTGATCTATTCCCGCATTACAGGGACCGGGAGCTATCTTCCGGAGAAGGTTCTGACCAACCGCGATCTGGAAAAGATCGTGGAGACCTCGGACGAGTGGATCCGCGAGCGCACCGGCATTGCTCAGCGTCATGTGGTGGCGGATGACGAGAGCACCTGCGATCTGGCGGAGCAGGCGGCCCGTCGGGCCATGGAGATGGCCGGGCGTCGCCCCGAGGACATTGACCTGATCATTGTGGGCACCACCACGCCGGACCAGGTCTTCCCCAGTACGGCCTGCCTGTTGCAGCAGCGTCTGGGTGTTCACAACGGCTCCCCGGCCTTCGATGTGCAGGCCGTGTGCACGGGCTTTGTCTATGCCCTGGGCGTGGCCGACCAGTTCATCCGGGCCGGCAGCGCCCGTTGCGCCCTGGTGGTGGGGGCGGAGACCATCTCCCGCATCCTGGACTGGAACGACCGGGGCACTTGCGTGCTCTTTGGCGACGGTGCCGGCGCCGTGGTTCTGGAGGCATCGGACAAGCCCGGTGTGCTCTCCACCCACCTGCATGCGGATGGCCGTTACGAGAGTCTGCTGAGCGTACCCCGGGGAGTGGGGCGTGGCTACAAGGACATGATTGCCGGCGAAGCCTATCTGCAGATGAAGGGCAACGAGGTCTTCAAGTGGGCGGTCAACACCCTGGGTCGGATCGTCGAGGAAACCCTGGAAAAGCATGGCCTGGAGCAATCCCAGGTGGACTGGCTGATCCCTCATCAGGCCAACATCCGCATCATTCAGGCCACGGCGCGCAAGCTGAAACTGCCCATGGAAAAAGTGGTGGTTACCGTGGAGCATCACGGCAATACCTCCGCGGCCTCGGTGCCCATGGCCCTGGACGTGGCGGTACGCGATGGGCGTATCCAGCCCGGTCAACTGGTGCTCATGGAGGCCTTTGGCGGCGGTTTCACCTGGGGTTCGGCGCTGGTGTATTTCTAGGCCTTGCCCGGCCGGTGGGCCTGACGGTTGCACTGGTGTGAACCGAATGTCCGGCGATCATGCTAAGGTATGGGTCGTCTGAATTTTTCGGTGGTGCCATGGGACAGGAAATCGAAAAAAAATTCCTCGTGGTTTCAGATGCCTGGAAGCAACACGTCACCAGGAGTGTGAAGCTTAGGCAGGGTTATCTGTGTGGTAACAAGAGCGCTTCAGTGCGGGTGCGCGTGTCCGACGAACAAGCGGACCTGAACATCAAGAGTGCCACGCTGGGTGTCCAGCGTCAGGAGTTCGAGTATCCCATTCCGGCGGCCGATGCCCATGAGCTGCTGGAATCCCTTTGTCATCATCCCCTGATCGAGAAGACCCGTCATTTCGTGCCGGTGGGCGCTCATCTGTGGGAAGTGGATGTGTTTGAGGGAGACAATGCCGGTCTTGTGGTGGCCGAGGTGGAGCTGGAGCATGCCGAGCAGGAGCCGGTCATGCCCGCCTGGGCCGGCGAAGAGGTCTCCCATGACCCGCGCTATTACAATACGAGTCTTGTGCAACACCCCTACAAGGATTGGTAGTCACGATGTCCGAAGATCACGACGGAGACGGCAGCGGGTTGAGTCCGCGCATGGTGGACGTGCTGCTGGTGGATGATCACGAGCTGGTGCGCATCGGTATTCGTGGGTTGCTGGAATCCCGTTCTGCGCAGACCGGGATCCATGTGGTGGGCGAGGCCGGTTCCGGTGAGGAGGCCCTGGAGCAATTGCCCCGTCTGCGCCCGGATGTGGTGTTGCTGGACCTGAACATGCCCGGCATGGGGGGGCTTGAGACCACCCGGCAGGTGCTGGCCCATTACCCGGGGACCAAGGTCATCGTGCTCACCGTTCAGGATGAGGGGCCGTTCCCCCGCTGGCTGATGGATAGCGGGGCGTCGGGTTATCTCACCAAGGGTTGTCAGGTGGATGAGTTGATCGAGGCCATCGTGTTGGCCATGCGCGGTGACCGGCATGTGAGCCCGAAGATCGCCCACCAGCTGTCGGACGACGAGGGTGCCGGGACGACGGATGCCCTGGCCCGTCTTTCTCCCAGGGAGCGACAGATACTGGTGCTCCTGGTGAAGGGATGCAAACAACAGCAGATTGCCAGTGAGCTGGGCGTGAATGTGAAGACCGTTAGTACCTACAAGGCCCGCCTGCGGGACAAGCTGGAGTGCTCCAGCGATATCGAGCTGCTGCGCATGGCCATGGATCACGGCATCACCGCCCCGGATCCTTCCGACGACGCCTGAGGTCTGTGCCCTGTCGTGTCCCAAACCGTATTTGACCCCCAGTGTTCCCGGTGCCCCCGCCTGGTGGGATTCCTATCTCAGGTGCGCGCGGCGCATCCGGATTATCACGCCGCCCCCGTGCCTCCCTTCGGAGACCCCGATGCCCGCCTATTGATCGTCGGCTTGGCGCCGGGGATGCACGGCGCCAATGCCTCGGGCCGACCCTTCACCGGCGACCATGCGGGCATCCTGCTATACCGCACCCTGTACGACACGGGCTTTGGCAGCCACCCTGAATCCCGCTCCCGGGACGATGGACTCACCCTGAAGGATTGCCGCATTACCAACGCGGTAAAGTGTTTGCCGCCCCAGAACAAGCCCCAGGGGGCGGAGATCCGCGCCTGCAATGATTACCTGGCCGCGGAACTGGCAACCCTGCCCAATCCCGCTGTGGTACTGGCCCTGGGGTCCATTGCCCATCAGGCCGTTCTGCGCGCACGGAACCTGAAACTCAAGGATCACCCCTTCGGTCATCATCGCGTCCATGATCTGCCCGGCGGTCTCACCCTGGTGGACTCATACCACTGCAGTCGCTACAACACCCAGACCCGCCGCTTGACGCCGGAGATGTTCCAGGCCGTCTTCGCGGATCTGCGCCAGCGCCTGCCCCCCCGCTGATCCCATGGTGACGGAAGAGTCTGCACCGGAACCCGGCTTTGATGCCAAGGCCTTCCTGGCCGGGCTGACCCGCCATCCGGGTGTCTACCGGATGCTGGATGAGGATGGCGTGGTGCTTTACGTGGGCAAGGCGAAGAACCTCAGAAATCGGGTGTCCAGCTATTTTCGCCGCAACCTGCCCAGCCCCCGCATCCGTTCCATGGTGGCGCAGATACGGGATGTCCAGGTCACGGTGACCACCACCGAGGCCGAGGCCCTGCTGCTGGAGAACAACCTCATCAAGCAGCATCGGCCGCGCTACAACGTGCTGCTGCGGGATGACAAGAGCTACCCCTATATCTTCCTCTCCCAGCACACTTATCCACGCTTGACGTTTCATCGTGGCGCCCGCAAGAAGCCGGGCCGCTACTTTGGGCCGTATCCATCCACTCCGGCGGTGCGCGACACCCTCAACCTGTTGCAGAAACTCTTTCTGATACGCCCCTGCAAGGACAGCTTTTTCGAGAATCGCTCGCGCCCCTGCCTGCAATACCAGATCAAACGCTGCACCGCTCCCTGCGTGGGGCTGATCGATCCCCTGGCCTATGAGCGTGATGTGAAGCATGCAGTGGATTTTCTTGAGGGTCGCAGCGATCAGGTGATGCGGGATCTGGTGGCCGAGATGGAAGCAGCCTCGGCCCGTCTGGAGTTCGAGCGGGCGGCCCAGGTGCGTGACCAGATCACCCGACTGCGACAGATCTCCGAGCGCCAGTATGTGAGCGGTGAGGGGGGGGATGTGGATGTCATCGCCGCGGCCCTGGAGGGGGGGCAGGTGTGTGTGCAGGTCTTCTCCATTCGTGGTGGCTTGAACCTGGGCAACCGGGCCCTTTTTCCCAGTCTGCCGGAGGAAACCAGTGGCGAGGCACTGATGACGGCCTTCCTGGGTCAGTATTACCTGTCCCGGGAGGTGCCGCCCCAGATCATTGTCAGTCATGCTCCGGAGGAACCGGACCTGCTGGAGGAAATGCTTGCCATGCAACGGGGCCACAAGGTGACCCTTGCCTGGAATGTGCGCGGCGAGCGGGCGCGCTGGCTGGAGATGGCTCAGCGCAACGCCCAGATGTCGCTGGCCACGCGTCTGGCCGGCAAGGCGGGTATGCGCGAGCGCCTGGAGGCCCTGCGGGAAGCCCTGGAGCTGGAGGAGGTGCCCACGCGCATGGAATGTTTTGATATCAGCCACTCCCATGGGGAGGCCGCCGTAGCCTCCTGTGTGGTCTTCAATCCCGAGGGCCCGCTCAAGTCGGATTATCGGCGCTTCAATATCCGCGACATCACCCCGGGGGATGATTACGCGGCCATGCACCAGGCCTTGCACCGGCGCTATACCCGTCTCAAGGAGGGTGAGGCGCGTCTGCCCGACATCCTTTTCATCGATGGTGGCAAGGGTCAGGTGCGTCAGGCCCTGGAGGTGCTGGAGGCGTTACAGGTGGAGGGTGTGATGGTGGTCGGCGTGGCCAAGGGCGAGGATCGCCGGCCGGGCCTGGAAACGCTTATATTGAGCGATGAACGCGGCCCGTCTATACTGCCGCCCAGCTCAAAGGCACTGCACCTGATTCAGCAGATCCGTGACGAGGCGCACCGGTTTGCCATCACGGGACACCGTCAGCAGCGTGCCAAGGCACGCAATACCTCACCGCTGGAGCAGATTCCCGGTATGGGGCCCAAGCGTCGCCAGCAGCTGCTCAAGCATTTTGGTGGCTTGAGGGGCGTCAGCAGTGCCAGGGTGGAAGAGCTCGCCAAGGTGCCCGGCATCAGTCGCAAGCTGGCGCAGCAGATATTCGATTCGCTACACGACGACTGATTCATGACATTGTCCATCCCCAATCTGCTGACCTGGCTGCGGATCGCCCTGATCCCGTTGATCGTGGTCACATATTACTATCCCCACCCGCTCTCCGGGCCGGTGAGTGCCCTCATCTTCGCCCTGGCGGGGGTGACGGACTGGCTGGATGGCTACCTGGCGCGGCGCCTGGAGCAGACATCCCAGTTTGGTGCCTTTCTCGACCCGGTGGCCGACAAGCTCATGGTGGCCACGGCCCTGGTGCTGCTGGTGGACAACCCGGGTGGCGTCCTGCTCGCCCTGGCGGCCGTGGTGATCATCGGCAGGGAGATCGCCATCTCCGCCCTGAGGGAGTGGATGGCGCAGCTGGGGCAGTCGGGGGCGGTGGCGGTGTCCTGGATCGGCAAGCTCAAGACCACCGCGCAGATGGTGGCCATCTTCCTGCTGCTCTATGGCCAGCCCATCCTCGGTCTGCCCAGCATGAGCATTGGCATGGTCCTGCTCTACGTGGCTGCTGGCCTCACCCTGTGGTCCATGTTCCACTACCTGCGTGCAGCCATGCGCATCAGCGAGTAGCCTGAGCCATCGGTTCAGGCGGAGGCGGCCTGGGCCGCGGGTCGCTGAGCGGCCGATTTTTCGAAGCGTACCGACTGGCGATACGGGAAGACATCGCCATGGATGCCTTTCTTCACGTCCTCCTGTCGCGCCTGCCAGTAGCGGTAGTCGAACAGGTCGGGGTGCAGCTTGATCAGGGTGCGTCGCACCCTGGGGTCGGTGCTCAGGAAGGTGGGGAACTCCTCGGGGAAGACTTCGTTGGGGCCGGCTGAATACCAGGCGTCCGAACTGAGTTCGTCCTCCGGGAAGGGGGATTCGGGGATCTTGCGGAAATGGCACTCGGTGAGATAGCAGATCTCATCGTAATCGTAGAACACCACCTTGCCGCTGTCGGTGACCCCGAAGTTCTTGAACAGCAGATCGCCGGGGAAGATATTCACGCCCATCAGCTGCTTCACCGCCAATCCCCATTCATGCAGGGCATGACGTGCTTCTTCCTCGCTGGCGCTTTGCAGGAAGACGTCCAGCGGCAGCATGCGCTTTTCGATGTACAGGTGCTTGATCACCAGCATGCCGTCGCTTTCCTCCACCTGGGAGCCCACCTCGTTTTGCAGGGCCTCCAGCAGTTCCGGTGAGAACCGCGACAGGGGGAAGGCCACTTCGGAAAACTCCAGGGTATCGGCCATGCGGCCCACCCGGTCGTGCATCTTCACCTGCAGGTAACGCCGCTCGATCAATTCGTGGGTGACATCCTTCTGTGGCGGGAAGCGGTCCTTGATGACCTTGAATACATACGGGTAGGAGGGCAGGGTGAAGACCATCATCACCAGGCCCGGCGTACCCGGGGCCAGGGTGAACAGGTCATCGCTGTCGGCCAAGTGGTGGAGGAAGTCCCGGTAGAATTCATTCTTGGCCTGTTTGTGAAAGCCCAGGCTCATGTACAGTTCGGCTACCGCCTTGTTGGGCATCAGGTCCTGCAGGAAGGCCACGGTGGCAGCGGGGACCGGAGTTTTCACGAGGAAGTAGGCCCGGGCAAAGCTGAACACCGCCTCGGCCTCCTCTTCGGTGGTGAGCAGCGCATCGGCGACGATGCCGCCTTGTTCATTGTTGGTGAGCGGCACGATGAATGGGTGGCAGTGCCCCTCGTGTACCACGCGGCCAATCAGGTAGGCGGCCTTGTTGCGGAAGAAGGGGAACTCCAGCACGTCGATGCGCAGGTCCGACATGGCTTCGGGGCCGAATGCGGATCGTTCGATCAGGGCCTCGGTGATGTTGCTCACGTCCTGGGACAGATCGGCGTGGGGGAGATTGAAATAGAAGGCAGAGAGGATCTCCCAAATGCAGGTCTCCACCCCACCATCGCGTGTGTGGAAGGATAGGTAGCCCCGGTAGCGCTCGGCCAGTTCCTGTCGGTTGGCCACGGATTCCAGGAAGATCATGTCGTTATTGTAGTACTTGCGCTCAAACAGGCGGCAGAACACCGAGTTGTAGAAGGTTTCTGCCAGTTCCGGGCGGGAGTGGTGCTGGAGCAGGTCCATGTAGGAGATCTTCACCCGCTGCCACAGTTGTTCCTCCAGGCCATTGATGCCGAAGGTGGCGCGAACCTTGGAGAGGGTTTCCTGTACCCGTCCGTCATAGGAGCTGATCCGCTTGACTGACGCGGCCCGTACCGCCTCCCAGTCGGCATGCTCGAAGCGTTCCCGAGCGCTGCTGGTGATTTCCTGGAAGAAAGAGAAGTGGCGTTCAAAACCCGTGAGGATTGAGCGGGCGATCTGCCGCGCGCGGTCATTCATGGTCTGCTGGTCGCCTTTGGTCGCCTGAGCGGTGTGTGCCGTCGTCATGTCGAATTTACTACAGTATTTACTCTGTTTGCATCAGTTGCTATGTTGCATTGCACCAGCAAATGGTTACTATTGAAATTTCTTGCTGGCTTTTGTCTGAGTCTAGACTACGCTTGGCCCCTCCATTCGAAAAGTCGGGTGGAGTCGTCGGGTCAGCAGATAAGCGGGTTTCCGGTCTGCGTCACCGGGGCCCATACCAGAAAGTTCGGCCATACGTTGTCCTGTCCGGACCGAGAGACCCCCGCCCGGGATACGGGCCACAACGATATAGTGACAGAGGATTAGGCATGATGAACCGAGATGAACAGATCAAGGCGCTCGAAAAGGACTGGGCAGAGAATCCGCGCTGGAAGGATGTGACGCGCGGCTACACTGCCGAAGATGTGGTGCGCCTGCGTGGCTCCGTTCAGCCTGAGCACACCCTGGCCCGTCGCGGCGCCGAGAAGCTGTGGAAGCTGGTCAATGGCGACGCCAAGAAGGGTTACGTGAACTGCCTGGGCGCCCTGACCGGTGGTCAGGCCGTACAGCAGGCCAAGGCCGGTATCGAGGCCATCTACCTGTCCGGCTGGCAGGTGGCGGCGGATGCCAACACCTCCGAAACCATGTATCCGGATCAGTCCCTGTACGCCTATGATTCCGTGCCCACGGTCGTGCGCCGCATCAACAATGCTTTCAAGCGCGCCGACGAGATCCAGTGGTCCCGTGGTCTGAGCCCGGAGGACAAGGACGGTATCGATTACTTCCTGCCTATCGTGGCGGATGCCGAGGCCGGCTTCGGTGGCGTGCTGAACGCCTTTGAGTTGATGAAGAACATGATCACCGCTGGCGCTGCCGGCGTGCACTTCGAAGATCAGCTGGCTGCGGTGAAGAAGTGTGGCCACATGGGCGGCAAGGTGCTGGTGCCCACCCAGGAAGCGGTTCACAAGCTGATCGCGGCCCGCATGGCCTCCGACGTGATGGGTGTGCCCACCCTGCTGCTGGCCCGTACCGATGCTGAAGCAGCCAACCTGCTGACCTCTGATTTTGACGAGAACGATCGTCCGTTCGTCAGCGGCGAGCGCACTGCAGAGGGCTTCTACCGGGTGAAGAATGGTCTGGAGCAGGCCATCTCCCGTGGCGTGGCCTATGCCCCGTATGCCGATCTGGTGTGGTGTGAGACCGGTACGCCGGACCTGGGCTTTGCCCGTGAGTTCGCCGAGGCTGTGCGCGCCAAGAACCCGAACCAGTTGCTGGCCTACAACTGCTCGCCTTCCTTCAACTGGAAGAAGAACCTGGACGACAAGACCATCGCTCATTTCCAGGAGAAGCTGTCCGAGTACGGGTACAAGTACCAGTTCATCACCCTCGCCGGTATCCACAACATGTGGTACAACATGTTCGATCTGGCCTATGACTATGCCCGTGGCGAGGGCATGAAGCATTATGTGGAGAAGGTGCAGCAGCCTGAGTTCGCGGCACGCGACAAGGGTTACACCTTTGTGTCTCACCAGCAGGAGGTGGGTGCCGGTTACTTCGACGACATCACCACGGTGATCCAGGGTGGCACCTCTTCGGTGACCGCGCTGAAGGGTTCCACCGAGGAAGATCAGTTCAGCGGCTAAGGCCTGCCTGGGCTGACCCGACCTGAACGGGATCTTCAAGGGCCGCATCAACCGGGAACGGGGGATGCGGCCTTTTTGTTTGGCAGCCCATTGCTATGCGGGCTTGCGAACGGGCCAGGGTGGGGCCGGGTGGCCTGACCGCGGGACGCCGTGAATACGTCCTTGTAGGCTTGACAGCCGCATCCATGCGGCTGACACCCGCTTACAGGCCACCCGGCCCCACCCTGGCCCTTACATTTTGGGCTGACAGACTTGGGCTGAAAAAATCAGGAGTGTGTAGATGGCATCTGAGCGATTGAATTTTCAGGGTACGGCGGATCTGTGTGATGAGCACGAGGACGGCGATATCCAGGTGTGTGAGCCGATCTTTCGGGATTTTGGCGGCGAGAAGGCCTTTTGCGGCGAGATCGTGACCTTGAAGTGTTTTGAGGATAACTCCAAGGTACGGGAGATGCTGGGCACCGATGGACGGGGCAAGGTGCTGGTGGTGGATGCCGGGGGCTCCATGCGCTGCGCCATGCTGGGGGATCAGCTGGCCATCCTGGCGGTGAAGAACGGCTGGGCGGGTGTGGTGATGTATGGCTGTATCCGGGATTCCCGGGCCTGCGGTGAGTTGTCCCTGGGGGTGAAGGCCATGGCCACGCATCCGCTCAAGAGCCGGAAGATGGGCGTGGGGCAGGAGAATATCCCCGTGCGCTTTGCGGGCGTGGAATTCCGACCGGGGGATCTGCTGTTCGCGGACGAAGATGGTATTGTGGTGCGCCCTGGCTGATTATGACCCGTTTTTGAGGTGAAACCATGCTGATCCGACGTCTTTTCGCTGTGCTGTGTGCTGCCTTGTTGCTGGCTGCGGGGTATGCCTCGGCGGAGGTTCAGATCAAGGAGATCGAGGCGGGCGAGGGTGATCGGGCACAGATGCACCATACGTTGCATGTGCATTACACCGGCTGGCTGGAGGATGGCACCCGGTTTGATTCCAGTCATGACCGGGGTGAGCCGCTGCGCCTCGTGCTGGGCCAGGGTCAGGTGATTCCGGGTTGGGAGATGGGGCTTGAGGGCATGAAGGAGGGCGGCAAGCGGGAGCTTGTGATCCCGCCCCATCTGGCTTATGGCTCCCGTGGGGCCGGTGGTGTGATTCCGCCGGACGCCACGCTGCGCTTTGAGGTGGAGCTGGTTCGCATGGAAGGTCCTGCTTACTCGAACGTGAGCAATGCTGAGCTGGAGGCCCTGCTGGAGTCGGGGGTGACCCTGATCGATATCCGCCGTCCCGATGAGTGGCAGCAGACCGGGGTGGTGGAGGGCAGTGTGCTTCTCACGGCCTTCGACGAGCAAGGGCGCTTCAACCCGGAGTTTCCTGGGGAGGTGGATCGCCTGGTGGATCGGGATGAGCCCTTTGTGATCATCTGCCGGGTGGGCAATCGTACCGCCTTTCTCTCCCAGGCCATGGCAGAGCAGGGGGGGTACGAACGGGTTCACAATGTGACCGAGGGCATCATGGGCTGGATCGAGTCGGGCAAGTCGGTGACCCGTTCCTGCCCTGATCTGACCTTTGGTGCACGCTGCTGAAGGCCCTGCCCATGTCCTGCATGCCGCGTCGTTTTCGCCTCACGGTGTCCTGCCCGGATCGGGTGGGCATCGTGGCTGCGGTGAGCGGGTTTCTGGCGGGCCATGGTGGGTCCATCACGGAGGCGAGTCAGCACTGTGATCCGGTGGCGGGCTGGTTTTTCATGCGTTACGAGATCGATGCCGACACGCTACCCTTCGATGTCCAGGGCCTGAGGGAGGCCTTTGCACCCATCGCCGAGTCTTATGGGATGCGCTGGCAGGTCACCGATGCCTGCCGGCCACCCCGGGTGGTGCCGCTGGTGAGTCGTCTGGATCATTGCCTGACGGATCTGCTCTATCGCTGGCGCAGTCAGGAGATGTTTCTGGAGATCCCCTGCGTGATCTCCAATCACGACACCATGCGGGACTACGTGGAGTGGCATGGCATCCCCTATTACCACGTGCCGGTGGAGCCAAAACGCAAGGAGGCGGCCTTTGAGCGGGTCTCATCCCTGGTGGAGGAGGCCCGGGCGGATGTGGTCGTGCTGGCCCGGTACATGCAGATCCTGCCGCCGGATATGTGCCAGCGCTTTGCCGGGCGGGTGATCAATATCCATCACAGCTTCCTGCCGTCGTTCGTGGGCGCCAGGCCCTATCACAAGGCCTTCGAGCGGGGTGTGAAGCTGATCGGAGCCACCTGCCACTATGTGACCGATCAGCTGGATGAAGGGCCCATCATCGAGCAGGATGTGATCCGGGTGGGGCATGACCATACGGTGGATGACCTGGTGCGCCTGGGACGGGATGTGGAGCGCACGGTGCTCTCCAGGGGGCTGCGCTACCACCTGGAGGACCGGGTGCTGATTCATGGCAACAAGACGGTGGTGTTCAGCTAGGCCGCCTGCTAGAACATCCCCATCACGTCCCGCAGGTTCATCACCTGGCGGCCCTCCACCTTGAGTACACCGGCCTCCAGTTCCAGCGCCAGGGTGATGCGCTCATCCTCCCATGCGGTGACAAAGGGCATCATCCCCAGGATGGCCGACCATTCCCGCCATTGCTGCGCCACCATCTGCTCCACGTGCGCCTCGCTGACGTGGGGCCATTGGGCGCGGATGGATCGTTCCATGAGTGACTGGGCCAGGGGTTCGTCAAAGGTGAGCCGGACATCCCCGTAAAGATTGTCCAGCTGCTGGAGTTCGCCACCCAGGGTGAATTCTGGGTTCTTCGTCAGTCCCAGGGCTGCATGGCCTTTGAAACTGCCGTGCGCTTCCTGCGTCAATGACAGCTGCTCCAGTCTGATCTCGCCCCCCTGGCGAAGCAGGGTGGTGAAGGCTGCCGCCAGTCGCTCGGCTTCGCGCTGACTCAGATCACCCTCCAGGTCCAGGCTTTCCGATAGGGTCATCAGGTCACGCAAGGGCTCAAACCCAAGATCGGAGCTCAGTTGCAGGCGCGCCTCATCCAGAACCCGGTCGCCATTGATGTTCACCCGCCCCAGGGAGAGATCCATGCGGTCACGGAACCGGTCCTTGTCGCGGTGGTTGTGCCAGTTCATGGCCAAGTCTCTCAGGACCAGCGTGTTATCCGGGTCCTCCAGGGAAAATTGCCCCACGGACAGGTTGGCGGCGCCAAGGGTCAGCAGGCCTTCTTCCAGGAATGCATCTTCCATCCGCAGGGTCAGATTTTCTACCAGGGTATCCAGTTCGCCACCTTGCTCCCTGAGCCACAGCCGCGGCAGGGAGGCTTCAAGATGCGCGATACGATCCTCGCTGGCCAGTCGGGTCTCAAGGGACCAGGGTCGCCATGTGGTCTCGCCGGTGCGTTTGCCCCGGTCGTCCATGATGTCACCTTCATAGGGGAGGCCAGCCAGAACGAGCTGGTGTCGCCCGCGGGTGTCCACATTCACGTGGTAGCGAAGCCACTCCTGGCCTTCAAAATCGGGCAGGATGGCCCGCCAGGTGTCGGAGACCCCGAGGGCGCCTTCCACCTGGGCGGCCGTACCCAGCAGGCCGACAAGGCCGCGGGTGGTGACCTGGGCGCTGCCTGAGGTCTCCAGCCTGGGGGTGTTGGTTCCCTGCAGGTCCGCCAATAGCTGCCATGGCAGGCTGTTGGCCTCGGGGACGTAGCGCACGCGGTACTGCAGATCGCCACTGTCGCGATCGTAATCAGCCCAGCGCAAATGCAGGCCCGGGACATCCGGGTCCTGATCCTGCCATGCCTGCAGCGTGGCCTCCACCTGATCCGCACCCGCCCGGTGCACCAGGTGGTTGGCTCCCAGGATGAGCATTGCCAGGCCAAGCAGCAGGGCCAGTACAAGCAGGGTGGCGCGTCGGCGGGCAGATGGGATGGTGGCGGATGGGGGCATGGGGATCCTCGTCAGGGCGGTGGAGATTTTCAAGGGTAATGGCTGGGCGCGCGTCGATCCACCTTCGCGGTCGTTGAAGTCGCGTCTGCCTTTTGATGGGTGATGGAGGGTCTTGAGCCCTGGGCCCCTTGCGCGCGTCCAGGTGACGCCATGCGCTGCCGGCATGGGCATGCCAGCCAGTGGGCAATCGATGCGGGGTAAGTCGCCCTGCCTGGATGCGGCAGGGGCGACGCAGATGGATGAATGATGAATAGGTGGTGGGCAGGGGCATGGCTATCTCAGTATGCCATGCCCCACCCGCCGGTTGGCGTGACCTCAAGGGTCACGCCGGGGGCATCAATGCTCCGCGGCCTTGTTGATGCCAATGCCCGTCTGGGAGCGGATGTACTGGGCCTCGAACCGGCGACGGTCCTCGGCAGCCCGCTTGGAGCGGTCCAGCTTGGAGAAGACCCAGATACCCAGGAAGGCGATGGCCACCGTGAACAATGCCGGGTTGCTGTAGGGCACGATGGCCTCTTCATTGCCCAGGACCTGTACCCACACGTTGGGGCTGAGTACCACCATGATCACGGCGGAGATCAGACCCAGGGAGCCACCGATCACCGCTCCGCGGGTGGTCATGTCATGCCAGTACATGGACATGATCAGCACCGGGAAGGTGGTGGAGGCGGCGATGGTGAAGGCCAGGCCCACCAGGAAGGCGATGTTCTGACTCTGGAAGGCAATTCCCAGCAGCACGGCGATGATGCCCAGGATGATCGTGGCCACCCGGGAGACACGCATCTCCTGCTGGCTGGTGGCATTCTTGTTGATCACATTGGCATACAGGTCGTTGGAGATGGCCGAGGCGCCCGCCAGGGTCAGGCCGGCCACCACTGCCAGGATGGTGGCGAAGGCTACAGCTGAGATGAAGCCCAGGAACAGATCGCCACCCAGGGCATGGGCCAGGTGGACTGCCGGCATGTTGTCGCCGCCGAACATGCGCCCGGTCTCGTCGAAGTAGTTCGGGTTGCCCATGACGAAGGCGATGGCGCCCATGCCGATGATGAAGGTCAGTACATAGAAGTAGCCGATGAAGCCGGTGGCGTAGAAGACCGACTTGCGTGCTTCCTTGGCACTGGGCACCGTGAAGAAGCGCATCAGGATATGCGGCAGACCGGCGGTACCGAACATCAGGGCAATACCCAGCGAGATGGCGGAGATGGGGTCGCTCACCAGGCCGCCCACCTTGAAGATGTCCTCACCCAGGGCATGACGGTCGGAGGCCCCCTGGAACAGGCCCTCCAGGCTGAAGCCGTAGAAGTAAAGCGACATCCCGGCGATGAAGGTGGCGCCAGAGAGCAGCAGCACGGCCTTGATGATCTGCACCCAGGTGGTAGCCAGCATGCCCCCGAAGGTCACATAGCCGATGATCAGAATGCCGACGATGATCACGGCGGCCTCAAAGCTCATGCCGAACAGGGTCTGGACCAGGGCGCCAGCGCCCACCATCTGGGCGATCAGGTACAGCAGCACGATGGTGATGCCGGCAAAGGCGGAGAACACCCGGATGGGGATCTGCTGAAAGCGGAAGGACACCACATCAGAAAAGGTGAACTTGCCCAGGTTTCTCAGGCGCTCGGACATGATGAACATGATCACTGGCCAGCCTACCAGGAAGCCGATGGAGTAGATCAGGCCGTCGAAGCCGGAGGTGTACACCAGCGCGGTGATCCCCAGGAAGGAGGCCGCCGACATGTAGTCGCCAGAGATGGCCAGGCCATTTTGGAAACCGGTGATGCCGCCACCCGCGGTGTAGAAGTCCGAGGCGGTCTTGGTGCGACGCGAGGCCCAGTAGGTGACGCCCATGGTGCCGACCACGAAGAGGATGAACATGATGCTGGAGGTCCAGCTGCTGCCGCCCACAGCCTCGGTCACATCAGCCGGTTGCGCCAGGGCCACCCCGCAGGTGATCAGGATGGCTAGCAGGATAAAGGTGATCAAGGGCTTCATTCAGCGTTCTCCCTAACGGCGGCGGTCAGCTTGTCAAATTCTGTGTTGGCCTTGTACACGTAGATGCCGGTGAGCATGAAGGCGAACAGGATGATACCTACGCCCATGGGCACGCCCAGGGTGATGATGCTGTCGCCAAAGGGACGGATGGCCAGGACATCAGGCAGGAAGGCCACCAGCATGATGAAGCTGTAGTAAACCAGCAGCATGATGGCGCTCAGGCTCCAGGCGAGGCGTGAGCGTTTTTTTACCAGCCTCTGGAAGTTGGGATCCGCCTTGATGCGGTCGATGGTGCTTTGGTCCATGAATGCTCCCGCTTTGTGCACAGAAGAATGGATATACCCTTATGCTTTTTATGTGGGTATAAATGCAATAATCAAACGGGCGGATGTTCTTACATCGGGAGGCGCGTTGCAAGGCGGCCACGGCGCATTGCGGCTTTTGCTGCGCGGGGTCAAGGTTTGGCGGCGGGCAGGCAGCCAAAAAGCAGGCAGCGAACAAAAAAGCCACCGTCGTAACGGTGGCTTTTGGCATGCAAAATTGGCGGAGAGGGAGGGATTCGAACCCTCGATACGGGGTTACCGTATACACACTTTCCAGGCGTGCGCCTTCGACCGCTCGGCCACCTCTCCAAAGTGCGTCACCCTGGCCGGGAAGTCCGGGTCGCAAGGGTGTATGTCAGGTTGACGGGAGACCCCGCCTGACAAGGTGCGCAAAGATACATCAAACTTCGGGATTTGGCAAATGGGATCGCGCCAGGGTGTTGCGGCCTGGGTGATCGGATACTGCGGGGCCCGATGACTGGCGAGGCGGCCCTTGAAGTGGGGTGGCCTGGGACAGGGGCGCGGGCCGTGCGATGCCGTAGCCTTGCGCAAAATCCACGCCCAGCTCGGCCAGGGTGGCCAGCACCGCATCGTCTTCCACGAACTCGGCAATGGTATGCAGGCCCATTACCCGGCCGATGCGGGCGATGGCGTCCACCATGGAACGATCGATGGGGTCCCGGGCGATATCCCTCACCAGGCTGCCGTCGATCTTGAGGTAGTCCACCGGAAGTTGCTTGAGATAGGTGAACGACGACAGGCCGGTGCCGAAGTCATCCAGGGCGAAACGGCAACCCCGCTGGCGCAGTTCATTCATGAACAGTCTGGCCCGGGTCAGGTTGGCGATGGCCGCCGTCTCGGTGATCTCGAAACAGATGCGTGAGGCAGGGATCTGATAGCGCTCCAGTTGCTGGATGACAAAGCCGGGGAGTTGCTCATCATTCAAGGATGCGCCGGAGAGGTTGATGGCATAGAGGGTTCCGTCGGAAGAGGATGCATGGCGAGGATCCTCCTTCAATACATGGGCGAACTGGCTGAAGAAATGATGCACCACCCAGCGGTCCACCGCCGGCATCAGGCCAAAGCGTTCCGCTGCGGGAATGAAGGCGCCTGGCATGACCACCCGGCCTTCCTCATCGAGCATGCGCAACAGGATCTCCTGGTGCGGGGGGTGTTGCTGATCAGTGACGGGCACGATGGGCTGCACATAAAGCCTGAAGCGATGCTCCGCCAGTGCCTGGTTGATCCGCGAGACCGCCTCCATCTCTCCGTGCCGCTGGATGAGCTCCTGATCGTCAGGGTGATAAACATGAATGCGGTCGCGACCACGCTCCTTGGCCGCGAAACAGGCCATGTCGGCGGCGCTGAGGACTGCCGTCATGTCTTCGGCGGTGGATTCGAGCATGACGGCGCCGATGCTGATACCCACCTCGAAAACCCGCCCCTGCCAGACGAACCGGAACTGACGCACCGTCTGACGCAGGTTATTGGCGATCTCCAGGGCCTTTTCGCGAGGGCAATGCTCCAGCAGGACCCCGAATTCATCACCGCCCAGGCGCGCCAGCGTGTCGGAGTCACGAATCTTGGCCAGGAGGGTGAAGGCCAGTTGCTTGAGTAATTCATCTCCGGCCACATGCCCGCAGGTGTCGTTGACCACCTTGAACTGGTCCAGGTCCATGTAGAGCAGGGCGTGGTGGGCCTCGAGTTCGCGGGTCTGCTTGAGCGCCACCTGCAGGCGGCGCTCGAATTCAAACCGGTTGAACAGCCCGGTGAGGGGATCATGGGTGGCCTGCCATGAAAGCTTGCGCGCCATTTGCCGGGGCTTTGTGACGTCATGAAAGACCAGCACGGCGCCGATGGTATTCCCCTGACGGTCCCGGATCGGTGCGGCGGAGTCCTCGATGGCGCGGGTGCGACCATCCCGGGTGATCATGACGATGTGATTGGCCAGACCCACATTGCGACCCTCCCGCAGACAGGCGTGCAAGGGGGTACGCACCGTGGCGCCGCTGGTTTCATTGACCAGTTGGAACATTTCGTCCGGGCGCTTGCCACGGGCCTCCAGCATTGGCCAGCCGGTGAGTGCTTCGGCCGCCGGATTGAGGTAGTCCACGCGTCCATCGGCATCGGTGGTGACCACCGCATCGCCAATGGAGTCCAGGGTGACCTGGGCGCGCTCCTTGGCATTGAAGACGGCTTCCTCGCGCGTGACCATCTGATCAAAGGTGCGCCCAAGATCCGCCAGTTCGTCTCCCCCGGTGACGCCACTGCGGGAATTCAGATCGCCTTCGGCAAACTGTCGCGTGGCCCGGGCCAGACGCTCCACACGCTTGGTCACTGTCCAGTGGAAGAAGATCAGCCCAAGGATGGCCAGCAGCGCCAGGTAGCCAATGAACTGGAGGACGAGTTCGCGCACATTGCTCTGGGCTACTGTCTTTGCCGGGACCAGGTCCAGTTGGACCAGCATCAGCCCCTGTGATGGCGCCTGCGCGGCGAGGCTGGGTGTGTCGGATACCTGGTTGATCGGGAAGGCGGCCAGGAGGGCGTTGCGGGATTCGCTGGTGAAAACTTTACCGACATGGCCGGTATCCTCGAGCAGGGTCGCGATCGACAGGTCGGGATAGCGGGCCGGGTTCAGGGGATGCGGGCTCAGGGTTTCCCAGGGCTCTCCCACGCGTTGGCCATCCATCCCCACAAGGATCTTGCCTTGCGCGCCCAGGATCACGGCCAGATTGACATCGAGCGCCTCGCTCATGGATTGCAATGTCTGCTGCAAGCGCATGTGCTCGCCCCGTGCCAGCATGTCCGCCGCGTGATCCTGCAAGCGCTGGGTCAGTGCCTTGAGGTGGCGTGCCTCGGAGGTTTCCACATGATTGGCGGCCGCGTTGAGGCCGAGTCGGTAGGCCAGAAGGCTGCTCAGGGCGATGAACACCAGCAGGATGAGGACCGTCAGATAGCGCAGCGGGATGCGCGTCATGTTGGGGCTACTCCTGGTTTACCTCGCGTCTGCCCCGTGGTGCCCTGAGCTCCGGGGGGGAGTCGCATCTTCACTCGGGTTGCAGTAAATCCCTGCTGCGTGAAGGTTAAAGCAGAAACCGTGCCGGATGTACCCCGATAACGCCGATCAAGGGGAAAAAATTTAATTGTTGCGACCCCGTCCGCATCATCGAACCTGCGGGAGGGGGTCCCCCGTGCCTTTCACCAAAGGGTGCCGTTGCGCCAGTCCCTGATCACAAGGCCGATCAGCACAAAGATGCACAGCGTGGTCATGATGGTCGCCACTGTGACGACAATGGAAAGAACTTCGACAGATGCCATGAGATTAACCCCATTCGATCAGTGTTTTGGCGGGGGTTCTTTAAGCTGTTCCCAGTCAAACTCCTGGGGCCTGAGCCAGGTGGTGAGCAGCACGATCACCATGGAGACGGCTGCACCCACCAGGGCACCCACGTAGAACCCGATCTGGAAGTAGGCGGTGATCCCGGCGGCGCTGCCGGCCACCATGGCCAGCGTGGCGCCCCACCGGTTGGTGCGGCGCCAGTACAGGCCGGCGGCAATGGGCCAGATGGTGCTGGCCACGAATGCACCAGTAAAGTACAGAAGCTCCGCCAGGGTGGTGATGCGGGGCAGACACAACAGCCAGGTGACCACCCCCAATAACAGGATGGTCACCTTGGTGGCGTTGCGTAGATGATCGGCACTGGCGTGGGGCCGCAGATGGCGGTAATAGATGTCCCGCACCACCAGCATGGCGGTGGCCGCCAGCAGGGAGTCGAGACTGGAGGCCAGCGCGGCGAACACCATGATCAGCACGATGATGGCCCCCGCCAGACCCAGCAACTCGGCGGAGATGATGGGGCCCACCATGTCCGCAGCCGGGATGTTGGTCCCCAGAGCGGGGCCCGCCAGGGCGATGAAGCCAGCCACAATGGGGATGGGAGCCCAGAACAGGCCGGCCAGCAGGTAGGCCCACATACCCACGCCTTCGCGGAAGGAATAGGCGCGTGTCCACCAGACGTTGGAATGGAAGATCTCCCCCATGCCGAACAGCAGGTTGTTGAACAGGAACATGATGGCCGCTGGCATCATCAGGGTGAGCAGCTCGGGGCGTTCCAGCTCCAGACTGAAGTGGATTTCATCGAAGCCGATACCCCCAATGACCAGCCAGGCCAGCACCACCAGGCCGATGAGGATCAGAATGGACTGGATGAAGTCGGTACCGATGACCGCCCGGAAACCGCCAATGAGGGTATAGGCCACGCAGGCCCCCAGGATCACGGTCATCCCCTGCCAGTAGGGAATGCCGGAGAGGGCGTGGGTGAGCACACCGCCGGCCATGCCCAGGCTCACCAGCCAGCCAAAACTGTAGAAGATGGAAATGCCCAGAAAGACCCGCCAGGCCACGTTGCCATAGCGCAGGCGCACAAAATCGCCACTGGTGTAGCCATTGGGCATAAGGGTGCGGATGCGCTTGGCCAGGGGGGCAAACAGGAGCAGACCCACGGCCCCCAGGGAATACCCCACCATGCCCCAGATGCCCATCTGATAGGCCAGCTGCGGCGCCATCATGGTGGTGTTGCTGGTCACCCAGGTGGCCATGGCGGTGGCGGTGCCCACGGCCAGCCCCACCTTGCGGCCCGCCAGAACGAACTGATCCAGTTCCTTGTCCTTGCGACCAAAATACCAGCCCAGCCCCACATACAGGGCAGTGAACAGGGCGATCAGCAGCCAGGCAATTCCTGGCTCCAGGATGGCGGTCTCCTGGACGTTCATAGGCGCTCCTCATGCCGGATCCGCCAGCAGGCGGACCCTGAATGTACCGTGGTCGGCGTCATGAATCCTTGGGGATGATCCGGTTGGCCCGGGTGCCGAAGGCGATGACGGCGGCGGTGGCCAGAAAGACTACCCCGCCCAGGGTGAAGATCCCGAAGGCCTGGGCGATGGAGTGGTGCCTGACCTCAACGCTTTGTGTCTCGCTCCAGTCGGTCTGTGTGCCGTCGTCAAGTTGAGCCCGCACCCGGTAATGGAATGTGCCATTGCTGCGGCCGCTGATCACCGAGGCGCCATCGGCCCCCTCGTAGAAAACCCGGGCGTCGGAGAAATCCTCATCCGTGGCTTCTTCCAGGCGGAAATGATCCACCTCGGCCTCATCCAGTGACCAGCGCAACTGAAAGTAGCCGGCCCGCGCCAGGTCCGTGGTGCTCTCCAGGTCAGGTTTCGGGGCGTTGGCCAGGAGGGGGGCGGGAGCGAGGAGCAGAGCCAGTACCGCACAGGCCACCGTCAGAACGGCGGGCGTGCAACGGCCGGAATGTGGGGAGGATCGGGGCAAGTCACGCTCCTTGGGCCACGGGGCCACCGTCATGCCATGAGAGGGCCGTCGCGAGCACGCATGGCGCCTGGACGAGTCGGCCCGCCTGCATTCGATCGAGGCGATGTCTTGTGTTCTTACCCTAGTCATGTGTTCTTCGGGGGTCAAGCGCGGGACATGGCGTTTGGTGCGGCCGCCCGGGCTGCCGCCTTTGCCCGGGCGGTCCGGGTGGCGTACATTATGCGCCCGTTCACCATCCGGTCCTTTTCATGCACTGGGCTTCCGTGCTGCGCGTCGTTGGGCTGCTGCTGATGATTTTCAGCGGCACCATGCTGCCCCCGGCCATCATCTCGCTGATCTATGACGACGGCGGGTTGTTGCCGTTTGTGGTGTCCTTCGGTGTGCTGCTCGTGCTGGGATTGCTGCTCTGGCTGCCGGTGTGCCGGTCCCGCCAGGACCTGCGTACCCGGGATGGTTTTCTCATTGTCGTGCTCTTCTGGACCGTGCTGGGCCTCTCCGGGGCCTTGCCCCTGAGCCTGTCCCAGGCCCCCGCCGTATCGTTCACTGATGCGGCCTTCGAGAGCATGTCCGGGCTTACAACCACCGGCGCAACGGTGCTGGTGGGCATTGATGACCTGCCGGAATCGATTCGCTTTTACCGCCAGCAACTGCAATGGCTGGGAGGCATGGGCATCATCGTGCTGGCCGTGGCCATCCTGCCCATGATCGGGGTGGGGGGCATGCAGCTTTACCGGGCCGAGACCCCGGGCCCCGTCAAGGACACCAAACTCACCCCCCGCATCGCCGAGACAGCCAAGGCGCTTTGGTACATCTATCTGTCACTCACAGTGGCCTGTGCTTCGGCTTACTGGCTGGCGGGGATGAACTGGTTCGACGCCATCGGCCACAGCTTTTCCACTGTGGCGATCGGTGGATTCTCCACCTACGACGCCAGCATCGGGCATTTCGACAACCCGGTGATCTCCATGATCTGTGTCGTCTTCCTGCTGATCGCCGCCATCAACTTTGCCATGCATTTCATGGCCTGGCGTACCCGGTCCCTCACGCATTATCTGAAGGAACCCGAGGTGCGCTGGTTCCTCGGCATCATGGCGATCCTCATCACCGTGGTCATCATCACCCTGCTGGTTCAGCAGCATTACAGCCATTGGGGGAATGCCGTGCATCACGGCATCTTCCAGGCGGTGTCCATTGGCACCACGGCCGGCTTTACCACCCAGAACTTCGACGGCTGGCCGGTGTTTCTGCCCGTGCTGCTGTTGATGGTGGCCTTCATCGGTGGCTGTGCCATGTCCACCGGCGGCGGTATCAAGGTGATCCGCTTCATGCTGTTGATCAAGCAGGGCTACCGTGAGGTGATCCGTCTGATTCATCCCCAGGCCCTGGTGCCCATCAAGGTGGGTGGCAAACCGGTGCCGGATCGCGTGATCGATGCAGTGTGGGGGTTTTTCGCCACCTACATCGCCCTGTTCGCCCTGATGATGCTCACCTTGATGGCCACCGGGCTGGATCAGGTGACGGCTTTTTCAGCGGTGGCGGCCACCATCACCAACCTGGGCCCGGGCCTGGGCGCCGTGGCGGAGAACTATGCGGCCATCAGTGACCTGGCCAAGTGGGTGCTCATGTTCGCCATGCTGCTTGGGCGTCTGGAGGTCTTTACCTTGCTGGTGTTGCTGACGCCGGCCTTCTGGCGGCACTGAGCCGGGATCATGGGCCTTTACCCGGCCCCGCCGCGGGCAGGCCATGGGCCCGGTAGTCCCCATGGGGGATGCGATCCGCGGGTCTGTCAAACGCTTGCCGTTGCTTTAATATGGTGAGCCACCACCCTGCGGGGAGACGAGTCCGATGCAGAAGGGGAGAGGCCTCCTGGAACGCTGTTTCCTGGCGCTGATGCTGCTGGGCCTGGGCTTGCCTGCCAGCGCCCAGGATCTGCGTGAATACTGGTCGATGGAAGTCTTTCTGGAACGGCATGCCGAACAGCGCCCGTTGATGGAAGCCTTTGAACGCCGGGTGAGCGAGCCAGGCAGATCGATACCCGCCGAGCAGAGACCCCATGCCCCGGTGAGGGTGTCGGTGGTTTACCCGGGATTACAGATCTCCGACTACTGGCGACGTAACCTGATGGCCTTCGAGGGTCGGGCCCACGAGCTGGGTCTGACTCTGGATCTGCAGGTGTATTTCAGTGGTGGTGCCGGGGATCAGGCTGTCCTGCAGGCGCAGCAGTTGCGTGAGGCCCTGGCCAACAAACCGGACTTCCTGATCTACACCCTGGATACCCCCGCGCACATGGCCTTGATTGATCGGTTGCTGGCGCGGGCCCCTGGGGCGGATGGGCCCCATATCATCCTGCAGAACATCACCACCCCGGTGCGTGCCTGGAATGGTCTGCAGCCGCTCTTGTACGTGGGTTTCGATCATCTTCAAGGCTCGCGCCTGCTCGTGGAGCATATTCGTTCCCAGGCCCGGGAAGGCGATGAGATCGTGGTGCTGTATGGCACGGATGGCTATGTCAGCCGCGCCCGTGGAGATACCCTGACCCGATCCTTCACGGATGCCTCGGCGCCACGACTGCGTGATACCTATCTGACTGATCAGGATGTGGATATCGCCGAGAAGGCGACGCTGGATGCCCTGGCGCGCCACCGGGATTTGCGATTCATTTATGCGTGTACCACGGATGCGGCCCTGGCCTCGGTGCGCACGCTTGCCTCCCGGGCGCGCTCCGATGTGCAGGTGACCGGTTGGGGTGGGGGCAGCGCAGAGCTGCGGGCCATCCGTGAAGGAACCCTGTTCGCAACGGTCATGCGCCTGAACGATGACGCGGGCGTGGCCATGGCCGAGGCCATCGCACTCCAGGTTCGCGGCATGGGGGGCGATGTACCGCAGATCTATTCGGGGGGGATGCATCTGGTGACCAGGGACACGTCTGCCGAGAAACTGGAGGCCTTGATGCAGCGGGCCTTCCGTTACTCCGGTGTGCCCGATTTAACGAGCCGCTAGGGCGATCGGGGATCATGTTCGCCTCTCTCGGGACCCAACTTTGTCGCCCCACACTGACCCGGACCATCATCCTGGCCGTGGGGCTGGCAATGATGCTGATCGCCGGACTGGCGGTGATGCTGACCATTCAGGGGGCCCGTCAGGCCAACCTGCAGGAGGTGCATCGCAGTTTCGACGGCAGTGCCGCCATTGCCTCCCTGATCATGGACAAGGAGATCGAATCCGCCGAGCGGGTGGCCAGTGAGCTTGTGAGGCTTCCGGCATTGCGAGAGGCGGTGTATGCCGGTGATGCGCAAACGGCCATGCGCCTGATCAACCTTCACGATCGCCTGCAGGGGCGCAGCCTGTTTGACGCCCTGGTGATTACACGTGAGGACGAACGCCCCTGGGTGTCGGGCGGGTTTGCCCTTCGCCACAGCGAGCCTTTGATTCGATGGCTTGCGCATCAGGAACAGGCCACCGTCGCCAGCCCCAGCAGGCTGGTGGCGGTCGAGACGGGAGAGGGCGAGTCCATCATGGCGCTGGTCACTCAGGGGAGCTTCCGGGATCCGGACTCGGGTCGGCTGGTGGGCCAGTTACTCGGTTTGGTGGCGCTCTCGGAACGGGTTTCCCTGTTTACGGAGATTCGCGCCCGGGCAAATCTTACTGGTTTGGCGCTGGTGCTGGACGGGCAGCTGTTTCCCGGCCCTTCGGCGGTGGCCTTGCAGATTGCAACACTTGAGGATGTGCCCATCGGCGCTCCGGAGCAGATCGGGATACTGGATGAGTGCCGCGTGGCCTGGCGAATGCTCGAACCGGACAGGGTCGAGGCGGATGTCGGCATCGTCATGAGCACGGGGGGCGCTGGCCAGGAGGCGTCCATCCTCATTCGAACCGTTTCCATGCTGGGCGCACTCATTTTGCTGGTGATGGGCGGGTTGCTGGTGTTTCTCACCCGGTCCATTGCCATTCCCATGCGGGAACTCTCCGTGCAGACCCAACAATCCCCCGCGGGGCCCTTCAGTCCCCTGGCGGTTCCCCGCATGCATCGTTACGATGAACTGGGGCAGGTGGTGGGGGCGTTCAATGATCTGATCGAGCGCATCGGCAAGCATCAGACGGAGCTGGACAGGATTGCCCACTATGATCCGCTGACCGGGGTGCCCAACCGACGTCTGTTGGCTGACCGCATGGATCAGGCCATCGCACGCAGCCGACGCAATGGTTGCCCCCTGGCGGTCTGCTACCTGGATCTGGATGGCTTCAAGCCCATCAACGATCGTTATGGTCACGCCGTGGGGGATCAACTGCTGTTGGCCATCACGGGGCGTCTGCGCAACCTGCTGCGGGCCGATGATACCCTGGCGCGCCTGGGAGGGGACGAGTTCGTTATCCTCTTCAATAACCTGCATACCATGGAGGAGGCGGATCAGGCCCTCTCCCGGTTACTGGAGGCAGTGGCAGCGCCGGTGACCATCGAAGGTCAGCGATTGGAGATTTCCGCCAGTGTGGGTGTGACCTTTTATCCCACGGACCAGGCCGACCCGGATACGCTTTTGCGACATGCGGACCAGGCCATGTATCGGGCGAAGGAGTCGGGCAGGAACCGCTATCATTTCTTCGACACTGGCTAGTCTGGGGCTTGCACTGGTGTCAGAATGCTGCGATGCAGCAGGCTTTTGTGTGACTGCGGTGGGTATTGGAACGGAGCAAGAAGGCGAAACATGAACGAACCCGATGACAGGCGGGACAAGCGGGTCAGGGAGCAGGCGGCACAGGCCCTGAAGGCAGGGGATTTCGAACTGGCCGAACGCCTCCTGGCTTCGGGCGATGTGGATCTGGCGCGGCTTACCGAGACCTTGCGCACCTATCAGGTGGAGCTGGAAACCCAGAACGCGGAACTGCGCGAGAGTCAGCTCACCTCCTGGAAGCTTCAGGGATGCTATTCCGCCCTGTTCCACGGCCTGCCCCTGCCGGCCCTGGTGGTGGATCCCACCGGTATCATGCTGGATGCCAACCAGCGGGCCGTGGAGCAGTTCGGGCTTTCCACCCAACAGATGCGCGGACAACTGCTGCGGCGTCTGTTCCATGTGCAGGGGCTGGACCATGTGAACCGCACTCTCGAGGAGGCGGGCCGCGAGGGTGAGGCCGTGCTCAGGGGCATAGAGCTCAGGCATCAGGGCGGGGGTACCTTTCCGGGGGATCTGCATGTGCATCGGCTCCCTGGACGAGACGGGCGGGATTCGGATTTTGCCTGCGTGGTGGTGGACCTGAGCGTCCACAAGGATGCCGAAGCCCGTCTGGAGGCAGCCCTGCAGGCCCTGGAGGCCAGCGAGCGGCGCTACCGCATTGCCGCCGATTACTCGCCGGACTGGGATTACTGGTATGGCGCCGATGGCAGCCTCAAGTATGTCTCTCCAGCCTGTGAGGTCGTGAGCGGCTATACCCGGCAGGACTTTCTCAAGGACCCGGATCTGCTCCAGAGGCTCATGCCCCCCGAGGACGCTGTGCGCTGGCAGGCCCACATGGACGAAATCAACGCCAATGGCGCCTCGTTGCCCAGACATCAGATGGAGTTTCGCATCCGCCATCGCAATGGGGAAGAGCGCTGGATCGAGCACGAATGCCTTCCGGTGGTGGCTGAGTGCGGTGAATACCTGGGGCGTCGGGCCGTCAACCGGGACATCACCCGGCGCCGGCGGGCCGAACAGTCCCTGCGCGATCGCGAACACCGGGATCTGCTATTCACCCAGTCCATCATCGATTCCCTCAAGTCCAGCATCTGCGTGCTGGATCGTCGCGGGGACATCATTACCGTTAATCGTGCCTGGCGGGAATTTGCCAATAGCAACGGGGGGGTGAACGGCCGTGTGGCCGAGGGCGTGAACTACCTGGAGATCTGTGATCGGGCCATTGCCGAGGGTGAGGAGGGCGTTCGGACGATCGCTGACGGGATCCGCGAGGTGCTCTCGGGCAGCAGGAATGCCTACGAGGCGGACTATGAGATGGGCAATGACTACTACATCCTGCGGGTCTCATCGCTGCGGCACGAGGCGGAGCAACCAGAGCATGTGGTGGTCAGCCATGTGGATGTCTCGGAGATCAAGCGTGCCGAGACGGCCATGCGCCAGGCCAAGGATGAAGCCGAGTATGCCAACCGGGCCAAGTCGGAGTTTCTGTCCGCCATGAGCCACGAGTTGCGTACCCCCATGAATGCCATCCTGGGTTTCTCGCAACTGCTGGAAGCCGATCCCAGCCTGGGAGAGGAGCAACAGGAAAACCTTCAGGAGATCCTCAAGGGGGGGCGGCATCTGTTGGCCCTGATCAATCAGGTGCTGGATCTGGCCAAGGTGGAATCGGGACGCATGGATCTGTCTCCCGAAAATCTGGGGCTGGAAGACGTGGTGGAAGAATGTGCGCAACTGGTCATGCCTCTGGCGGATCAGCGGGGCATCGTCGTGGATGTGGGAGAACCGGCTGGCCGCCGTGTATGGGCCGACCGGGTGCGACTCAAGCAGGTGCTGATCAACCTGCTATCCAATGCCGTGAAGTACAACCGGGATGGCGGCCGGATTCAACTTCACTATGGGCTCAAGGAGCCCGAAAGGACGCTGCGTATCGGCGTTGAGGATACGGGTCCAGGTATCAGCCAGGCCCGCCAGGCCCAATTGTTCGAACCTTTCAACCGACTGGGGGCGGATGCCACCGGCATGGAGGGGACCGGCATCGGGCTGTCCCTGTCGCGCAGCATGATCCAGGCCATGGGTGGCCAGATCGGTGTCATCAGTACACCGGATGAGGGCAGCACCTTCTGGATTGAACTCCCCATACCCGAGGACGACCATCTGGAGACAACAGGGGGGGGCAGTACCGCACGGACTCCAGACCCGCATCACAAGACGGAAGATCAGGCAGCCCGCCGCACCGTGCTCTATGTGGATGACAACCCCTCCAACCTCAACCTTGTGGAGCAGATCCTCAAACGGCGTCGCCGGGGCGTGCGGCTCATCGGGGCGCATACCTCGGGTACGGGGCTGGAACTGGCTCGCGCGCAGCGACCGGATCTGATCCTCATGGACATCAACATGCCGCACATGAACGGCTTCCAGGTGCTCGATCGCCTGAAGCAGCACCCTGAAACGTTCGATATCCCGGTGCTGGCCCTGACGGCCTATGCCTCGGAGCGGGACTCGGCCAAGCTCAGTGAGGCCGGCTTTCAGGGGCACCTCACCAAGCCCCTGGACGTGGAGGACTTCCTGGCCGAGGTGGATACCTGGCTTGAATAGCGTTCGCGCTCAGATTCGCCCCACTTGCTGGGCCTGTGGCAAGGGATGCTCCCGAGCCGGTATCCACTCCAGAATGAACTGAGCAATGGCCTCCGGGTCGTTCAAATCCAGGACCGGCAGGTGGGCGTTGAGCGAGTCGGGCGCATCCGTGGCCACGGCGATGATGTCCGGGTCGTCCGGGTGTAGCAGCGGTTGACCCAGGGAGGGTCGATGCAGTTCGATCTTGGGAAAGCACTCCGACTTGAAACCCTCCACCAGGATCAGGTCCGAGCGTGCCGGGTCCAGGTGTTCCACCAGGGTCCATAGATCCGGCTCGTGGGGTTCCTGCTCGTCCACCATCAGGGCAAAGCGGTGACGGGAAGCGATGAGCATCTGCGCCGCGCCGGCCTTGCGCAGCTCGAAGCTGTCCTTGCCCGGCTTGTCCACATCAAAGGCATGATGGGCATGCTTGATCATGGCGATGCGCAGTCCACGGTTTTTGAGCAGGGGGATGAGTTGCACCAGCAGGGTGGTCTTTCCCGTGCCGCTCCAGGCGGCAAAGCCCAGCAAGGGCAGGGTGCTCATGGTCATCGAACCTCCGGGGGTTTCATGGCCGTCATGCCCATGGCCCCGGCCCGGCAATCGGGACAGATGCACAGGTGGGCGGCGCTCACATCATTGGCGTGCAAGGCGGCGATGATGCCAGCCAGCTCACCCTCGGCCATGAAGGGTTCACTACAACGGGAACAGGTGATCGGGTGGGTGTCCCCGGCGTTCTTGTCGGCCTCTTTCCCCGTGAAGGGATTGTCCCGAACCGGTGGGGGTGCCTGATCCGTGGGTTGGGGGGCGGCTTCCCGCTGGGGCAGTTGTTCCAGCAGCCGCAGGATGGCCTGATGGGTGAAGTCGGCAAGCTGGCTGTAGACGGGGGGTAGGTGGTAGGCGGCCTCGCCCGTCTGGCACTGGCTGACCAGATTCTTCAGCCAGCCGCGCAGATACCGGCTGGTAAAGCCCCGGGCGTCGTGAAGATAGGTCTCGGGATCAGCCGCCGTCGGGGCCTCGGCCAGGAGGAAGGCCACGAATTGCAGCTGCAGGGCCAGATGATCCGGCAACTGGTGAAGGTTGGGATCCCGGGCCAGCGCGTGGGCCTGGTAGACCTGCTCCATCTCCACGGCGCTGGGACCCATGAGCTGGCCGTCCAGGTGGCGTCCGGCGTTGAGCGAGGCCGGGGTGGGGGGCGAGAGGAACAGCCGGCTGTAGCACTTGAGCAGGGCCTGTTCATCGTCTGCCCAATGCCCCAGATGCTCCGACCATTGGGCCAGGGCGGCGTTGGTGGTGAAGCCCAGTGTGTCGTTGAGATCCTGAAGGTCACGGGGCAGGTCATGGATGATGGCGTGTTGAAACGAGGGGTCCCGTGGTGGCAAAAAGGCCTGTCCGAGGCACAGCAGCGTCTCCGCCCAGGGTTGCAGATCCTTGGTGGGCGTGGTGGGTAAAGGGGATGTGGTCAGCATGGTCATGTCCTCAACGTCGCCCCGGGGGCGAGGGCCGTGAAGGCGCATCCGTGATGCTGCCCTTGGCGACCCATGCCCCCGGGAGGTCTGTCAGCCCTTGCAGGCCCTTTTCAGAGCCGACTATCGCGATGATCGCCGTTCGTCGGGAAGGCCCGCAGGTTGAATTTCCAGGAGCCGAAGGCGTAGATCAACAGACCGATGCCGGCGCCCAGTACCACCAGGCCCCATTCGGCCATGGAGGGGCTGTAGGTGCTCAGTGTCTGTGACCAGGTTCCTTTCCACAGTGGCACCAACTGACCGCCCACCACGTACTCATAACGCCCGATGAACACTGCCATCAGGATCAGTGCCGCGCTGGCCATCTGAACCACCGGAAGGGCTCTCAGGGCAGGGATCAGCAGCAGCACGAAGGGCAGGACCATCCCCAGCCAGAATTCCACGTGGAACAGCAACGTACCCACCTGATGCTGCATCACCAGGCTGATCTCCGGGTTGTTGCTCCACAGACCGGTGATGGTGCGGCTGATGTTGAAGACCAGCACGATGCCCAGCACCGTGAGCAGGGCCTTGGGCAGGTGTCCTTCCATGAGCGTGCGCATGGAGGTGCTCATACGCTGAGTGCGGATGCCGTAGGAGAAGTAGGTGAACAGGGTGGCAAAGGCCAGCCCCGACAGGGCCGCGGTGGCCAGGAAGTACACCGGCACGAAGGAGCCATACCAGAAGGGGCGCATGGCCATCATGCCGAACACCAGCCCCAGGGTGGCGTGGGCGATGATCACCGTGACCACCGAGGCGATGCCCACGTTGCGGCTGCTCCTGCTGTTCCAGTCGCCACGGTGCAGGAAGGTGAACTTCCACACCAGCAGGGCCAGGTAGAGGAAGTAGAAGGCCCCCATCCAGAACATGGGGGAGCGTATCTGCATGTTCAGGGGGATGGCCCAGATCATGCGCACCGGGTTGCCGATCTCCAGCCCCAGGGAGATGAAGCCGGCAATCAGGGTGGCAATGGCCAGCCAGACGCAGCGTTTGGCGATGGGATAAAAGGACTTGATACCAAAGATCATGGCCATGGAGGCCACGAAGGTCAGTCCCGTGGATGAGAGCACGAAGAAGACATAGGCGGAGACGGGCAGGCCCCAGACCACACCGTCACTGTAGACATTGAAGGCGGCGTGGCCCTCGGTGAACAGGCGGAAGGCGATGAACAGGCCCACCAGGGTGAAGAGGATTCCCACCGTCAGCATGGCGACGGGGGTGCCCCGGGGATCCTGACCCGGGGCCATGTGCTCAGCGGTTGTACTCATGATGCGTGTCCTCTAACGGAATCAGGATTTCGGCGCCGGGCGGAAGGCGGGAATACCGGCCCCCGAACCCAGGTAGTACACCTGCGGGCGGTTGCCGGTGTGATCCAGCATGCGTACACCTTTCTTGTTGCCGATGAGCTTGTTGACGTGGGATTCAGGATTGTCCAGATCGCCAAAAAAGCGCGCCTTGGGCGGGCAGGTGCGCACGCAGGCGGGCACGTACTCGGTCAGCTGCGGGTCGTCCTCGTCCAGGTCCGCCACGCCCTCGGGGGCCTGGCTGACCTTGTGATGGCAGAAGGTGCACTTGGAGACCACCCCCTTGGGCTGGATGCCGATGCCGCGGCGCCAGTCCACGTTGGGGTTCTGGTAGGGCGGGCTCCACTGCTGGCCGTCCTGCCCCGGGAAGACCTGTTTCAGGTCGGGTTCGAGCAGGGGGCGCTCGTCGGTGTAGAAGCGCACCCCATAGGGACAGGCGATCATGCAGTATTTGCAGCCGATGCACTTGCTCCAGTCCACGAATACGATGCCGCCGGCGTCCATGTCCTTGTAGGTGGCGCGGGTGGGGCACACGTGTACGCAGGAGGGGCTTTCACAGTGCATACAGGGCCTGGGCAGCCATTTGAGTTGGGCGCTGGGGTACTCCCCTGCGTGGTAGTACAGGACGTCCTGCCAGGATTCCCCCGGCAGAGTGTTGTTTTCCATGGCACAGGCGGTGGTGCAGGCCTGACAGCCCGTGCATTTGTCCAGGTCGATGACCATTCCCCATTTAGGCATGTCGGTAACTCCTCGAATTCATCCAGGCCATGATCAGGCGCGCTCGATGTTGACGGTGGCGGTGTAGTAGCAGGCCAGGCCCGAGATCGGATCGGACTGGTTCTCGGTGATTTCCCCGGAATGCCCCGGTAACCGGTCACGGCCCTGGCCCGTGGCCCAGCGACCCTGGGCCCAGTGGCCGTATTCCATGGGCAGCACCAGGGTGTCGGGGCGATTGCCGGCCACGAAACGCGCCACGGCCAGGATGCTCTGGGACTCGCCTCGCACCTGGGCAGTGAGGCGCACCCGGTCGCCGTTACGGATGCCGTGGTCCCGGGCCGTCTGGGGGTGAATCTCCAGGAAAACCGTGCCCCGGCCGCCGGCCATGGGCTGGATGTAGGAGATGGCCTGGGGGATGTTGGCGCTGCGGCCCTCGGCGTGCAGGGGCACCTTGGGGGTGACGAAGTGCAGCTTGCCTTCCCCGGTGTGACGGGCCTCCACCCACTGGATCAGGCTCACCCGTTCCTCGGGGATGCCCATCTCCCGATGGATATAGGCGGCGTGATTCTCAAGGAAGCCAGAGACGAACTCGAATTTGCCCGAGGGGGTCTTGATGAGCTTCTCCTTGACCTCCTCGGGGCTCATCCGCTGGGTGTAGTCCTCGCCATCCCAGGCATAGAACTCGCCTCTGAACTGGCGCCAGTGGTAGGGCTTCTTGTACCAGACGCCCTTCTCCTTCCAGCTTTCGAAGTCGTTCACGCCGTTGTCGCCCGGGTCGTCGGCAAAACCGGCGGCGCGATGGCGCAGCAGGTTCTCCACGCTGTCCAGTTCCCGGTAATAGTCACCCATGGGCCCGTTGATGCGCTTGCCGATCTCGATGAGCATGTCACCGAAGTGCCTGGTGTCGTGGATGGGGTCCACCGCCGGCACCCGCAGGGCGGCCATGGGCCAGCCTTCAAAGGGATAGGTGGGAGAGTCCTGCAGGCGCTCCAGATAGGTGTGCTCCGGCAGGATGAGATCGGCATACATGGCCGTTTCGCCGGGGAACGGGGAGGTGTCGATAATGAACACATCCTTCAGGGCCTCTTCCCAGAGTTTGGGGTCGGGCGCCGTCCAGATGGGGTTGGTGTAGAAGAACATGGCGGTGTCGAGCTTGTAGGGATCTCCCGCTAGATGATGGCCTGCCACCTCCTGCATCATGTGACTGGTCATGGGCCAGGCCTCGGTACCCGCCTTGTCGATACGCACGATCTCGCCGTCACGGATCCTTTCCTGCATCTGTCGGGCGTGATCGTCCATGAAATCATCCGCGTTCACCGGCAGGGCGCCGTAGGAGGGGCCCATCTGGTAGAACAGGCCGCCCTCGGCAAACAGGCTGCCCACCAGGGCGTTGAGGGCGTGGATGGCCATGCCGTTGTAGGTGCCGTTGAAGTGGGCTGTGGGGCCGCGTTCCATGAGGGCAATGGCGGGGCGGGTGGTGCCGAACTCGCGGGCCACGCGAACGATGTCCCGGGCCGGGATGCCGGTGATGCTGGCGGCCCACTCGGGGGTGCGCTCGAGCAGTTCCTCGTTCCACCAGGTTTCCAGACCGTGCACCCATTTCTCCTCGAAGCTGCCGGATTCAATGCGCTGTCCCGCCTGGAAGCGCTGGCCCGACTCGGCAAAGTCACCCACAAACTCCTTGTCCCACAGGTCTTCGGTGAGGATGACATGGGCAATGGCCAGGGCCAGGGCCCCGTCAGTGGCCGGCTTGATCATCAGATAGCGGTCCGAGGCCGCCATGGTGGGATTCATGCGCACGTCGATGCTGGTCACCTGGGTGCGCGGACTCTTGGTGCGCATGTGGCCCCACATCTGCATCAGGTAGTTGTAGGGTCGAAAGGCCTCCAGGAAGCCGGCGCCGAAGTTCAGGATGTAATTGCAGTTCCTGTAGTCGTAGGCGTTGTAGGAGTTGTTGCCGTCGGTGGCCTGCTTGGCACGCTTGGAGCCTTCGGCGCAGATGGAGGCATGGCCGATGGCCGAGTTGGGTGTGCCATAGAGTTTGCCAAAGTCCCCGTAGAGGCCGGCATCCGAGGAACCCCAGCCGCGCCCGTAGAAATGGGCAAATCGGTGGGATTCGCCGCGCTCACGCAGGCTGTTCATGCGCTCGGCCACCATGTCCAGGGCCTCGTCCCAGGAGATGGGCACGAATTCCGGGTCTTCGTCCCGCCCCTTATTGGGGTTGGTGCGTTTCATGGGGCCGGTGAAGCGGTCCGGGTCATACAGGAAATAGGCGCCCAGGTGGCCCTTGGGGCACAGCTTGCCATTGGCGATGGGGTTGCCCTTGTCGCCGTAGATGGCGGTGACCTTGCCATCGGTGGTGTACACGTCGATGCCGCAGCGGGCCGGGCACTGGGCGCAGATGTTCTTGGTGATGCGGGTTTCCCCCCGGGTCTGGGCCGTTGCCGGCTGCGGGCGGGTGGACAGGGCGGTGAAACCGGCGAACTTGGCGGCGCCGACACCGGCCACGCCAGCGGCGCCACCCGCTTGCAGGAAACGGCGCCGGGTGACGAGGGATTTGAGTAGATTCATGGTGTGTGGCTCTCCTGGGTGGTGTGCTGATGGGCTGATCAAGGGGTCATGCCGAACAGGCGATGCAGCTCCGTTTCGAAAAGGCCACGGCCCTTCTGGCATTGCGGGCACAGGGGCAGGGCCTCGTCGGATAGCTCATGCTCGTTGCAGGGGAAATCCTGACCGCATTCACCGCAGCGTCGCGTGCCATGGCGGGTCAGGGTCCGGGGGGCGGCCGGGTTGGCGTCTTCGGGCCAGGCCGGGCGGATCTCGATGGCCTGCTCCGGGCACAGGGCCTGACACTCACCGCACTGGATGCAGGTCACGGGATCGAATCGGATGCCCCGCTCATCGGCATCCCTGTAGGTGCTGAGGGCGGCGGTGGGGCAGGCGCGGGCACAAATGCCGTGATTATGGCAACGCTGCGGGTCGATATGGGCGTGCGCCAGATTCAGTTGAAGTGATGGGCTGCCCTGATCCCGGGCCATTTGCGTGAGCAGGGTCAATTGCGCCAGGCGTTCGCTGGGCCGTATGCGCCGTGTGCCATCGGGCCTGGGCAGGGATGGGGACGTGGTCTCAATCCCCTGAACAGTTTGCGAGGCGCTGGCCACCTCTCCCGCCAGTTGACGAAAAAACGCGCGCCGGTTGACCGTGCGGGTAAGCCCCGGGTCCGGTGTCTCGCCCTGTCTGAGACGAGGCGGAAGCGGGGCCTCGATGCGCTGGATGCCGGGCAGCTCCGGGGCCGCCCCGGCAAGCTGTGTCAGGGCAGCATCCAGGGCAGGCAGGTCGGCCTTTTGGCCCCCGGCGCTGCACTGGGAACACCAGCCACGGTCCAGGTACTTCACGGCGACACCGGTGGCGGCCAGGGCCAGCCATTGACTGGTTTTCAGGCCGCCGAGGCAGGGTACGCGCACCGCGCCCTCGGGGGACTCCGCTTGTGGGACGCGCAGGCAGTCCAGGTGCAGCTCGGCGCGGGCCGGGTCTGGTGGGACGACCTGGAGTCCCGGTAGGGTGAGGGCATGAGTGGGACAGGCAGCCACGCAGCGTCCGCATTGCACGCAGGCATCGCCGCTCAGTTGGAGGTGGGCACCGGATGTCTCCGCTGACCAGCTCAGGGCACCTGTGGGACAGGCTCCGATACAGGCATCGCAGGCGATGCGTGGAAACCGTCCGGGCAGGCAGGCTGAGCGCGCCACCCACAGGGATGCATGTGGGGCCAGGGGCTGATAGGCTGCCGCTGCCCGCGTCGTCGCGTCTGTCACATCTCCTCCTCCGTGCTGCGCCGGTCGCTTCCCTCGACCGACCCGGGGCTGTGCCCTCGGGGGTGTTTATGGTTATATTGTGTTTTATCAAAAACCCTGCATTGAGTGTGCCAATACCACCCAATGGCCCTGGAAAGCGGTTTGTCTTCAGGAGGGGCAGGCCAGGGGTTACCCATGGGTAACGGCTTGACGGTGGTTAAGGGGTGGAGTGTTACCGTTTGGTAACGACAGACACGGTTAGACTCGAACACAATGACCCGGGAATTCACACCACGAAGACGTTTCCTGAAGGCCGCCGCCGGCGTCCTGGCCGTGGGTATGACCCCGTGGGGAAGCGTCCTGGCGGAGGATGAGGCGGACACCCTGCGCATTGGCCTGACGCCGGTGTTCCTGGATGATCAGGCGGCCTTTCTGCAGCGTTGGCGGGAGGACCTGTCGCGACGCCTGGGTCGCCCCGTGCGCTTTGTGCAGCGCGCCAGTTACCGGGAGGTAACCGAACTCTTGCTGGAGGGTCGCCTCGACGCAGCGTGGTTGTGTGGTTTCCCCTATGTTCTCCATGAGGATCGCCTGCGGCTGCTGGCCGTGCCGCTGTACCGGGGACAACCCCGGTATCGCTCCTATCTGCTGGTGCCCGCCAGCGATACCCGCACCCGATCGTTGATGGATCTGGAGGGGCAGGTCTTCGCCTTCTCCGACCCCTTGTCCAATTCGGGTCATCTGTTCGTGCAGTACCGGTTGATGCGGGAGGGACAGGGGGTCGAGCATTTCTTTCGGCGCAGTTTTTTCACCTGGTCCCATCGCAAGGTGATCGAGGCCACGGCAGTGGGGCTGGCGCAGGGTGGCGCGGTGGATAGCTATGTCTGGGAAACCCTGGCGCAGTTCTCTCCCCGGATCACGGACCGCACCCGGGTGGTGGAGCGCTCCCCCCCGTTCGGATTTCCCCCTTTCGTGACCCGCAAGGATCTGCCAGAGAGGGATTTTCAGGCCCTGCGATCGGCCCTGGTGGACAGAATCCGGGACCCGGAGACGGAGCGGCTGATGTCACGCCTGAATCTGGATGGCTTCATCCCCGGAGAGCCCGAACTGTTCGACGAGATCCGGCGCATGGCTCAGGCTCTGGGGCGGATCTGACCATGCTGCTACTGCGCGACCTGAGCTTTCGCTACAAGATCCCGCTGCGGGCCACGGTGCTGGTGCTGATCACCTCGTTCACTGTCACCGGGGCCATCATGGCGCGGGAATATGAGCAACTACGCCATGACCTGTTCGACAACGCAGCCAGCCTGGGGCGGGTGCTGGCGGAGACCCTGGTGACGCCCATGGTGCACGACGATGTGTGGCGGACCTATGAGATCATCAACACGCCGTTTCACACCGGCGAAGAGACGGCCCTGGGGGCGGAATTGCTGATGGTCCTGGATGAGCGGGACCGGGTGTACGTCTCCACACAGCCCATGCGTCAGCCCATCCTCACCCGGCTGGACTCGCTGGGCCCTCAGTACGCGGGGCTGCAGGCGCGGCTGGCCACACTGTCCCTGGACCAGCCCCGCGCCGTGGAGATCGCCGAGACCGGGCACTTCTATCTGGTGGCCCCCATCCAGCTGGACGGCGTTCATCTGGGGACCCTGATCATGGAGTACCCCAAGTCGTTGTTCGTGCCCCGGTTTCTGGGCATTGTCTCGCGGGCCGGCTGGGTGACCCTGTTGGTGCTGGTGATCCTGTTGCCCCTGTCCTGGTACTGGGGCCGACGCATGGCCGAGCCCCTGCTGCAACTGGCGGACTGCATGGGGCGTGTGGGCTCGCGCATCCCGGAAGAGAAGGAGTGTCGCTTGTATGAGTCCCGGGACGAGATCGGTCAGGCCGGGGCCCAGCTCAGGCGCATGCTCGCGGAGTTGCGCCAGAAGCAGGCCCTGGAGCAGAGCATGGTGGCCACGGAGCGACTCGCAGCCATCGGCCGTCTGACCTCGGGGATCGCCCATGAAATCAACAACCCACTGGGGGGCATGCTCAACGCCATCAGCACCTACAAGCGCCATGGCCCGCCGGAGGGCATTGCCGGTCGGACTGTCTCGCTACTGGAGCGGGGGCTGCTGCAGATCAAGGATACGGTGGGGGCCCTGCTGGTGGAGTCACGGCTGGAGGGGCATGATCTGACGCCCCAGGATCTTGACGACATACACACCCTCATCCAGCCCGATGCCCACAAGAAACAGGTGACAGTCGTCTGGAATAATGCCGTCACCGGGACGCTGCCCCTGCCATCCACCCAGGTGCGCCAGGCACTCTTGAATCTGTTGCTCAATGCCCTGAACGCCAGCGAGGCTGGCGGGGTGATCCACTGTGATCTGGGCGTCCACAACGATGTGTTGTCGCTGATCGTGGGCAATGGCGGTCGCGGCATCGAGCCCGAGCGCATGGCCCATCTGTTCGAGCCGTTCACCGGGCAGGGTCAGGGGCATGGGCTCGGTCTTTGGGTGACCTACCAGCTGGTGCAGCAACTGGGCGGCGGGATCCATGTGGAGAGTTCCCCAGGTGACACCCGTTTTCATGTCAATCTGCCCCTGACCCGGGATTCCCAGGAGGTTTCATGAATGCGCCAGCCCGGCTGTGTCTGATCGAGGATGATCCCATCATGGGCGAATCCCTGTGTGACCGCTTCGAACTGGAGGGTTTTGGCTGTCACTGGTTCCGGCAGACCGGGGAGGCCAGGTCCGCCCTGGTGGAGCAGGAATACGCGGCGGTGATCAGCGATATCCGCCTGCCCGATGGCCAGGGTGATGAACTGTTCCTGTCGCTGGCCGAGCAGGGGGTGCCGCTGCCGCCCTGGCTCTTCATCACCGCCTATGGGAGCGTGGATCGGGCCGTGACCGTGCTCAAGTCCGGTGCCACCGATTACATCACCAAGCCCTTCGATCTGGACGCCCTCATCGACAAGCTGCGCATCCTGGTGGGTCCCATGGACAAGGAGGGGGAGGCCGCCGGGGCGCTGGGTGTATCCCCCACCATGCGGCGCATCGGCCGGCTCCTGCCCCGCCTGGCCGCCCAGGCCGGCACCATCCTCATCACGGGGGAATCCGGGGTGGGCAAGGAGGCGGTGGCCCGGGAGATTCATCGCCTGGATCCTGCCTCCTCGGATCGACCCTTCATCGCGGTGAATTGTGGCGGTCTCACGGAGAGCCTGCTGGAGGCCGAGTTGTTCGGTCATGAGAAGGGCGCCTTTACCGGCGCCGTGCGGGCCCGTCCCGGGGTGTTCGAACAGGCCGACGGAGGCACCCTGTTCCTGGACGAGGTGGGCGACATGCCCCTGGTGATGCAGGTGAAATTACTCAGGGCCATCCAGGAGCGTCAGGTGGTGCGCGTGGGGGGCGAGCAGCCGATTTCGGTCAACCTGCGCCTGATCTGCGCCACCCACCGGGACCTGCGTGCCCTGGTGGACGAGGGACGTTTCCGGGAGGACCTGTATTACCGCATCCACGTGATTCACTTGCGGCTGCCGCCCCTGCGGGAGCGCCGGGACGACATCCCCTGGCTGGTGCGGCAGTTCCTGGAGGCCTTCGTGCGTGCCACCGGCGAGCGCAAGCAATTGCCGCCGGAGACGGAACATGCCCTGATGCGCCATGACTGGCCCGGCAACATCCGCGAACTCAAGCACGCCATCGAGCGGGCCTGCATCCTCAGCCCCGGCGAGACCCTGACCCGGGAGGCGTTGTTCGACGAACCCCTGATCACCGAGGGCGAGGAGGGGACTGCAGGCGCGACATGGACCTTGAGCGAGCACCTGCAATCCTGTGAACGTGCCTACATCGTCGGCGCACTGGAGGCCAACGGCGGCCATGTGGCCCGCACGGCCGAATCCCTGGGCATCAGCCGCAAGAATCTGTGGGAGCGCATGAAACGCCTGGGGCTTTAGGGGGTGGGCCTTTAGAAATTGGCCTCCATGAACAGATAGGTGCGATTGACGTTCATCCGGTGCCAGTCATCGTAATGGCGCAGGTGCTGGAATTCCGGCAAGTCCGCCAGACGGGCCACCACCTCATCCAGGGTTTCCCAGTTCTCCAGGCCCTCCCGCACCTCGCGTACCAGGGTGGCCAGGTAATCACCGGTATCCCGCTGTGCCGTGGCCAGGTCGGTGGCCTCCCCATGGCCGGGAACGACCACCTCCGGCGCCCAGGACGCCATCGTCTCGAAGGCCTTGAGTTGTTCCACCGGGTTGCTCCAGGGATGAATACCCAGCATGCGCTCGGTGTAGACCACATCCCCGGTGAAGACCACGTGGTGATCGGGCAGGTGCAGGAGGATGTCCCCAGGGAAGTGGGCATCGCCGGCATGGACCATCTCGAAGCGCACCCCGCCCAGCTCGAAGTCGTGGCGATCACCCGCAATGGGTGAGGGCGCGGGGCGCGGCTCGGTGCCCGCCATGGCCGCGTCCCCCAGAGTATCCGTGAGACGATCCAGATGCTGTCGGGCAAACTCCGCCTGGGTGGCGGCAGTGCGCTCAAGGGCCAGGATCTCGGCGCCCTGGGAGAGGAAATACTCATTGCCCAGCCAGCGGTGATCCTGGCTGCCCAGGTTGATCACATGGGTGATGGGCTGGTCGGTCACCTCGGCCACCGCCTGCTCGATACGCTGCGCCACATGGTGACTGGGCCCACTGTCGATGAGCACCACGCCCTTGTCAGTGATCACGAACCCCACGTTGTTGTTCATGCCCAGATTGGTCTCGGTGCGGTTTTCCAGGGAGCCGAAAAAATAATGGATCTGATCCGTGATGGCCCGGGGCTCAAGGATGTGCTCAATGGGGCGGTCCTCGTCCGCCTGGGCCATGGCCAGGGGGGAAAGCAATAGCCCGGTCAGGACAAGATGGGGTATGCGGGCACTGGCACTCATGGTTTTTTCTCCGTTATGGTGAAAAAGAGGAGGGGTTTCAGCCCATGTTTTCATTATGCCTTAAGGAGCATAACCATATAACAGAGTGAGCGCCAAGCCTCCCGCTCACCCATCCATTTCGATGAACCGCAAGGACCGACCACGGTCACAGGACACATGACAGTCGACGATCACCCCCAATACCGCCTCAACTCACCCCTTTGCGCTGGTGCTCGTGGTGCTCCCTTGATGACTCGCTGGGCAATCCCGCTGGCGCTGCTGGCCGCCCTGGTGCTCCCCGCCTGTTCGGGCGGTGCCGACGAGGACGACGACGACGGAGCAGGGCCGGGTCCCTCGGGTCAGGCCGTGACCATCAGCTATGTGGAACTGCAACCAGAAACGGTGACGCTGACGCAGCGGGCCCTGGGTGAGTTACGGTCACGGAATGATCCCCGTGTGGCCGCCGAGGTATCTGGCGCGGTGAAACGACTGTTGGTGAACGAGGGGGATCGGGTCCAGGCCGGGGATCTCATCGCCGAGCTGGATGAAGAGGACTACGTGCTCCGCCGCGACCAGGCCGAAGCTGACGTGAAGCGATTCAATGCCCGGTCGGCCCTGCAGGAACTCACGGTGGTGCGCTATCGGGAGCTGCATGAGAACAACCACGTGTCGTCCCAGGAACTGGACGAAGTGGAGGCGGAACTGGATGTGACCCGGGAGGAACTGGCGGCCTCGCGTCTGGCCCTGCGTGCCGCAGAGCGGGATCTGGAACGCACACGTGTGAAGGCCCCCTTCGATGGCGAGATCGATGAGCGCCTGGTCAGCGAGGGCGATTACGTTCAGACCGGCACCGCCCTGTATCGCTTGACCACTTCGGACATGCTGCAGGTGCGGGTGTCCTTTCCCGAGACCCTGGCCACCGAGTTGGAGATCGGCATGCCCCTCAAGGTGCGCAACCGCGCCGCCCGGGTGAGCGAACTGGAAACCGAGATCACCGAGATCCGCCCGGCCATCAGCCTGGATGGGCGCGCCATCCGGGCCATTGCCCTGGTGGAGAACCCCGGCGGCTGGCGCAGCGGCTCCAGTGTGAACGTGGAGTTGATCCTGTCGGAGCGGGAGGGTCTGACGGTGCCGCGTCAGGCGCTGGTGCAGCGACCCGATGGGGATACGGTTTACGTGCTGGATGCGGACGACGAGACAGTGGAGGCCCGACGTGTGGAGGTGGGGCAACGCACCGCCGACTGGGTGGAGATCCTGGATGGGCTCGAAGCCGGCGACAAGGTCGCCGTGGATGGGGCCGGGTTCCTCACCGATGGCGCCTCCGTGAACGCCTCACCCCAAGAGGGTGACGACGAACAATGATGACGCTTTCCGAACTTTCCATTCGCCGGCACGTGCTGGCGGTGATGATCAGTGCCGTGATCGTGCTGTTTGGTCTGATCTCGCTGCAGGACGTGGGCACCGACCGCATTCCCAATATCGATTTCCCGGTGATCAGTGTCACCGTCACCCAGACCGGGGCGGACCCGGAGATCATCGACTCCGCCATCACCAGCGAGGTGGAGCGAGCGGTGAACACCGTGCCCGGGATCGACAACATCACCTCCCAGTCGGTGCCGGGGGCCTCCATCGTCAACATCATCTTCGATCTGGAGAAGGATGTGGACGTGGCCTTCAACGAAGTGCAGGCCCAGGTGAGTCAGGTGGTGGCGGAACTGCCCTCCGATGCGGATCAACCCGTGGTGGACAAGGTGGAGTTCGATGCCCAGCCCATCATGTGGCTGGCCCTGCAGGGGGACCGCACCCGCCAGCAACTGGATACCTACGCCCGCAACGAGATTCGCCAGCAGATCGAGAACATCAACGGCGTGGGCGAGGTGCGCATTGGCGGGGGGCTTGAGCGGAACATCCGTGTGGAGATCGACCCCGACCGACTCAACGCTTTCGGCGTGACCATCCCGGATCTCATGGCCGCCTTCGAGGAAGAGCATGTTCAGATGCCCGGGGGCTTTCTGGTGGGCGGTGACCGGGAGGATCAGCTCAAGCTGGACCTGGAATACCACAGCCCCGAGGAACTGGAGGAGATGGTCATCGGCGCTCATGGCGGCTCTCTGGTGTACCTGAGGGACGTGGCCGATGTGATCGACGGACTGGCGGATCGGCGGGGCCTGGCCCGCTTCAATGGCGAACCGACCGTGGGTCTGGGGATCGTCAAGGTCTCCGGTGCCAACACCGTGGCCATCATCGAGGAGGTGAAGGAGATCCTGGATGACCAGATCCGCCCCCAGTTGCCGCCGGGGATGCAGATCACCATCTCCTCCGACGAGTCGGTGTTCATCCTGGAGCAGATCGACTCGCTTTACCTCACCATTGCGCTGGGGATTATTTTCTCGGCGCTGGTCATGTGGCTGTTCCTGAAGAATCTGCGCTCCACGCTGATCATTGCCCTGTCCATCCCCGTCTCGCTGATGGCGGCCGTGGCGGTGGTGTACTTCTTTGGCTACACCCTCAATTCCATCACCATGCTGGCCATGCTGCTGCTCATCGGCATCGTGGTGGACGACGCCATCGTGGTGCTGGAGAACATCTATCGGCATCGGGAGCAATACAAGGAAGGGCCGGTGAAGGGAGCCATCTCCGGTTCGAAGGAGGTGTTCTTCGCGGTGATTGCCTCCACCCTTGCCCTGGTGTCCATCTTCGCCTCGGTGATCTTCCTGGAGGCGACGGTGGGGCGGTTCTTTGAATCCTTTGCCGTGGTGGTCACCTTCGGCGTGCTGGCCTCCAGTCTCGTGGCCCTCACCCTGATTCCCATGCTGTGCTCCCGGTTCCTGACGGTGCGTACCGAGCATGGCCCGGTGTACAACGCCCTGGAAAAGGGCTTCCGGGGTCTGGAATCCGTTTATCGGCGAAGCCTTGCTGCGGGGTTGAACTGGCGCTGGTCGGTCCTGGCGGCATCGCTGGTGGGGCTTGTGGTGGTGGGCAGCCTGATCTTCCCCCGGGTGGGTGGGGAGTTTGCGCCTTCCGAGGATACCGGGCAGTTCGTGGTCATCTTCCAGACCCCGCAGGGGTCGAGCATCGATTACACCGATCGGCGCATGGCCGAGATTGAACAGATCGTGCTGGATCAACCCGAGGTGGATCGCATGTTCGCGGCCATTGGTCTGGGGGATGCGGGGCAGGTGTACGAGGGGATCTCATTCATTCGCATGGTGCCCCGCAATGAGCGCAGCGCCAGTCAGCAGGAGGTGATTGACCGTATCTCGCCCAAGCTCGGGCAACTGGCGGGTGTGCGGGCCTTTGCCACCGAGGTGCCGTTTGTGCCCGGGCAGCGGGGTGATCCGCTGCAGTTTGCCGTCACCGGGCCCGATCTGACCGAAGTGGCCAGCCTGGCTCGCGAAATGCGCTCGCGCCTGGAAGAGGTGGATGGCATGGGGCGTCTGGACATGCAACTGGACCTGGAGCGCCCGGAACTGGCCCTGAACGTGGACCGTGAACGGGCCCGCGATCTGGGGATGACCGCCCGTCAGGTGGCTCAGGCCGTGGAGGTGATGGTGGGTGGTATCGACGTGGCGCGTTTCAACGACCCGGACGATGGCGGCCAGCGTTACGACATTCGGCTCAAGGGCCGCGAGGATGCCTTCACCCGCCCCGACGATCTGCAGAAACTGTATCTGCGGTCGGGCAATGGGGAACTGGTGCGCCTGGATACCGTGGCCCGCATGGAAGCGGGGATCGGGCCGGCGGTGATCAACCGCTACAACCTGAACTACTCGGCCGAATTCTATGGCAGCCCGACCATGCCCCTGGGCGAGGCGGTGGAAAAGCTGCAGGCCATTGGCGACGACGTGCTGCCCCTGGGTTATAACGTGGAACTGATGGGGCAGGCCGAGGAGATGCAGCGGGCCATTGGCGCCATGCTGTTCGTGCTGTTCCTGGCGGTTTCACTGGTGTATATCGTGCTGGCCAGTCAGTTCAATTCCTTCACCCAGCCGTTGATCATCATGGCGGCCCAGCCCATCGCCCTGGTGGGCGGTATCGTCGGTCTGTGGGTGGGTGGATTCACCCTCAATATCTTCTCCATGATCGGCATGGTGCTGCTCATGGGACTGGTCACCAAGAACGGCATCCTGCTGGTGGATCTCACCAATCAGTACCGTCGCAATCGGGGTCTGAGCGTGGATGAAGCCCTTCAGGAGGCCTGCCCCATCAGGCTGCGCCCCGTGTTGATGACCTCACTGACCCTGATCCTGGCCCTGTTGCCGGCGGCCCTGGGCTTTGGGGCAGGGGCGGAGACCAATGCGCCCATGGCGGCAGCCATCATCGCCGGCATGATTGCCGCGCTGGTGCTGACCTTGCTGCTGATCCCCATCGCCTACTCGTTGGTGGAGAACTTCCTGGAGCGCCGTGGTTTTGGCCGGCGCACCCGTGAGATCGAGGAGGAACCGGTGTAAGGGTCAGGCCTTGCCGGCGTCCTTCTTCAACAGGCCCTCCAGGCGGGCGACTTCCGCCTGGGCCTCCACCAGGTCGGTGACGTCGTATTGCACCCCCAGGTAATAGATGAGGTTCCCCTCGGAGTCGAACAACGGTCGGATGTTCAGGCGATTGTGGAACAGGGCGCCATCCTTGCGGTAGTTGCGCAGGGTGACTTCCACCTGCCGATGCTCCGCCAGGGCCTTGCGGATCTCGTCGAGGCCCGGCTGATCATGTTCATCGCCCTGCAGGAAACGGCAGTTGCGGCCCAGGATCTCCTCCTGGCTGTAACCGGTGAGCTGCTCAAAGACCGAGTTGGCATAGACGATGGGGTTGTCCGGTTGATCCGGGTCCGACAGGGTGACGCCGTTGACGCAGGTGTCCAGGATCTGGGCCAGCACGGAAGGGATCAGACCCGGGTCTTTTTCAGCGGTGAACTGCATGGTGCGATGACTCCGGTAAGAGAATCGATTTTCAGCCTGGGGGTGGGGTCGGGCTGAGTGGTTCCAGCTCGGTCTCGGCCAGACCCTTGATGTTCCGCGCCGTCCTGTCGGTACCTTCCTGCACGGCAATGCGGATGAGCTTTTCGAAAGGCCGCATGGCGAAACCCAGCTTGGCCAGTTCAAAGGTAAAGGTCAGTTCGGTGTGTCCATCCCGGGGGGTGAACTCATAGTCGATGCGGAAAGGATCCTTGATGCCGCGAAAGGAGACGCGTGATCCGGGCTCGAGTGCCACTACGCGAAACTCGGCCTCGGTCCGCCGACCCTGGTCCACGCGTACCTGATGCCCCGTCCAACCCGGTCGCAGCGGACCGCTGGTGAGTGCACGCAGGGATTTGACCTCGGGTGACCAGCGCGGGTAGTTCTTGATGAAGTCATCCACGATGAAACTGAATACCTGCTCCAGCGGACGTTTGATGAGTGTCCTGGATTGGGCTTTGACCATAAGCGGCGCCTTTCCTGCTGTGCGGGTTTCCCGTGGGGTTCAATCCCCTGAGTATAGACAAAACCCCGAGGCTTGTAAGGTCAGTGCCCGGTGGCGGCGATCTCCTGCGCGGTGCGCCGGCCCCGGTGCAATGCCCAATGGATTGAGGGGGCGAAACCGTATTCCCCGCAGGTCCAGACGTCTGCGCGTTGCCGAAGCGGCACTTCGGCCGGGTTTTGAACCGGCGGTGCCTGCACCGGCAGGGCATGGGGCAGGGCATACACGGCCAGCCGTTGCCAGCCCGGGACTTCATCACCAAACCAGGCAGTCAATTCGCCTCGCACCCGGCCCTCGAGTTGATCCAGTTCATGGTCAGCGCCGTGTACGTTGACGCTCACCAGCGTCTTGCCGGGCGGTGCATAGTGTTCGGAGAGACCCGATGGGCACAGCACATTATTGATGCAGCCCTTGCCCTCGCCGTTGAGCATGAGGTACGGCCCGTCGATGGGAGCCTGGTTGGCGGAGAAGTAAAAGCAGGTGGTTCCACGGGTGGGTACATCGGCGGCATTCTGCCCCAGCAGTCGAGCGGTTTCCGGGCCTTCCGTTGCAATGACGATGACCCGGGCCCGCAGTACCTCGCCTGAGGTCAGGTGCAGAAGGTTGTTCTCGATCCGCTCCACACGGGTGTGCAGTTGTATCGTATCCTCCGGCAGGCGGGCGGCCAGTTGTTGGGGGATCTGTTCCATGCCTCTGGCCGGCAGGGCCGTATCACCCAGGGCAAACGCCCTGAACACGAACTCGAAGGCCCGGGATGAAACATGCAGTTCCGGCTCGAAGAACACACCGCTGAAGAAGGGTTTGAAGAAACGGTCGATGATCCGTTGCGAGAATCCCAGTTCCTCCAGGTGAGTGATCGCATCCCGTTCGTGGCGCTGGTAAAGATCGTTCAGATCGCCCTGGAGGCAGCGGTGCCGGAGATGCAGCAAGCGGATCTTGTCGCTCAGATGGCCCACGGGAGACCAGAGCATTTCC